>NZ_NEGD01000006.1:0-197360 GCF_002135245.1 Acinetobacter sp. ANC 4218 | reverse complement strand
TTCATGTCCGAGATGTTCGGTAAGTTCGGCATTGAGAGCCGTTTCAACAGTGAGTTTAGTCAACAATCGGGTGAATTGGTTGAGATCGTCTTCTGTTTTGATTCCTTTAGCAAATTCTGCTGCAAGGTCTTTTAGTTTTTGTTCGTTCATCATGTTGCCTGACTCCGTTGTGAATATGAACATAGCAAATTCAGGCAATTACACAATTTAATTTACAGTCTCGATAAAAATACTTTATTAGCATTTAAACAGCAACTATCTCAACTAGCTGAAGATTTAGATAAACCATTAGTATTCGTTATTGATGAGCTTGATCGTTGTCGTCCTGATTTTTCAATTCGTTTAATTGAACGTATTAAACACTTCTTTGATATTCCTAAAATAGTTTTAATTTTGGTAATGAATAAACCACAGCTCTTGCAGTCTGTTAAAAGCTATTATGGGTATGATTCGAAGTTGAATGGAGATTATTTTGAAAAATTCATTGATTTTACAGTACATCTTTCTTCAGGAAAGTGTGAAAAAAATTATGAAAATATTATCAAAGAACAACTCTTTCGAATAGGAGAGTTGACTAATAAAGATGAAGTGAACGAGTTCTATTTTTGGGTTTTAGCTTTACAATTAGAGAAAAAATTAAATCCGCGTGAGTTAGTTAAAAAGCTAAATCAATATGCTTTATTAAGGACAAGTGAAAATAACAAGAATTTAATTCTTATTAGCCTAATGATGACACCGTTATCGGTAAAACATGATTATATTAGGTATTTTGAAACAATTATTAAAATTTTATCTAATAATCTGTATTTAAATAAGAGAGATTTTATGAAAAAACATAATCTTAATTTAAGTTTTAATACTAAGTTTGATGCAATTACTGATACTACATGGGTGCGAGATATATTGAAATGGGATTATAAAATTGAAGATTTTTTTATGGGTAGCTTTATTCATGAGCATCATAATATTGAGCGAATTAGAGATGATGCTAGTTGGAAAGAAAGCAAGTACATAGAGTATTTGTCTGCATTTTCAATAAGCTCTCTGAGTAAAACTAGTGATTTTATTGAATCTTGGATGAATTATATAAAAACTGGACTGTAATTTTATGAATTAGATATAAAATTTACCAAGCTAGCCACATCATCCGTCTGCAACTGCTCACGCATCTTTAAAAACTGCTTTTCATCTAGCTCATAAAGCTTAAGTGAAAGCAGTTTTTCTATATCAGCTTCGGGGAAACGGTATTTAATAATTTTTGCAGGCACACCACCGACCACGGCATAAGGTGGTACGTCTTTGGTGACGACAGCGCCAGTCGCAACTACAGCACCTTCGCCCATCTTCACGCCTTGCATAATCATGGCACGTGAGCCAATCCAGCAGCCATCACCAATCACGGTGTTACCCGCAGGCACAAAACTACGGGTATCAAACGGAAAAGCTGAAATCCAATCCGTACGGTGTAATTGGTTGCCGCCCATCATAATCACGCATTCTGCGCCAAAACAGACGAAATTACCGATATAGAGCTGATCGATAGGCTTCTCTGGTGTAGCGGGCTTGTCATGCAGATACCTCACCACACAACGCTCAAATCCCTGATCCCAATAGGCTGAGTAATAGCTGTAATTGCCCTTGATGTGAATGTTTGGATTCTTCACCGTTTTCGAGATGAATTCGAACTCGCACCAGTGATTCACAGGGGAATTAATCAACTTTTCAGACATGAGTGGGCTATAACAACAAGGAATGCGCCATTATACCGAATTGCTGTCAAGCTGAATCAATAATCTTAATTCAGCGAGTGAAGCAAATCCTAAAGCATGTGCTGATATGATCTATGCACTTTTAGGAATACGGGCAATGACTTTAATCTCAAAATCAAAACCTGCCAGCCAAGTCACGCCCACAGCTGTCCAGTTGGGATAAGGTTTTTGTGTAAATACCTGATTTTTAACTTTCATGATGCTTTCAAATTGCCGTTCAGGATCGGTATGAAAGGTGGTGACATCAACAATATTGTCAAAGGTACAACCAGCAGCTGCCAATGTCGCAGCTAAGTTTTCAAAAGCCCGTTGCACTTGCTTTTTGAAATCAGGTTCGGGGCTGCCATCTTCTAGACTGCCTACTTGTCCTGATACAAATAATAAATTGTCTGATTGTATGGCGGCAGAGTAACCATGTTGTTCATAGAGTGCATGGCGGTCTTTTGGAAATATTGCAGTTCTAGTCATGTTTATTCTCATTCAATATCTAGTTTAAATGTTAGGTTTTAAAAGCAGCCTCGCTTTTCACATACACCTCGTATGTAAACATAATTGACATACGATCCGTATGTCAATTAAAATTTTACGATGATTATGTGGTGAAACTAATGTCTGTTCGTGAACAAAAAATGGCGGAAACCCGCAAAAAACTCATAGAAGTCGCACGCCGTGCCTTTGCTGAATATGGTTATGCAGACACCTCAATGGATAAACTCACGGCAGAAGCAGGGCTGACCCGTGGTGCGCTGTACCATCATTTTGGCGATAAACGGGGCCTATTTGCTGCTGTGGTCGATCAAATTGATTCGGAAATGGCGGAATATGCCGGGCAACATCTGGGACAACCTAAAGATCTTTGGGAAGGGTTGATGCTAGAAGGGCGGACCTACATTGAAAATGCTCTAAATCCTGAGTTTCAGCGTATTGTGCTGCGTGATGGACCTGCGGTATTGGGTGATCCTGCACATTGGCCAAGTCAAAATAAATGCCTGCAGTCCACGCGTGAGTGCGTAGAGCAGTTGTTGGCAGCAGACCGGATTAAAGTAGTCGATCCTGAAGCAGCGGCCGTATTTTTAAATGGTGCTGCCATGAATGCGGCACTGTGGGTCGCCTCAAGTGAGCATCCTGAGAAGGTCCTGCATGAGGCTTTACATGCATTTCAGTTATTTGCATCGGGACTTTTAAAATAAGCTGGAACTCAGCTTTCTGTAGCAGAAGACTGAATATAAAGAACCCCTCATCAGAGGGGTTCTTACAGTCTAAAATATCTATTTAAAACTTAGATATATTCAACTTTTACAATTTCGTATTCAACTTCGCCTTGCGGAGTAACGATTTTCACTTCGTCGCCTTCGTTTTTACCCAACAGGCCACGTGCGATCGGAGAGTTTACTGAGATCTTGTTGATCTTAAAGTCCGCTTCGTCATCGCCAACAATTTTGTAAGTCTTCTGTTCTTCTGTGTCGATATTTTCAATTGTTACCGTTACACCAAAAACCACACGGCCATTTTGCTCAAGTGTTTTTACATCAATGACTTGGCACGCACCGAGTTTACCTTCGATGTCCTGAATACGACCTTCACAAAAGCCTTGCTGTTCACGCGCTGCGTGGTACTCTGCATTTTCTTTCAAGTCCCCATGTTCACGTGCTTCAGCAATCGCTGCAGTAATACGTGGACGGTCAATACTTTTTAGTTGGTGTAATTCTTTCTCTAGGGCAATTTTGCCTTCAGGAGTCATAGGATAACGTTGCATTGTTGTCCCTCTAAGTTAAATTAAAAAAAATACAGCTGGTTTATAAATAAAAAAAGCCCGCCACCGAGAGGTAGCGGGACTTCTCGGTAACTTAATTAACCTTTGGTAAGGTCTTGCAAGCGGTAAACATCCATCGGCAATTTAATTGCTAAAGCTTGACATACAGCGTCTGCGCCATTCAAAGTTGTTGTGTGATACACCTTACCTTGAAGAGCAGAGCGGCGGATCGAGAATGAATCCTGCTGAGCTTGTTTGCCTTCAGTTGTATTGATAATGAGGTGAATCTCGCCATTTTTCAAGCGGTCAACAATATTTGGACGGCCTTCAGTTACTTTATTCACACGTTCACATTCAATACCTGCTGCTTTAATCACGTCATAGGTGCCGCCAGTCGCAAGAATTTTGAAGCCGAAACCAGCTAGCTGCTTCGCAATACCAACAGCACGAGGCTTGTCAGAATCACGTACAGAGATGAATGCATGCTTCACTTCACCTTCGGTTGGAAGGCCAGGTAAGCGTTCATTCGCGCCTAGTACAGCTTTGTAGAATGCTTCGCCGAATGTTTTACCTACACCCATCACTTCGCCAGTCGATTTCATCTCAGGGCCAAGGATTGGGTCAACACCCGGGAATTTGTTGAATGGGAACACCGCTTCTTTTACAGAGAAGTGTTTAGGAATAATCTCTGAAGTGAATCCTTGAGATTCTAGAGATTGACCCGCCATACAACGTGCAGCAACTTTAGCTAAAGATTCACCGATACACTTAGAAACGAACGGTACAGTACGAGACGCACGTGGGTTCACTTCAAGAATGTAAACATCAGTGCCTTTAACCGCAAACTGAACGTTCATCAAACCAATTACGCCAAGCTCTTTCGCCATGGCAATCGTTTGACGGCGCATTTCGTCCTGTACTTCTTGAGATAAAGAGTAAGGAGGAATCGAACATGCAGAGTCACCTGAGTGAATACCTGCTTGTTCAATGTGCTGCATGATACCGCCGATCACAACGTCTTTACCGTCAGATACGCAGTCCACGTCAACTTCGATGGCATCATCCAAGAAGTGGTCAAGAAGAACAGGCGCTTCGTTCGATGCCTGAACTGCATCACGTAGGTAGCGTTTCAATTCGTCATCGTTGTAAACGATTTCCATCGCACGACCACCAAGAACGTAAGAAGGACGCACCACCAGTGGGTAGCCAACTTTCGCCGCTTCAGCCATACCTTCTTCAGCAGATTTTACGATGCTGTTGTTCGGCTGACGAAGTTGCAGACGTTGAATCATTTGCTGGAAACGTTCACGGTCTTCTGCACGGTCAATCGCATCAGGTGATGTACCAATAATTGGCGCACCAGCTTCTTCCAAAGCACGAGCCAATTTCAACGGTGTTTGACCACCGTATTGTACGATAATGCCTTTAGGCTTCTCGACACGCACGATTTCAAGTACATCTTCAAGGGTAATCGGTTCGAAGTACAAACGATCAGAAGTGTCGTAATCTGTAGAAACCGTTTCAGGGTTACAGTTCACCATGATGGTTTCATAACCGTCTTCACGCATGGCAAGGGCAGCGTGTACACAGCAGTAATCGAACTCGATACCTTGACCAATACGGTTAGGACCGCCACCGATGACCATGATTTTGTCTTTAGTCGATGGATTCGCTTCACATTCTTCATCGTAAGTTGAGTACATGTACGCTGTATCAGATTCGAATTCAGCGGCACAGGTATCTACACGTTTGTAAACTGGAGTCACACCCAGGTTCCAACGGTGTTTACGGAATTGTTTTTGTGAAATGCCCATCAAGCCAGCAATACGAAGATCTGACAAACCTTTACGTTTAAATGCACGGATATTGTCGGCATTTAAGTCACCAAAACCTAAAGTTTTGATTTGGTTTTCAGTTTTGATGATGTCTTCGATCTGGATCAAGAACCAGCGGTCAATATTTGTTGCAGCAAATACTTCGTCTAGGGTGAAACCATGACGGAATGCATCGCCTACGTACCAGATACGCTCAGGACCTGGAACTTTAAGTTCTTGCAGGATCTTTTCTTTCGCGCCTTCAGTACCCACTTCGATTTTTTCATCAAAGCCGCAAGCACCCACTTCAAGACCACGAAGCGCTTTTTGCATAGACTCTTGGAAGTTACGACCAATCGCCATCACTTCACCTACAGATTTCATCTGCGTGGTTAAAGTTGCGTCCGCTTGTGGGAATTTCTCAAAGTTGAAACGAGGAATCTTGGTAACAACGTAGTCAATTGCAGGTTCGAATGATGCAGGTGTTGTACCACCAGTGATGTCGTTTTTCAACTCATCAAGGGTGTAACCCACAGCCAGTTTCGCAGCAATTTTCGCAATCGGGAAACCAGTTGCTTTAGATGCCAATGCAGATGAACGAGAAACACGTGGGTTCATCTCGATGACAACCATACGACCGTCTTTCGGGTTAATACCGAACTGAACGTTCGAACCACCAGTTTCAACACCAATTTCACGAAGTACAGCTAAAGAAGCGTTACGCAGTAACTGGAATTCTTTGTCTGTAAGCGTTTGAGCAGGAGCAACAGTAATTGAGTCACCTGTGTGCACGCCCATTGGGTCAAAGTTTTCAATGGTACATACGATGATACAGTTGTCGTTTTTGTCACGAACAACTTCCATTTCGTACTCTTTCCAGCCAATGAGTGATTCATCAATCAATAACTGTTTAGTTGGAGAAAGATCGAAACCTCGTTCACAGATTTCAATGAATTCTTCACGGTTATACGCGATACCGCCGCCTGAACCACCCATGGTGAATGAAGGACGGATAATGACCGGGAAGCCGAAGCGGGCTTGAATTTCAAGTGCGTGTTCCATTGACTCAGCAACGTCAGCTTTTGGACATTCAAGACCAATTTTACGCATTGCCTGGTCGAAGAGTTTACGGTCTTCAGCTTTTTCGATCGCTTCTTTGGTCGCACCGATCAATTCAACATTGTATTTTTCTAAAATGCCGTGCTCGTCCAGGGCAAGGGCACAGTTCAATGCAGTTTGACCGCCCATGGTTGGAAGAACTGCATCTGGGCGTTCTTTCTCAATGATTGCAGCTACAGTTTGCCAGGTAATTGGCTCGATGTAAGTTGCATCTGCCATAGCAGGGTCAGTCATGATGGTCGCTGGGTTAGAGTTGACCAAAATAACACGGTAGCCTTCTTCACGAAGTGCTTTACACGCTTGAGCACCTGAGTAGTCAAACTCACATGCTTGACCGATCACAATCGGACCTGCACCGATAATTAAGATGCTTTTAATGTCTGTACGTTTAGCCATGATGCTTCCTTAATTACTTCTTAGATGCTTCGATAAGTTCGATGAAATGATCGAACAATGGTGCGCAGTCATGTGGACCAGGGCTTGCTTCAGGGTGACCCTGGAAGCTGAACGCAGGTTTATCTGTGCGATGCATACCTTGCAAGGTTTGGTCGAACAGTGATTTGTGCGTTGCTTTCAAGTTAGCCGGTAGCGTATCTGTATCTACTGCGAAGCCGTGGTTTTGAGAAGTAATCATCACTGTACCATCTTCAAGATTTTGTACAGGATGGTTGGCACCGTGGTGACCGTGAGGCATTTTCACAGTTTTTGCACCTGAGGCAAGTGCAAGAATCTGGTGACCTAAACAAATACCAAATACTGGAATTTCAGTCGTTTCTACAATTGTTTTTACAGCTTCAATTGCGTAGTCACATGCTGCTGGATCGCCGGGACCATTTGACAGGAACACGCCATCCGGATTCAAAGCAAGGACTTTTTCTGCAGGAGTTTCAGCAGGTACAACAGTCAATTTACAACCGCGGTCCGCGAGCATACGTAAGATGTTGGTTTTGACACCGTAATCGTATGCAACAACATGGAATTTAAGTTCAGGTTGAGAGAACCCTTTGCCTAGAGTCCAAGAGCCTTCTGTCCATTCAAAACCTTCAGGGTCGCAGCATTCTTTAGCAAGGTCTAAACCATTTAAACCGCCAAAAGCACGGGCTTTAGCTAAAGCGTCTTCCTCTGTAGCGTTTTCGCCAGCAAGGATACAACCGTTTTGTGCACCTTTAGATCGCAGAATACGCGTTAGTTTACGAGTATCAATGTCTGCGATAGCCACAACGTTGTGTTGTTTAAGATAATCACCAAGTGATTGCTCAGCACGGAAGTTGCTATGCAATAAAGGAAGGTCACGAATGATCAATCCGTTGGCCCAAACTTTATGAATTCGACCTGACTCAGCGTCTTCATCATTACAACCTGTATTACCAATATGAGGATAAGTCAGGGTGACAAGTTGTTGTGCATAACTAGGGTCAGTCAAAATTTCTTGATAGCCAGTCATGGCAGTGTTGAAAACGACTTCACCAGTCGTACTACCCGATGCGCCAATTGAAGTACCTTTAAAAATAGTACCATCGGCAAGGGCTAAAATTGCTGGGGTGCTCAAACCAAAGCTCCTGAAATTTAGGCTGTAAAAAAGCGAGTAGACGAAAAAAAAGGAAGGCTATTATAAAACCTATCCTCCTTGTCTGCTCGCTTGAACTTAACACGGCATTATACGCAGAAATAGCCTTTAAGTCCAACGGCTTTACAGCAAAAGTATGAGATAAATCCCTTGCTTTTTGGCTTAAAGTCTGTTTCTGCATCTATGTATGTAAAATGTAAGCAAATTAGAATTGTCTAACAAATCAAAACTTAAATTTTATCAAAACGGAATACGCTAGAGCTCTCATGTAATAACTATAGGAAAAAAGATCATGACCTTAGAACACAAGCCAACAAAAGCAAAAACTACCTTAAAGGAAGTGGTTGCAGAAGGTGCGGACAAGTTGGAACAGGCATCTAAAGAAGCACAGCAAAAAGTGACAGAAGCGGTGACAGAATCTACTGAGAATGTAAAAGCAGAGGCAAAGGAGGTACAGGCAAATGTTCAAGAGCAGATTCAAAGTTTAAAACAAGACCTTTTTCAGCGTATTGAAACCATTAAAAAGCAACTCAATTTTTCACAGAAAGATTTGGCAGAATTGAAAGAGTTCGTAAAAGCTGAATTTAATGCGGTGATTGAAGACTTATCGAAACTTGGCAAAGAGTTAAAAGACGATGTCAACCAAATTTCAGTGAAACATAAAGATCATCTGGCTGAAACTTTAAAACGTTCTAAAGAACATACTTTAGATGTGTGGAAAAAGGTGTCAGTGAAGTCGGATGAGGAACCTACTTTAAAAAGCTGACATATAAGTAGACATGTCTGCTTATACTGGCGAGGAAGGACCCTATGCTAGTTTTCTTTAGGTACACATTGAAGACATAAAAAAGTGAGGTACTTTGCCTCACTTTTTTACTGTTTGAATATTGCTGCTATGCTCTAGAACTGATGTAGCCAATCACGCTTGTTATGAAAGTCCGCATTTGGACTGCTGTGTTGCATGGCATAATATTGTTCGCCTTGCGAGGTTTTGAGTACAGCGCTTAAGCCCAGAAACAAATCCGACCATTGCAATTTGTGCTTTAACATAAACTCGGTTAAATCAAGGCTCACATTTAAACCATAATGTGTGCGTTTAAGCTGGTTCAGTTCGATGTCATCGGCGGCTTGAGGCGGCATATCTTCCGGATAGCGATATTCCTCAAACTGATATACCTGCCACGCCTGAGAAGGCGACAGATTGATTTCGCGATAGAAATCCTCACCCTGTACACCAATAAAAATTTCAAAACAGGTGTGTTCCCATAGGAAATCTTGACGAGGGTAGTCTTGAACCAGTTCAGGCCATTGTATGAACTGGTTGGGGTCGCGTAACCAGTAGCCAACATTTAAGCTATATGGGCTTTGTTGTTCAATCGCAGCAACCAGGGAGATCGATTGAAAGCGACGATCAAAAGCGCTAAGTTCGTAACTTGCCATGAAATCTACTTAGTTAGACAAATGAGCGTGACGAACCAAGTTGGATAATTTGGCATTCTGTTTTGCCGCTTTTTTATAAATCAGCGCAATTTTACCAATTTTTTGAACAATTTCAGCACCAGTCTGAGCTGAAAGATCTTCGATTAAAGATGCGCGTTCTTCACGATCTTCCGCTACGATTTTCACTTTAATCAATTCGTGATCGTTTAAAGCGCGGTTTAATTCTTCGACTACAGCTTCAGTCAAACCTTTATCGCCCAGCATAACCACCGGGTTTAATGCATGTCCGATTTGACGTAAACGTTTACGTTCCTGAATAGATAAAGCCGCCATAAAGATAACCTAATTTTAAAAACGGCTTAGTATAACAAATGCCAAGTTTAAACGCTTTATATTCTGTTGAAATAATCGATTTCAATTATTGAAAAAAACCTTTCAAAGATTGGATTTAGATACAGATGTATACTGCAAGGCCTATGTTTTTCACGTACAATCACCTATTAGAAGTTTTTTATTATTTAGAGAGTTATGGCGACACGCATTACCAACCAGAAGTTGTCAAAAAGTAGTCGAGAGTGGATGCGCGAGCATTTGGATGATCCTTTTGTAAAGAGAGCACAAAAGGAAGGTTATCGTGCGCGTGCTGCTTATAAGCTTCTTGAAATTCAAGAAAAATACAAAATTATTAAACCGGGCATGACTGTGGTTGACTTGGGTGCGGCACCCGGCAGTTGGTCACAAATTGCAGGTAAATTAGTCGGTGACAAAGGCTTGTTGATTGCCTCCGACATTTTACCTATGGATGCCTTGCCGGATGTGACCTTCCTGCAAGGTGACTTCCGTGAGGAAGAAGTTTTTGAAAAATTGTTAAATATTTTAAACGGACGGACTGTAGACGTTGTAATTTCGGATATGGCCCCCAATACATCAGGTAATAAGGCTGTAGATCAACCGCGTCAAATTTACTTGTGTGAACTGGCTTTAGATTTTGCCAACAAGGTTTTAGGACCGAAAGGCCAATTTATCGTCAAGGTTTTCCAGGGCACTGGATTTGACGAATTCCGTAAACAAGTTGTAGATAGTTTTGATGTATTGAAGACGGCAAAACCTGCCGCTTCACGTGCCCGTTCTAAAGAAGTATTTTTAATCGGGCAAGGTCGTAAGAAGGCCTCTACATAAAGTTTACTTGCCAAGACGTTAAAAATTGTGCATTTTGTACATTTTTAAAATATTGCAAAGCTGATCTTCAGCTTAAATTAGGGTCACCCATTTTTGGGCATGATCAAATTAGATTGATATGGGAATAAAGCTTTGAGCGATCTCTTCAAGAATGCCGTATTGTGGCTGGTTATACTGGGTGTGCTGATTCTGATTTTCAGTAACATCAGTGACCGCAATCAACCGACTGCAATGAATTATTCAGAGTTTGTTTCAGCGGTGAATGCTGGTCAAATTAAGCAAGTCACCATTGATGGCGAAAGAATTCGTGGTGAAAAAACAAACGGTTCAGAGTTTGAAAGCATTCGTCCCGCGGTTCAAGACCCGGAACTGATGCCAAATCTCATTAAACATAATGTTGTTGTAGAAGGGACTGCACCGCAACGTCAAGGTTTGTTGATGCAACTTCTTATCGCTAGCTTCCCTGTACTTTTGATCATTTTGTTATTCATGTTCTTTATGCGCAACATGGGTGGTGGTGCAGGTGGCAAAAGCGGTCCGATGAGCTTTGGTAAATCGAAAGCCAAAATGCTGTCTGAAGACCAGATTAAAGTCACCTTTAGCGATGTTGCTGGTTGTGATGAAGCTAAACAAGAAGTTGTTGAAATTGTAGATTTCTTGAAAGATCCATCTAAATTTAAACGTCTGGGCGCAAGTATTCCTAAAGGCGTATTGATGGTTGGTCCTCCAGGTACCGGTAAAACCTTGCTTGCCAAAGCGATTGCTGGTGAAGCAAAAGTTCCATTCTTCAGTATTTCGGGTTCTGACTTTGTTGAAATGTTCGTGGGTGTCGGTGCATCACGTGTACGTGACATGTTTGAACAGGCGAAACGCCATGCACCATGTATCATCTTCATTGACGAGATTGATGCGGTCGGTCGTCACCGTGGTTCAGGTACTGGCGGTGGTCACGATGAACGTGAACAGACACTCAACCAGATGCTGGTAGAAATGGATGGTTTTGAAGGTAATGAAGGCATTATCGTCATCGCTGCAACCAACCGTGCCGATGTACTGGATAAAGCACTCCTTCGTCCTGGCCGTTTTGACCGTCAGGTGATGGTAGGTCTTCCAGACATTAAAGGCCGTGAACAGATTCTGAATGTACATTTGAAAAAATTGCCTTCACACACGGGTGTGGATGTCAGAGTGCTAGCTCGTGGTACACCAGGTTTCTCTGGTGCACAATTGGCGAACCTTGTAAACGAAGCAGCGTTATTTGCTGCCCGTCGTAACAAGAACACAGTCGACATGCATGACTTTGAAGATGCTAAAGACAAGATCTATATGGGGCCTGAACGTAAATCGATGGTGATTCGTGAAGAAGAACGTCGTGCTACTGCTTACCATGAAGCGGGTCATGCGATTGTGGCGGAAATCTTGCCGGGTACTGATCCTGTACATAAAGTCACCATTATGCCACGAGGCTGGGCATTGGGTGTGACTTGGCAATTGCCGGAACAAGATGCAATTAGTCATTATAAAGACAAAATGCTGAATGAGATTTCCATTTTATTTGGTGGCCGTATTGCTGAAGAAGTCTTCATTAACCAAATGTCGACCGGTGCTTCAAATGACTTTGAACGTGCAACCAAAATGGCACGTGCAATGGTGACTAAATACGGTATGTCTGACCGAATGGGTGTGATGGTTTATGAAGATGAAAACCAAAACGGCTTCTTTGGAAATGTTGGTAGTCGGACTATTTCTGAAGCAACCCAGCAACAAGTGGATGCTGAAGTTCGCCGCATTCTGGATGAACAATATAAAGTTGCTCGTGAGGTTCTGGAAAACCACAAAGATATCGCGCATGCCATGGTGAAAGCTTTGATGGAATGGGAGACGATTGATCGTGACCAAATCCGTGACATCATGGAAGGTCGTGAACCACAACCACCTAAAGTATATGTTGCTGAAAATCCGGTGATTGATGTAACACCAACAGACGGTCCTGCAACTCCTCCACCATTACCAGCAAGCTAAGTTGGATGGTTAGAAAAAAGAGTCTCAAATGAGGCTCTTTTTTTTTATGGATAAGGTAGTTGTGTCTGAAAAGATTTCAGACTGTAAAATTGTAGAGTTGTTAGAATAGCCGGATTGCTTGAAGGAGAAATATAATGCAATTGATGCCATTACCTAATCGAATGCTGCAATGTGGTCAAATGAAGTTGGACTTGTCTCAGCCCCACGTGATGGGGATACTGAATGTCACTCCAGACTCTTTTAGTGATGGCGGAAAGCATAATATCAAAGACCAAGCCATAGCGTATGCCTTGCAGATGATAGAGGATGGTGCAAGCATAATTGATGTTGGGGGGGAATCAACCCGTCCCGGTGCTTCTGTGGTGGAGGTGGATGATGAAATACGCCGTGTAGTGCCTGTAGTTGAAGAATTGGCTAAGCATGATGTCATTATTTCAATTGATACTTCACAACCCGAAGTGATTAAAGCAGCAGTGCAAGCAGGGGCGCATATCTGGAATGATGTGCGTGCATTAACCCGTCCTCATGCCTTGCTAACTGCTGCTGAGCTGAATATTCCTGTAATTATTATGCATATGCGTGGCGAACCTACCACCATGAATAATTTAGACCAGTATGATGATGTAACCACTGATGTGATTAAAGAGCTACAGCAGAGAGTAGATGATGCGATAGAGGCTGGGGTAAAACCTGAAAATATTGTGATTGATCCGGGCTTTGGTTTTGCTAAAAATGCACAGCAAAATTTGAAGCTGTTAAATGAATTTTATAAATTGAATGATATGGGTTATCCAATTTTATCGGCACTTTCCCGGAAGCGCTTTATTGGTGAAGCTCTGGGTGGGGCGGATGCTCAAAATCGTGCGATGGGTTCTGTTGCTGCTCATTTATTTAGTATTCAACAGGGGGCCTGCATGGTACGAGCACATGACGTCAAAGCAATGAGTGATGGCATTAAAGTATGGCAGGCGATGAATAATCTGGGTGTATAACCTAGGTATATAAAAAAGCTCGATAAGGTATCGAGCTTTTTTAGTTTAAGGTGTAATTGTTGACTGATATTTAATTACTTCAAAGACATGTCAATAAAAATGGGGGAAATCACCTTTTTTATTGTAGCGTTTGGTAATTTTGTTGCTTTGTGTTATACAGGCTCGCGTTAATGCATGTCTTTTTTGAGTGTTGTATGTTTGAAGATTTACTTCTCCCGATGTTTGATGATGAATATTATCCCGATATTCTTGTGGCTGAAGTCAAGCAGACTATAAAACAGTTTGCAAAGAAGGTGGCTAAGCCTGATCTATCTGAAGCTGAAATTTATCATTTTGCTGCTGAAACAGTGGCTTTGATCAATAAGATGAAACCGCAGTTTGAAGATTTGGATTCTTCCTTGGATGATACGGCAGCCGATTATATTGCTGAAGCTATGATGATGGTGGTGCAAGATAACGGTTATATGGATATTGAAATGGAAGAACTGGTATCGAATAGAGAGTGGTAAGTCACTCTCTATTTGTTAGTTTTGTATATTTAAAGTTTGGCCGGACTAGGCAAAAGATCGCTTAGATGGCAACTGGCCTGAAGATGAATTTCGGCTATCTCATCTACGATTAAATGAAATCTCTCGTTTTCACTATAGGCTCTTGCTCTGAGATTAAGCCAGAAGTACGGATCTTGTCGTAGTAAGCTTTTAATCCGCTTTTCATCTTCGCTATGATTAAAATGCAGGGGATAGGGATACTTTGCTAAGGTACAGTGATTTAAAATAAGTTGTCCCTGATCTTCGTGAATGGTGCCAGAAAATAAATCATAAATCTTGGGGACTTGCGGTTTTTCCATCGCTTCTACTGCATGAGTCAGGTTTGTGCTCATCCATATCAACAGGCTGGCATACAGCAGGAAATACGTTTTAAATCGCTTCATTTTTATTCTTTCTTTTTTATTAGTTTACTATTGTTGAATTATTTAGGCATAAAAAAACCAGCTTATTGCTGGGTCTTTTATTGCACCATTTTAAAAGTATTAAAATGGTGCCCGAGGCCAGACTCGAACTGGCACGCTTTGTGGGCGGGGGATTTTAAATCCCCTGTGTCTACCGATTTCACCACTCGGGCATGTGCGCCATAATAGTGGAGGAAATAAAACTTGGCAAGTATCTTTCCGTGTATTTGCTTTCTTTTCAATCAATTCATGTGCTTATCGCTATAAAATAGGGCTTTGACTAAACTTTTCCCCTTAAAATGGTTATGTCATCTACATCAAGCTATCCAGATAGGTTTCGACATCTATATGCTTGTGTGTTTTGCACAGTTCATTTTCATAACGAATCAGCTGTATATGCAAATCGATAAATTGTTTTTCTTGTTGTTGTAGCCTATGAAGGGCAGGTGAGTTTTTTCTCATGAATAGGCTTTTTAACTGAATCTTTAACACCTGCTTATAGGCCCAAAAACAAATGCGGCGGGTTTCTTGCAGATAAAAATATTGCTCGTTTTGTGTACCTTCACGGAACATATTTTCTTTATAAAAACGAACAAAACCAAAACTCAAGGCAAAGAAAAAAAGAATAATTTGCAAAACTGTACTTTCAATATAAGCGATATTGATGGCTTGTAGCACAATGAGTACCGCAAGTTTAACCGGAGTATGGCGAAGTTGCTGATATAAAGAAGTAGAGCTATGTTTGATCTGTTTGATGACCACGGGCGTATAAAGCATAAACAACAACATAATGGCTAACACAGCAATGCCTTGGGCACGAAAAGCATTGAATTGCGGAAATTGGCTAGCAATGAAATGACCCAAACTCATTGAAAGCGAGATAAAAATCATTGCGGCGAGAACCCAGGGAATTAGCTCCTTCAGTTCATCTAAAATTCCTTTAGTTTTGATCATGCTATAAAACAAATAATTTCTTTTAAATGCTGCTGGGTACTGTTCCCGCAATTGATTTAAAAAAATTGCCGTTTGTTTATTACTGATCATAAGAATTAAAGAAACATAAAAATTAGAGCTAATATAAAGGATTTGAAAGCATTTAACAGAGAAAAATCAGAAAATTACAGATTCCTTATTTCAAGGCTAAGCTCTATTTATTTCACATGCAGGCATGAGTTTTTAGCATATTCATAATAGCTGAGATGTATTGTGCCAATTTACTGAATCTTAGGGTCACGTTTTAAACCGCTAAATGATGAATCGAGTCGGGAGCTTAATTTTATTCCTGTATTCAGTGAGGAATTATGCGAAAATAGCCCTTTCTTATTTTTGTCCAAGGACAGTTTATGACTGATCAATCTCCTGAATCTTTAAGCGATATCGAAATTTTAGACATTTTACAGTCCATGAAAAGCGATGTGCTAAATACTGAAGCGAATGAGATGATCCGGAATGGGGGTAAAGCTGGTCGTCAAGAGGCACATAAAAATGCCCTGGTTGCTTTAAATGCCAGTTTTGAAAGCAAGTTTGTTGAAGCTGTCACTTTGGCCCTGCATTTAAATGAAGCACAAAGTAAAAAAATTCGTTATAAAAAAGACCGTATTCGTATTTTAAAAGCGCATGGCATTGATTACTTAGCTATTGATGGTGCCGAAACAGCACAGGTTTTATCACAAATTGCACAGGCCATTACCCGTGAAGATGCGACTGTGACTCACGACTTGCATAATATTTTCCCATTCTGGAAAGAAGGTTGGCCAATGGTGCAGTTCGACAATGCTTACAAGATTCTGGAAGATGACATTACTATTCACTATCAGGCGGTACTGGATGAGCTGATCAGCAAGTACTAAGTATTTCGTTAAAAAAGCATCCATGAGGTGCTTTTTAATCCCGGTAAATAAGAGAGAGCAGCCAGCTGATCGGAAGAATAAACACTCTCCACCAGCTCAGGAGTGGCCAGTAAAAATACTGACCCCAAGTCAAGGTAGAGTCAAAGCCGCGCCGTCTGCGTTCATGCGGATAGGGAATTAAAATAACACTTAGTAGCAGTAAACCCATTCCTATCAGTAACAAAACTGAATTTTGTTGCCGAGCAAAAAAGAAATAGAGCAGATAAATTCCCGAATAAAAACTGAGACAGGCCAGCAACGCAGATAAATTCATCAGCGTACCTTTTTATTATTATAAGTTTAAAAAAGAAGAACCAGATTATTCTGATTCTTCAGGATGATTATTTTCTGCTTCCTTTAGAAGTCGTGTGACCAGGAGTTGATCAATTTTAAAATGGTCAACATCCACCACTTCAAATTTATAGTTACCATAGATCACGGTATCGGCAGGGCGTGGAATTTTGCGTAGACGGTACATCATGAAACCGGCAAGCGTTTCATAATTTTCTTCATCCGGCATTTCATCAATTTCAAGGGCATGTTTCAGGTCCTCAATAGGCGTGCTGCCATCAATCAGCCAGGAATTGTTGTCACGTTTGATAATTTGCTGATCTGCTTCAATTGGCGTGACCCAGTCACCCATGACGGTAATCATAATATCAGACAAGGTAATCACGCCAACTACCAAGGCATATTCGTTAATTACCACAGCAAACTTTTCTTTGGTGGAACGGAAACGGTCCAGTAATTCAGATAAAGTCAAAGTATCTGGAATGGTCAATACATTACGAATGGTACTTTCATTGAGTTGCAGTAAAGACTGGTTATTCAGAATACGTACCAAAATGTCCTTAGCATCGACATAGCCAATGACATCATCAATGTTTTCACTACACACTAAAAACTTGGAATACGGATATTCAGCCAGTTTTTGCCGGATACTGGCTTCAGATTCTTTCAAGGTGAAATAGATGACATTTTCACGAGTTGTCATACTCGAAGGAACATTACGTTCTTCAAGCTCAAACACGTTTTCAATAAAGTGATGTTCCTGTTTCTGTAATACGCCTGCCTGCGCACCTGCATCCATGACAGCAGAAATATCATCAAAGGTGATGTTGTCTTCACGGGTGGTATTGACCTTGAACAGGCGAAATAACAGATTGGCAATGGCATTGATGAACCAGGCCAGTGGACGACATACGCTAATAAAAATTTGAATCGGGTTGATCACAGACACAGCAATTTTTTCCGGTGCAATCATGGCCAGACGTTTTGGCATCAAGTCTGCAAACAGAATGAATAATGACGTGACTAAAGTAAAAGACAAGGCAAAACCGATCGTTTCAGCCCACGCACCCGTATAGAAACGTGAAACTAGCTCGAGAAAATAAGGACGGAAAGCACCTTCACCTAAAATACCGCCAAGAATAGCAACAGCATTTAAACCGATTTGTGAAGCTGCAAAAAAGTCTGCTGAATTTTCCTGTAAATCCAACACTTGCTGAGCACGTTCATCCCCTGATTCAGCCAGTATTTTTAGTTTAACTTTACGTGCACCCGCCAGGGCAATTTCGGTGAGCGATAAGAATCCCGCACCCGCAATGAGGATGATGATGATGACGATATTTTGAAAGAGGCTCACAAATCCACCTGTGGATCATCATTATTATGAATATTTTTAACATAAAAGAAGGTCAGGTAGTAATGAAATAACTACCTGACTAAATACAGTATAAGCTTAAAAAAGAAGAATTTAAGAAAAATTGCGCTTAATAATGTGAAAATTGCGAATTATTCATTAAAAATTCACGATTTTCTTCTTCGATCATTTGGCGTGCAACATACAGAATGAGCTGGCGTAGCCAGCGATGTGCCGGGTGATGATGCAATAACGGACACCATGCCATCTTCAATTCAAACTCGGGAATATAGAAGGGTGGGTCTTTCATTAGCAGGTTCTGGTTTTTAGCCTGTAAACGTGCAATGCGTGTTGGCAAAGTCGCAACGAGGTCAACATTGGCAGCCAATAACCCGGGCATTTGATAGTGACGGGTAAAGACCGAAATTTTACGCTTTTGACCAATACGTTCCAGAGCCTGATCAATCCAGCCTAGACCCGCCTGTTTTTCCGGGTTCACGCCAAAGCCAACACCCATACCTGTTTTAGAGACCCAGATATGCTGTGCATCTAAATAACTTTTAAGGTTTAAATTTCCTGCGGCAGGATGCTTACTATTGAGCAAACAGGAAAAACTGTCTCGCCAGACCAGGACCTGGTGGAAACTTTGCGGAATTTCATTGAAACGGTTAATCGCCAGATCGACTTTACCTTGTTCCATGTCACGGTAGGACACGTCACTGGGGGTTAAAAAGTCCAGTACCACATTGGGTGCTTCGGAGCGTAAGGCTTTAACCAAACGTGGTACTAAAGTCGCTTCCGCATAGTCCGAGGTCATAATGCGGAAAACACGATTCGATGTATAAGGACGGAACTCGGTACGCGGTTCCAGAATCATTGAAAGATCAGACAAGGCATCACGGATACGCGGCTGTAATTCCAAAGCACGTTCTGTGGGGGTCATTCCTTCAGAAGAACGAATTAACAGCGGATCATTAAATAAATTGCGTAAACGACGCAAAATGTTACTCATGGCAGGTTGGGTTACACCCAATTGTTCTGCAGCACGCGTGACATTTTTTTCGCGAAGCAGTACATCAAGATATATTAATAGATTGAGATCGACCCGCTCCAGATTCATACAAGAAATACCGAAAATAAGCTCATGAAATTATTTCGATTATGCCATAAGCGACAAGGCTTGTGTAGGAATATTGATGAAAAAAGAGACGCGATAATCGTGGAATTTTATATAGATAAAATGAATTAATGAATGAATTAACGAGGGTAAACGCCATGCTTATTGAAGTAAAGTTAAATGAATCAGAGAGAAAAATTCGGGGATTTTAATAGCAGATAAAGGCCTTTATTGAGTGAGCTATAAAGAGAAAATAGAAGAAATAAAATACAGTCATATTTTGATGATTTTGATTAAAAATTTACATAAATGACTAAAAAAGTAGCTGGTCAAGCTTTTTCCTTTCAAAGCACGACTTAAGTCTAATGAAGAAAAAAGCGGCATTGCGAACACTTTGTAAGCAAAAAATGATTTTGAGTAATTAAGATAAAGTTAATTAAAACAATAATTTAAAATTTTGAAACATAAATATAATAAGACTTTGATCTACATATTTTTTAAATAAATACTGGGAATTAATCGAGAATATTGGATTAATTTTTTAACTCAATCTAATCTGTGTTCATCTTAACGAAGCGCTCTAAATCTGAACAAATAATATGAGTGTGATTTTAGCCTTCGCTTGATGAAATCCTAATATTATTACAGGAAAATATCATGACTACATACCAAACAGCGATTGATGCAATCCGCGAATTAAAAGCGAAATTCGGCAACACTTGGGCAGACATCAGTGCTGAAGACGCTGCACGTATGCAAATGCAAAACCGTTTCAAAACTGGTTTAGACATTGCTAAATATACAGCTGCGATTATGCGTCGTGATATGGCTGCTTATGATGCTGACTCTAGCAAATATACTCAATCATTAGGTTGCTGGCACGGTTTCATCGCACAACAAAAAATGATTGCGAACAAAAAATACTTCGGTACGACTGAACGCCGTTATATCTACCTTTCTGGCTGGATGGTTGCAGCTCTTCGTTCAGAATTCGGTCCACTTCCTGACCAATCTATGCACGAAAAAACTTCTGTTCCTGCATTGATCGAAGAAATCTATACATTCTTACGTCAAGCTGACGCAAAAGAATTAAACGATTTGTTCCGTGCACTTAAAAAAGCACAAGACGCTGGTGACACTGCTAAAGCTGCTGAAATCACTGCTCAAATCGACGGTTTCCAAACTCACGTTGTGCCAATTATTGCGGACATCGATGCTGGTTTCGGTAACGAAGAAGCGACTTACTTACTTGCTAAGAAAATGATCGAAGCGGGTGCTTGTGCACTACAAATCGAAAACCAGGTTTCTGATGCTAAACAATGTGGTCACCAAGCTGGTAAAGTAACAGTTCCACACGAAGACTTCATCGCGAAAATCCACGCACTTCGCTATGCATTCTTAGAAATGGGTCTTGACGACGGTATCATCGTTGCACGTACTGACTCTGAAGGCGCTGACTTGACTCAAAAAATCCCAGTGGTTAAAGAGCCAGGCGACATAGCTTCTCAATACATCAGCTACTTAGACACAACTGAAATTGACATTTCAGAAGCGCAAGAAGACGAAATCCTGATCAAACGTGATGGTAAACTTCACCGTCCTAAACGTTTAGCATCTGGTTTGTACCAGTTCCGCGAAGGCACTCAAATCGACCGCGTTGTACTTGACTGTGTAACTAGCCTACAAAACGGTGCTGACCTGCTTTGGATCGAAACTGCAACTCCAAACGTTGACGAAATCGCTCACATGGTGAACCGTGTTAAAGAAGTTGTTCCAAATGCGAAACTTGTTTATAACAACTCACCATCGTTCAACTGGACTTTAAACTTCCGTCAACAAGCTTACGACCGTTGGGTTGCTGAAGGTAAAGACGTTTCTGCTTACGACCGTGCTAAATTAATGAGCGCTGAGTACGATGCTACTGAATTGGCTGCTGAAGCTGACGAAAAAGTTCGTACATTCCAGGCAGATGCTTCTCGTGAAGCAGGTGTGTTCCACCACTTGATCACACTTCCGACTTACCACACAGCTGCTCTTTCTACTCACGAGCTTGCTCAAGGTTACTTCGGTTCTGAAGGTATGTTGGCTTATGTTGCTGGCGTACAACGTAAAGAAATCCGCGGTACCATCGCTTGTGTGAAACACCAAGCAATGGCGGGTTCTGACATCGGTGACGACCACAAAGAAATCTTCGCTGGTGACAATGCCCTTAAAGCTGGTGATGACTCTAAAAACACTATGAACCAATTCTCTGCTCACTAAGCACTGAACTGATTCAAAAAACCCGGCGCAAGCCGGGTTTTTTTATGTCTTAAAGAAAGTTTAGATTGAGATATAAAAAAAGCACCTGATAAAAGGTGCTTTTTGAAAATTGATAAAGATGAAAGCCGTAAAATGATTACTTGATTAAAATAATCAGCCAGACAAAGAAGATGATGCCAAGGGCTACAAACTGTGCAGCACTGCCCATGTCTTTGGCATTTTTTGAAAGTGGATGTTTGTCTAGGGAAATACGATCGACCACTGCTTCAATCGCTGAATTCAATAATTCCACAATCAAAGCCAGTAAGCAGACAGCAACCATGAGCGCCTGTTCAACCGCGGTCACATCAAGAAAAAAACTGCTCGGAATGAGTACGACATTGATCAGGACGATTTGACGAAAAGCTGCTTCATGGATAAATGCAGATTTAAAACCAGCAAGAGAATACTGGGTTGCATTCAATACACGCTTAACACCGGTTTTGCCTTTAAAGGGGGAATAAGAGTTCATTGCACTTAAATATTCAATAATTTGCACCATCCTATTCGATTTTGCTTAAGCAAAAATTAATTACATTAACTTAATTAAAATATTGAAATGCAATAGTAAAAAATATGTCCTAAGCTTGCTTTAAAAGCCGTGGTAATTTAATAAAGAAAATTCCTTCACATTTTCTCCTTATTTAAGGCAAAGTCTTATTTTTCTGTTAAATATGATTGGCTTTTATAGTTTTGTCATTGATGATCAAGATCAGATCAATCATTTTAGTTATTCAATGATCGAGTTGAATTTTTTATCCCTTAGCACTTAAGTGACCAGGATATATGCTGTCTAGATTTTTTATTCATCGACCGATTTTTGCAGGTGTTTTAGCCATTATCTTGATGGCTTTTGGGGTTTTTGCAACGTTGAATTTACCGGTAGAGCGCTTTCCTGACATCGCCCCGCCACGGATTAGCGTCAGTGCTAGCTACAATGGTGCTTCAGCAGAAACGGTGGAAGAAAGTGTCACTCAGGTGCTGGAACAGCAAATTAAAGGCATTGATCATCTGCTGTATTTTAGTTCCAGCAGTGATTCATCCGGACGCAGCCGCATTAACATCAGTTTTGAAAATGGCACTGATCCCGATACTGCACAAGTCCAGGTACAAAATGCCATTAATGGCGTGCTGAACCGTTTACCGGATGAAGTGCAACGTCAGGGAGTGAATGTATTCAAGTCACTGGGTGACACGCACATGGTCATTGGCTTATATGATGCTTTGGGAAAAAGTGACAGCATTGCCTTATCCGACTACATGCAGACCCACCTGGAAGAAGATCTGGCACGTATAGATGGTGTGGGGGAGGTTGATGTCTTTGGTTCGCAATATGCCATGCGCATCTGGCTAAACCCGTTAAAATTAAAACAATACAATTTAATGCCGAGTGATATCCGCGCCGCTATTGAAGCGCAAAATACCCAGGTTGCAGCAGGGGCGGTGGGTGATTTGCCGACAGTAGCAGACCAGTATTTAAATGCCAAAGTCACTTCTGGTTCACGTTTAAAAACGGTGCCGGAATTTGAAAATATCATTGTCAAATCTGCGCGTGATGGCAGTTTTATCTATTTAAAAGATGTCGCCCGAATTGAACTGGGGGCAGAAAATTATCAATCCATGAATACCATCAACGGCTTTCCTTCTGCCGGGATGGGCATTTCGCTGGCTTCTGGTGCCAATTCCCTGGCGACTTCAGCATTGATTCAGGCTGAAGTGGATCAGATTTCGAAGCAGCTTCCTGAAGGCTATAAGCTGGTTTATCCGCGTGATAATACGCCATTTGTCAAAGAATCTATTAAGGAAGTGGTGAAAACCCTAGTGGAGGCCGTGTTGCTGGTGATTGTGGTGATGTTCCTGTTCCTGCAAAACTGGCGCGCGACGCTGATTCCGGCAATTACCGTACCGGTGGTCCTGCTGGGCACGATGGCGATATTGTATGTGCTTGGCTTGAGTATCAATACATTAACCCTGTTTGCCTTGGTTTTGGCGATTGGGCTGCTGGTCGATGATGCCATTGTGGTGGTGGAAAATATTGAGCGGCTGATGCATGAGAAAAACCTGACGGCTCAAGCGGCATCGCTTGAATCCATGCAGGAAATTAGTGGGGCATTGGTGGGGATCACGCTGGTATTGACAGCGGTGTTTATTCCGATGGCCTTTTTTGGTGGTTCAACCGGGGTAATTTACCGCCAGTTTTCCATTACTTTAGTTGTCGCTATGGCTTTATCTCTGGTTGTGGCCCTGATTTTAACTCCAGCTTTATGTGCCCTGATTTTAAAGCCTAATCCACAGCCTGCCCAGTGGGCGCTCTGGTTTAACCAAAAGCTGGATGGCTTAAAACGGCTCTATCTTCAATTATCTACCTTAACCCTGCAATATAAAGCCATTTGTTTGCTGCTGTTTGCTGCACTGATCAGTGTTTTTGCCTTGTTTTATCGCGCCTTGCCGACCAGTTTTATTCCCAGTGAAGATCAGGGCATTCTCAATGTGCAGTTTAAGCTGGTAGATGGCGCACCGATGTCGAAAAGTTCTGAAATTGGTGAGCAGATTAGACAATATTTTCTGCAAAATGAAAAACAGAACGTAAATCTGGTGATGGTACGTTATGGTCGTAATATGGCGGGAACGGGACAAAACTTAGGTCAGGGTTTTATTGCCTTAAAGCCCTGGGATGAGCGTTCTGGCAAAGAAAATTCGGCTCAAGCCATTCGGGAACGCGCCTTAAAGCATTTTAAAAAGAATCCGAATGCACAGATTAATGTGACGATGCCGGCTTCGGTCAGTGGTTTAGGCCAGACTGACGGGTTGGATTTCTGGATTCGTGATATCAATGGTCAAGGTCGTGCCTATCTGGATAGTCAGTTCAAGCAGCTACAGCAACAGGCAAAACAATATTCCAGCTTCGAAAATTTAGACAAACGCTCAAACCCGGATAAAGCCGGGTTGAAGGTGAATATTGACCAGAAACTGGCGATGGCGAATGGTCTGTCACAATCGGCCATTAACAGTACCTTGGCGAGTGCATGGGGTGGCAGCTATATCAATGATTTTATTGATCGCGGCCGGATTAAACGGGTGATGATGCAGGGCGATGCCGAATTCCGTTCTAAACCTGAAGACCTGCAATATTGGTATGTGCGCAATGACTTGAACCAGATGGTGTCTTTTAGCAATTTTGCCACGGTTAGCTGGAGTGGCGGACCAGATGTGGTGAACCGTTATATGGGCTACACTGCATTGCAAATGGAAGCAGATACCGCCAAAGATGTCAGCTCGGGCGTGGCAATGCGTGATGTTGAACAGCTAGTTGCACAGCACCCGGGTATCGATGTGGCGTGGAGCGGTTTGTCCTATGAAGAAAAACGTTCGAGTAATCAGGCTATATTGCTGTATATATTGTCGATTGGCTTTATTTTCCTGTGTCTGGCGGCACTGTACGAAAGCTGGTCTATTCCTACGGCAGTATTAACTGCCATTCCTTTGGGGATTGGCGGCAATATCCTGTTCAGTTATTTTGCCGGTTTTCCAAACGACATTTATTTCCAGATTGCCTTGCTCACCACAATGGGTTTGTCCTGTAAAAATGCCATTTTAATTGTCGAGTTTGCTTCACTTGCCGAGCAGCAAGGTCACAGTGTGATTGAGGCTGCACTGGAAGGGGCCAGTCTGCGTTTACGCCCGATTCTGATGACTTCTCTGGCCTTTGGTGCAGGGGTAATTCCGCTGGTATTTGCCTTTGGTGCAGGGGCTGCCAGCCGTCAGGAAATTGGGGTGAGTGTGGTGGGTGGGGTAATTTTTGCCACCGTTTTGGTGCTGATTTTTATTCCCTTTATGTATGTGCTGATTCGTACGCTGTTGAAAACCAGAACTCAGGTATAAGCTGAATTTAATTCAACCATTCAATAGACTTGTAGCAAAAGAGGGGCTATTGAGTGGTTCGGTAGATGGTCTAGGGGGAATCGCAGTTGATATACCTTATTCATCTCTTTAGCCCATCCCGCATATGATGGAGGGGCTATTGTGCTTCACTCACCTAGCTTCATTACATCATTACACTTCAAGCCGCGTAGATATACTGTAATCTCAAGCCATTAGTTTGATCAATTCTCTGGGACAGGCAATGTCTGAACAAGCAAAACTCAGCCAGCAAGAAGTCATACGTTTGGAACGGGATTTGGCCAAGTTCGCCAATATGATGGATTCGGTGGTACGGATTCCATTCACCAAACAAGGTGTCGGGGCAGATGCTGCCTTAAGTACCATTCCTGTGGCTGGCGATGTTGCCGGATTTGCATTGACCTGTTATGCCATCTATAAAGCCAAGCAAATTGGCGTACCGCAAAGTAAACTGACTCCAGTGCTGAGGTTGGCCATGATGGATGCCGTGGTCGGTTTTATTCCCGTTGCTGGAACGATTTTTGACGTTTTTATTCGTCCTAGTCGCAAAGCTTTAGCCATTGTGCATGATCATATTCGTGAGGAATATCAGATTCGTAGTGAGTCACATGTCACCCATCCCTTTTTGCATGAACGTCTGGAACAGAAGCAGCAGTCTTCTGTATTTTGGCGTAACCCTGTTGTGGCCTGGATCTGGCTGCATCTTCCTGATTTACTAGGCGTTGTTTTTATCATTTTATTAATTATGGCCATGTGGTTGGGATTGAGTTGGTTATGGCAATGGTGGCAAACACTGGATATTTAAGTCATGCAACATCAATCAATCGATGATTTTACTCTCGATATCGTGTGTATGAGTGGTGTGAATCATTGATTTCAATGACCGTCTATTAGCGGATCTAGCCACAAAAAAGCCTCCATCATGGAGGCTTTTTATATCCCGTCTATCTAAACAGATTCAGTCTAAACAGATTATGGGCAATTTAACTGTTGTAATGCAGCCACACGTTGTTCAATACTAGGGTGGGTCTGGAACAATGCAGCCAAGCTGAAACCTTGTTCTTTGCCTTCTGCAATAGAGAACGCTTTCATTTCTTTCGGCATTTGATCTGGCAATTCTGATTCTGCCTGTAAACGCAGTAAGGCAGAAATCATCGCCTGTTTACCGGCTAAACGTGCACCCGCTTCATCGGCACGGTATTCACGGTGACGCGAGAACCACATGACAATCGCTGAGGCCAGAATACCAAACACGATATCCAGTACCATGGTAATAGCGAAGTAAGCCAGTCCCGGTGCTTCACCATCTTCGCGACCAAATACATTGCGGTCAATAAAGTCACCGACCACACGTGCAAAGAACATGACAAAGGCGTTGACTACACCTTGAATCAAGGCAAGCGTGACCATATCACCATTGGCAACGTGACCAATTTCGTGCGCAAGCACCGCACGAAGTTCATCTTTATTCATGCGTTCGAGCAAGCCTGTTGAAACGGCAACCAATGCATCGTTTTTATTCCAGCCTGTAGCGAAAGCATTCGACTGATAAGATGGGAAAATACCCACTTCTGGCATGTTAATGCCGGCACGTTGCGATAATTGCGCAATTTCTTGTAATAACCATGCTTCAGCCTGGTTACGAGGCGCATTGGGGTCAATTAACTCTGTCCCGGTAGATTTTTTTGCCATCCATTTCGACATAAATAACGAAATGAGAGAGCCAACCATACCAAAGACAAAACAGATCACTAGTAGGTTGCCTAGATTTAAGCCACCCGCGCCATGGTAACTACCGACACCGAAGAGTGACAAGATAATGCCAGCTACTACCAGTACCGCGAGGTTGGTTAGCAAGAACAAACCAATCCGCATCATTGAGAAAATCCTCTTATAATAAAAAAATAATCTGATTTATAAATCAAAAATCATCTTTCTAAATATGAGGTGTAAGTCTTAAAAATTCAAGGAAAAATTAAGAAAACTCGATAATGGCACAGTTTCTAAAACAATTTAATTGTCAACAATTGAAATTCTTGCGGAAGCTGTCGCATGTGCCGTGGCATAGGAGCCGGGGGCATCGGTGAAACTGCCATCGGATGCCATGATAATTTGACGCTGTGAACTATAATGACGGGCTGCATGTGATGAAGCGGATTTATCATTGTCGGACTGGGCAACAATTTTGCCGCCATCGGAAGCAGATTTTGTTGAGTTCGAACTATGACCCAAGCCATTGGCATATAAGTTGCTGAAACGGCTGCTCACACGTCTGACATAGTCCTGGGTTTCTCTGAAAGGGGGAATGCCGCCGTATTTGGCGACATTGCCTTCACCTGCATTGTAACTGGCCAGAACCAGTGAGGTATTGCCGTTAAAGCGTTTCATTAACCAGGATAAATATTTTGCTCCACCCATAATATTTTGATAGGGATCAAAGGCATTTGAAACATTAAAACGTCTTGCCGTCGCAGGCATAAGCTGCATCAGGCCCTTGGCACCGACAGGTGAGCGCGCATTGACATTAAAGCCTGATTCAGTATGCATGACAGCTTTAATCAGACCTTCAGATATGCCATGTTGAGACGCGGCCTGTTTAATAATGGAATCGAAAGCATTTTTATTGCGGCTATAACTCGGCAGTACCGAAGCTTCGGATGAACCCCAGTTACTATAACTATGGATATTGCTGTCTGGATAATACGTTTTTTTCTCGACTTTAAGATGGTTGTAACGATTTTTCTTATTGGTGAGCAAGGTCGTACCATTCGAATCTTTTAATTGATAAATGGTCTGGCCGGCATGACTGGTCGTTGCAACAGATTGAACTGCTACACACCCCAAAAAATAAAGTCCAATTTTTACAAAGTTATTTTTCATTTTTATAAATAGAAAACATGTGTTCCAAACAGTACAAGTGGAGTTTAACAAAAAAAAACAAGATGGAAAGTATTACTCCATTAATTTTACCAATAGTTTGTAAAAATCAAGTACCGTTTGTTGAGATAGTAATCAAAAAAAATATTAATTTTTTTTTAACCAGGATAACTTGACACATATAAACAATTGATTTTAAATAATATTTAAATTGATCAAAAAATGATCAATTTAAATAGAAGCCTTAAATAACAGGTCTGACACCTTGTCAAGTGTTTTAAAATCCACAAAGTTATCCACAGGTTTTGTGGACAACTGTGGAAAAGTACAAATGGCAAGCATTGTGGCTAAAAACTGAACTCATTAGGTCAAAATAAACGTGAGAGTTTTAGATGAAAAGGGTAGTAATAAACAATTTGCAGAAATTACATTCTTTTGGTGCGTGTTCAGACTGAATCGGATAAAATTGCGCGGTATTTTTATTTATGGGTAAATCTCGTCTATGTACTCGCCAGTTGAGTCCGAACAAGGATTTAATTTCAAACCAGAACTGCCCACTAGTTCGGCATATTACCGTTTGTTGAAAAAGCTTCGCCGTCAAGTCGGTCATGCCATTCGTGATTTTAAAATGATCGAAGATGGCGACAAGGTAATGGTCTGTATTTCTGGGGGTAAAGACAGTTATACCTTGCTGGATATTTTGTTGCAATTTAAACGCATTGCACCGATCAACTTTGATGTGGTTGCAGTCAACCTGGATCAAAAGCAGCCGGGTTTCCCTGAAGATGTCTTGCCGCGTTATTTAGAGGAAAATAAAATTCCTTATTATATTCTGGAAAAAGACACTTATAGTATTACCAAAAAACTGACGCCTGAAGGTAAAACCTATTGTGCAGTGTGTTCACGTCTACGTCGTGGTTCATTGTATGGCTTTGCGCAGGAAATTGGCGCGACCAAAGTGGCTTTAGGTCATCACCGTGATGACATTATGGCTACGTTCTTCCTGAACCTGTTTCATGGTGGCAGCTTAAAAGCTATGCCTCCGAAACTGTTGTCATCTGACAAGAAAAATATCCTGATTCGTCCACTGGCTTATGTGGAAGAAAAAGACATCATCAAATATGCAGAAATGCGCCAGTTCCCGATTATTCCATGTAACTTGTGCGGTTCACAGGAAAATTTACAGCGCGCCATGATTAACGACATGCTGCGTGAATGGGATAAGCAGTATCCAAAACGTTTACACAGTATTTTTGGTGCCATGCAAAATGTATCGCCTTCACAACTGGCCGACCGTGAACTGTTTGACTTTGAAGCTTTGGATGCACAACGTGAAATTGATTTCACTGGCAGCTGTTCAACTGAAGAAGAAGGGCAAAGCAAACGGATCAATATGGTTAATTTAGGTTTTGTTGCGGACTAAGCGCATTTTTAGACACCAATTTTAGCATTGGTGTCTAATTTATATAACTTTATATATCTGATTTATTTAATAAATGTATTAAAAACTTAAAAATTGAACGCATCGTACAAAAAACGTTAAGCAGAAAACAATTTTACATGCTATAACAAGCTTCAAGCAAAATAGCTTCACAAAGATGTTGTCTGGATAGGCGACACAAATGCACAAATAAATTGAGGAAAGATCATGCCTGCCTTTTTAACTGATGATTGGTTTTCAACTGTAGAAACATTAACTGCGCAAGCTGGTGATTTAAACTTGCCACCTGCACTTGCAAATTTAGCCATCAACCTGGTGGTGTCTGATGCTCAAGGCAATACAGAATTGTCTCTTGATGGTGGTGCAATCAAAAAAGGTCTATCTTCAAATGCGAAAACCACGTTGAACATGGATGGGGAAACTCTGCGTAAAGTGTTCCTTGAATTTGATATGGCTGCTGCAATGCAAGCCTTCATGACTGGTAAAATCAAAGTTCAAGGCGATATGTCACAATTGATGGCTTTACAAACAGCCAAGCCAAGCCAAGAGCAAAAAGATTTATTCAAAAAAGTGCTTGAGCAAACAGTTTAAGGGCTTTTTGCTTCAGAACTATCGCTTAACTTATTTTAAGCACAAAAAAGCTTACCCTGGGGTAAGCTTTTTTATCTGGAAGATATTAAAAGATATTAAATATTTACTAACTCTGAAGTTTTAATATGTTCTAGATAGGCACGAATACGGGTTACATATTGTACCGCTTGACGGTAACGACCATTGCTGGCCTTGTTACGCTCTAAATAACTATACAAGTTAACCCAGTTGTTCGGATTTTTATCTTGAGCCTGAATGCGGTTTTGAATCTGCTCGACTGCCCCCGGTCCCATATTATAGGCAACCAGCGCATACCAGTTACGGTCAGGCAAAGGGACATCTGAAAATCGACTTAACATCTGGTCGTAATATTTCGCACCGCCTTCAATACTTTGTACCGGATCGGTTCGATTACTGACCCCCATGGCTTTGGCAGTGCTATTGGTCAGCATCATCAATCCGCGAACACCTGTAGGGGAAACGGAATTCGGTTTTAAATACGATTCCTGATAACCAATTGCTGCCAGCAAATGCCAATCTAAATCATATTTTGTTGCGGTATTTTTAAAGCTGGCTTTATAAATCGGCATGCGCTGATTTAAGTCACGTTGGATACTATCCCATGAATGTTCTTGTACCACATTCTGATTATAGAACGATGCCAATTGGCGAATTGCACCAGACTGTTTGCTCTGACAGACAAAGCCACTTGCAGTTTGGGCAAGTGGATCATTTGCATGTTTAAAGACCCAGTTCAGGCTGGTATTTAGACCATTCTGTTGCAGGCTGTTTATATCACCACAGGTTGCTGAAAAAGAGGTTAAACGCTTTTGTTCAATTTCACTGATATTTGCAGTGGTCATGGCAAAGTTGGCTTTACCTTGTGAAACCCATTTCAGTGCTGTGGCATTATCAGGTACGGTTTTAAACACCAACTTGACATTCAAGCTGTTGGCATAGTTACGTGCCAGGTCATAACCAAAACCATGCTGGTGCGAGCCATCTTTAAATACTGTGGTTGGGTTTTCAACTGAAACCACGGTGAGCTGTTTACCGCTGACCACAGCATCGTACTGGAATGACTTACTTGCATTGATACTATGAAATGGAAATAACACTGTGCTAAATGCAAGAATTTTTAACGAGAGAGAAGAAGTTAAAGGTTTAAGGCAAAGCCTCGCCCCAGAAGTTGAACTACTGTGCATGTTGTCTCCGCTACAAGTAATTTATGCCCTAAAAGCAAAGGCAAACAGGCCTCAGACTTTTACAAGTTTGATAAATTCAATAAGGGTTGGGCAGTCATGACGTCATTCAAAATGACATAGGATTAAAAGGAGAATCATGTAGAATTTCTACATAGATTAAAAATTAAGCAAACTAAAAACATGGGCGCATAATAAGGCTGAAAAATATACTTGTCAAATTTTGTACGAAAATTTTTAGAAAAATGTGGCATAACAAATTAATTTTATTGAAGAATTAATTTTATAAACTTTAGTTGTGTGTAAATACGGGATAGAATAGCTCATTCTTGTAAAGAAATTGTAAGCAAAACTTCAAAAATCATCATGAAATCTAACTTAATTACACGTGCTGGACATGACAAATTAGTCGCAGAATTACAATACTTGTGGCACGAAGAGCGACCAGAAATTACCCGGAAAGTGAACTGGGCAGCGAGTCTTGGGGATCGATCGGAAAATGCTGATTTTTTATACAACAAGCAAATTTTGCGCAAGATTGACCGTCGTGTCCGTTACTTGGGCAAGCGTTTAGAAGAGCTCAAAATTATTGATTTTTCACCTGAGCAAGAGGGCAAAGTATATTTTGGTGCTTGGGTGGATATTGAAAACGAGGACGGTGAGCAAAAAACCTTGCGCATCGTTGGTGTAGATGAAATTTATGATCATCATCCACAGCATATTTCCATTGATTCACCCATGGCACGGGCTTTACTGGGCAAGCAGGTAGATGATGAAGTAAAGGTGCTGACGCCATCGGGTGAAAAACTCTGGTATGTGAATGAAATTCGTTATGAAAAGCCTGAAAATTCAGCAGATTAACAAATTTTGTTTTTATTTTAAGCGGTTGGTAAGAAAAATATAGAAAAGTATTTGCCAAGATGGGATTTTATTTATATTATAGCCGCCATTGGAAGCGTGGCAGAGCGGTTTAATGCACCGGTCTTGAAAACCGACGAGGGTGTGAGTCCTCCGTGAGTTCGAATCTCACCGCTTCCGCCAAATATCTAAATAAGCCCTTGTTTTTACAAGGGCTTATTTTTTATCTGTAGTTTTACCCCTCAACCTACCCCCACATTAAAATTTGGATTGAATTGGCTTCATTAAGTTGTATTCGGAAGATAAAGGAATGCAGTTTAAAAAATGCTGTCTAAAGCAAACTATATTTATAATGCCACTACAAGGGGAATTGGGGCGTTTAAGATGGCATGATTTAAATCGTGTGTACTTAAAGACTGGCGTACGGATTGTTCTCGCATAACAGATTCTCGTTTTGTGAATTATGTGCCTACAATTGCAATAGGGTTGTCTTAAAATTTTTGAGGTTGCCAGCCGCCACCCAGAGATTTGTAAACTGCTACAGCGGCAAGGGCTGAATCAGTTTGTGCTTGAAGCTTTCTATCTGAAAATTGCAAAGCATTTGAATCTGCTTGTAATACTTCTATTCGACTGTTAATCCCTTTTTTATAGGCAATTAGAGCAATTTTCTGTGCATGCTTTAATGCATTTTCTCCATCTTGAAGAGCGATTAACTGCTCTTGTTGTTTGGACAGGGTTATTAAAGAATTTTCTACATCTTCTGCTGCATGTAAGACGGCTAATTGATAGGCTGCAAGCATTTCAGCTTCTTGCCCTTTAGCTAAGCGAATTTCTGCATTGATTCGACCAAAATCAAATAAGCGCCAGCGCAAACCTAATAAGCCCGCAGCCTGATTTGCACCACTTGAAAATAAGTTTCCACTTGCTGTAGTTGCACTACCTACCAAACCGCCTAAAGACACCTTTGGGTAATATTCTGAAATCGCACTGCCAATGCGTGCATTTGAAGCTGCCAATTGTCTTTCAGCCATGATGAGATCCGGTCGTCTACGTAAAAGATCACGAGGTGTTCCTGTTTCGGCAATGTGAGGGATAACCGGAATTGGTTTTACTTCAGCTAGTTCTGCTCGGTGAGTTCCCGGTACGGTTCCAAGCATGACGTCGAGGGCATTCATCGCAATGTCTAGATTCATTCCAAGAACAGGAACAACAGCTTCAACTTGAGCAACATTCGCTTTAGCTTGTTTGACCTGAAATTCGGAAGCTAATCCTTTGCTGTATAAAAGATTAATGGTTGAAAGAAGTTGTTGTTGAGTTTGTAATTGTTGATGGGCAATATCTAGTCGAGATTGTAAGCCGCGAATATTAATATAGATATTGGCAGTTTGAGCTGCGACCATTAAACGGACGGCTGAGGCTCCTGCGTTTGACGACTGATAATTTGCAAGAGCAGCTTCACGATCTCTGCGAAGGCCTCCAAAAATATCTAACTCCCAAGTTGCACTTAAATTTGCGTCATAAGAACGACCATGTCGGTCAAAATCTGGCATTGAATTTAAAACTTGCCCCAACGGTGTTTCAACAGATTGGTAAACTTTAGCTGCTTGTGCACCAACAGTACCTATTGGTTGTAAAGAGGCATTAGCTGCCGACAATCCAGCCTGAGCTTGAGTCACTCGAGTATATGCTTGAGTTAGATCAAGATTTTGTTTTAACGCTAATGTGACATATCGAGTCAGTTGAGGATCATTAAAACTTTGCCACCATACGGCAATATCTGCTTTGCTATTGTCATTTGATGAGTTCAAGGGAGTGCCAAGGTATTGCTCGGGTAGCGATATATGAGGGCGTTTATAATTAGGGCCTACGGTACATGCAGTAAGAGTACTTACGATGATTGGTAGGAGAACGATAGATCTAGATAACATATTTCCCCCGAGACGAGATTTTGAGCAATGAGTTAATTGTGACTATAATACAATTTAGTCACTTGTTGTCAATATCATTTCGCAAGAGTTAAACTGCAACTTTCAGATAAAGGTTTAAATTGAAAAATATGAGTAAAGAAAAAAGTAGTTATCCTGTTTCAAAGCGAGGACCGGAAGATCATGAGGTAAGGAATCAGATTGTGGTTGCTGCTACAGAACATTTCAGCCGCTATGGTTATGAGAAAACTACAGTTTCTGATCTTGCAAAAACTATAGGTTTTTCTAAAGCTTATATTTATAAATTTTTTGAATCTAAACAAGCGGTTGGCGAAATGATATGTGCCAATTGTTTACGTGAAATTGAAGATGAAGTTAATACTGCCATTCAAAAAGCTGAATATCCAGCTGAAAAATTAAGAGTGTTATTTAAAGTAATTGTTGAAGCAAGCCTTCGTTTATTTTCTCAAGAGCGTAAGCTTTATGAAATTGCCGCTTCAGCCGCGTCTGAGAAATGGGATGCTACGGTCGCTTATGAAAATCGAATTCTTAAAGTACTACAAAAAATTATTCAAGAAGGACGACAAACAGGTGATTTTGAAAGAAAAACTCCAATTGATGAAGCAGTTAAGGCTATTTATTTAGTCATGAGACCTTATCTGCACCCACTACTTTTACAACATAGTATTTCATATAACACTGATGCTCCAACCTTGCTTTCTAGCCTTGTACTGAGAAGTTTATCGCCATAATAGATTTGTGACTATTGACTAAATTGGTCACTTGATTAAAAATGAGTCTCCTGATTAATTTCTTAAGGGGGGCTCAAATATGCTTTATCGTCGCCTTATTCCGTTTACAGCAATATGTATATTTCCTTTTTTCTTGCTCGGTTGTGCTGAAAATACGCAATCTGACCCCCGTACTTCGGCGCCGTTAGTACGAGTTGCAACTGTACAAGACGAAATCACTTCTGATTCAAGAGCATTCACAGGCACGATAGGGGCACGGGTAGAAAGTGATCTGGGTTTTCGTGTCTCTGGTAAAGTCATCAAACGGTTTGTTGAAGCAGGCCAGACAGTAAAGCGCGGTCAGTTACTGATGCGTATTGATCCGGTCGATTTAGAACTTGCTGCCAAAGCCCAACAAGAAGCTGTGGGTGCAGCCAGAGCCCGTGCAGAACAAGCAGAGAAAGATGAAGCCCGATATCAGGATTTACGAGGAAGCGGGGCTATTTCTGCTTCTGCCTATGATCAGATTAAAGCAGCAGCGGATACGGCGAGAGCGCAGCTCAGTTCGACTCAAGCTCAAGCTAGGGTTGCATTAAACGCGAGTCATTATGCCGATTTAATTGCGGATGGTGATGGTACGATTATGGAAACACTGGTCGAACCAGGTCAGGTTGTCAGTGCGGGTCAAACAGTCATTCGCTTAGCTCATTCTGGTCAAAGAGAAGCAATCATTCAGCTTCCAGAGACATTACGTCCTGCCATAGGCGCTATTGGTCAAGCTACACTCTTTGGTAAAGAAAATATAAGTGTCCCAGCTAAACTTAGACAGTTATCAAATACAGCAGATCAACTCACGCGTACTTTTGAGGCACGTTTCGTCTTAGACGGCGATTTAGCAAATACCCCTTTAGGTTCAACGGTTACTGTACGTATTGCTAATCAAAATCAGAGTTCACAACATTTTTTACAAGTGCCAGTCGGTTCCTTACTTGATAAGGGCAAGGGAGCTGGAGTCTGGGTCATTAATGGAAAAACTCAGAAAGTAACATGGCGTCCTGTTGTTGTTAAACAGCTTGATGATGAATATGCGTATGTCACTGGCAATATTCAAAGTGGGGATAAAATTGTTGCTCTAGGTGCGCATTTGCTTCGAGAGGGTGAATTGGTACGTATTACATCACAAGCAAGTCATCCTTCAGTTGAAAATGAAGGGGACCACTCATGAGTGAGAAAGGTTTTAACTTATCGGCCCTTGCTGTGCGTGAACGCGGTATCACGCTATTTTTGATTTTTTTGATTTCAATTGCAGGCATCGTTGCTTTTTTAAAGCTTGGCCGAGCTGAAGACCCAGCTTTTACAGTGAAGGTGATGACCATTGTGACGGCTTGGCCAGGGGCAACTGCTCAAGAGATGCAAGATCAAGTTGCTGAAAAAATCGAAAAACGGATGCAAGAGCTACGTTGGTACGATAGAACAGAAACCTATACCAGACCAGGGCTGGCTTTTACAACGCTAACCTTACTTGATAGTACGTCTCCATCACTGGTTCAGGAGGAATTCTATCAAGCAAGAAAGAAAGTAAATGATGAAATGAGTAACTTACCTGCTGGTGTAATTGGACCATTTGTTAATGATGAATATGCGGATGTAACTTTTGCTTTATTTGCTTTGAAGGCAAAAAATGAAGCACATAGATTATTAGTGCGTGATGCAGAAACAATTCGACAGCAGCTACTTCATGTGCCGGGCGTAAAGAAAGTCAATATTATTGGTGAGCAATCTGAACGTATCTATATTGAGTTTTCACATGAGCGTTTGGCAACCCTAGGCATAAATCCGCAAGATGTATTTGCTGCACTGAATAATCAGAATGTGCTTACTCCCGCGGGTTCCATTGAAACCAAAGGTCCTCAAGTTTTTGTCAGATTAGATGGTGCTTTTGACAAGTTACAAAAAATTCGTGACACCCCGATAACAGCTCAAGGTCGCACCTTGAAATTGTCAGATATTGCGACTGTTAAACGTGGTACTGAAGATCCTGCAACATTCATGATTCGTAATGGTGGGGAACCAACCTTACTGTTGGGCGTGGTGATGCGCGAAGGATGGAATGGATTAGATCTTGGTAAATCATTAGAGAAAGAAGTTGGTTCAATTAATCAAGATTTACCTCTGGGCATCAGTTTAAGCAAAGTGACTGATCAAGCAGTTAATATTAGCTCATCGGTAGATGAGTTCATGATTAAGTTCTTTGCAGCATTGCTTGTGGTCATGTTTGTAAGCTTTATTAGCATGGGGTGGCGCGTTGGCGTGGTGGTTGCTATGGCCGTGCCACTCACATTAGCTATTGTTTTTGTAGTGATGTTGGCAACGGGTAAAAACTTTGACCGGATTACACTGGGCTCGCTTATTCTTGCTTTGGGACTATTAGTTGATGATGCCATTATTGCGATTGAAATGATGGTCGTAAAAATGGAAGAGGGCTTTAATCGTATAGCAGCTTCCGCTTATGCATGGAGCCACACAGCGGCACCGATGCTTTCTGGAACATTAGTCACCGCTGTTGGGTTTATGCCAAATGGTTTTGCCCGCTCTACAGCGGGTGAATATACCAGCAATATGTTTTGGATTGTTGGTATTGCACTTATTGCATCATGGATTGTTGCTGTAGTTTTTACACCTTATTTAGGTGTGAAAATGTTACCCAACTTTAAGAAAGTTGAAGGCGGTCATACTGCAATTTATGACACACCACGATATAACCGTTTCCGTCAAATTCTTGAACGTGTGATTGCACGTAAATGGCTTGTTGCCGGCAGTGTTATCGGGCTATTTGTTTTAGCCGTAGGCGGAATGGCATTGGTGAAAAAACAATTTTTTCCAATCTCTGACCGACCTGAAGTGCTTGTTGAAGTACAGATGCCTTATGGAACATCGATTACACAAACAAGTGCTGCGACAGCCAAAGTTGAGGCTTGGTTATCTAAGCAACATGAAGCAAAGATTGTGACATCGTATATTGGTCAAGGTGCCCCTCGTTTTTATTTTGCGATGGGGCCTGAATTACCAGATCCATCCTTTGCCAAGATTGTGGTACGAACTGACAATCAAGAAGAACGTGAAGCTTTAAAACACCGCTTAAGACAAGCTATTTCAAATGGGCTGGTTCCTGAAGCGCAGCTACGTGTAACACAACTTGTGTTTGGACCCTATTCGCCATATCCAGTAGCTTACCGAGTTTCAGGCCCTGATTCAGAAAAATTACGTGTGATTGCAGCTCAGGTTCAGCAAGTTATGAATGCTAGCCAAATGATGCGAACTGTAAATACGGACTGGGGAACTCGTGTGCCAGCCTTGCATTTCACATTGGAACAAGACCGTCTACAAGCAGTGGGCTTAACATCAAGTTCAGTCGCACAGCAATTACAGTTTTTGTTAACCGGTATTCCAATTACATCTGTACGCGAAGATATTCGTACCGTACAGGTGATTGCTCGTTCAGCAGGCGATATAAGACTAGACCCTGCCAAAATTGGTGATTTCACACTGACTGGCGCAAATGGACAACGTATTCCTTTAGCACAAATTGGCAAAATTGAAGTTCGCATGGAAGAACCTGTCATTCGTCGTCGAGATCGGGTGCCAACAATGACTATTCGTGGAGATATTGTTGAGGGATTACAACCACCCGATGTATCTACCGCAATTACCAAACAGCTTCAACCAGTCATTAAAGACCTACCAAAGGGGTATCAGATTGTAGAGGCTGGTTCTATTGAAGAGTCAGGTAAAGCCACTAAAGCCATGCTTCCTATTTTTCCAATCATGTTGGCAATGACACTACTCATTATCATTCTTCAAGTGAGGTCTATTGCTGCAATGATTATGGTGTTTTTAACCAGCCCGTTGGGATTAATAGGCGTGGTACCAACGCTTCTGTTATTTCAGCAGCCCTTTGGTATTAATGCATTAGTCGGGTTGATTGCATTGTCCGGAATCTTGATGCGTAACACGCTCATCTTAATTGGACAAATTCAGCAAAACAAACAAGCGGGGCTAGATCCGTTAAATGCCGTGGTGGAGGCCACAGTACAACGTGCCAGACCTGTAATTTTGACAGCTTTAGCAGCCATTTTAGCTTTCATTCCTCTGACTCACTCAGTGTTTTGGGGAACGCTTGCTTACACACTCATTGGTGGAACGCTTGCAGGAACCATTCTGACTTTGGTTTTTCTACCAGCAATGTATTCGATCTGGTTCAAGATCGGGGCTAAACCAGTAGTTTAATGATCAAATTTTCAAAATTAAAAAGTTATTGGAGTTCATATGTCAAACTCAAAAGTGGTTGTAATTACAGGTGTTTCATCTGGCATTGGGCAAGTTACAGCAGAAAAATTTGCTAAACTCGGCCATAAAGTTTTCGGTACAGTCAGAAATAAGGTTAAAGCTCAACCTATAGAAGGCGTTGAACTTGTTGAGATGGATGTGTCAGATGAAGATTCTGTCCAGCTCGGGATTCATTCTATTATTGATCAAGCTGGGCATATTGATATTTTAATAAATAATGCTGGAGCAAGCTTAATTGGTGCAGTAGAGGAGACCTCGATAAAAGAAGCAGAATTTTTATTTAACACCAATGTGTTTAGCATTCTGCGTACCACACAAGCGGTATTGCCTTATATGCGAATACAGCATTTTGGAAGAATTATAAATGTTAGTTCAGTATTGGGTTTCTTACCTTCACCCTATATGGGGTTATATTCGGCTACTAAACATGCGGTTGAAGGGTTGTCTGAGTCTTTAGATCACGAGCTTCGCCAATTTGGAATTCGCGTATCAATTGTTCAGCCTTCATTTACTAAAACCAATTTAGATAAGAATGCACCCGTAGCAAGTTCAAAAATTCCTGAATATGACAATGAGCGCAACTTAGCTACTCATGCCATCTTAAAACAGATTGATCAAGCACCTCAGCCCGATAGTGTTACTGAGACAATTGTTACAGCGGCACTCAATGATTGGCAAATGCGCCGTACACCATCTGGACAAGCGTCTTTATTGAGTAAATTGCGTCGATTCATGCCGAGTGGCCCAGTTGATAAAAGTATTAGAAAGACTTTTGGTTTGAATTAAATTTTAATTTATTTATTTCAATAAATCAGATCTATCAGAAGAGTAAACTGTGTGGTTTTAACCAATCTGCTTTAGATCAAGTGGCCTTACAGGGTTATGGCTATCAGAGGTTTGAGCTAAACTCTGAGCAGGAATTGGATACAGTCGATGATTTTTATTTAAATTCTAAGTCAGTTAGAGCCTGAAAATCGATTAATTTAAACAATATAATGTTTTTATTGAGGATATTCAGCAACAGTCGGTTCAAGCTTTGAATTAGCAAAAGGAGGTAATTTACCTCCTTTATTTTTTTCCAAAGATCATATCAATTATTTATACAAATGCAGGAAAATTCTTACTACAATTTATTAATAACAAATGACTATCTAGAGACGCCTTTTTCAATTAGTCAGTATGTATTTTAATCGCTATAATTGGGATAGTCGGTATAACCTTCAGCCCCTCCACCGTACAATGTTGCCGGATTTAATTCAGCCAATGGAAGGCCGTGTTTTAAACGTTCAACTAAGTCTGGATTACTAATAAATAATTTTCCAAAAGCAAATAGGTCAGCTTCGTCAGATTCAAGGTGAGCATTCGCAAGTTCTAAATCATAACCATTATTGGCTAAATAGGTCTGCTCAAAACGGTTGCGTATAGCAGGGTAATCGAAAGGTGCTATGTTACGTGGTCCGCCTGTAGCACCTTCAACGACATGCAAATAGACGATACCGAGTTGATTGAGTTGTTCAGTAATGTAATTGTACTGAGGTTGAGGATCACTACAACTTATACCGTTAGCAGGAGATACAGGAGATATACGGACACCTGTTCGATGAGCACCAATTTCACTGACTATAGCTTCAGCCACTTCAAGTAATAATCGTGCTCGATTTTCGATAGATCCACCATATATATCAGTACGTTGGTTGGCACCATCTTTTATAAATTGTTCTAGTAAATATCCATTCGCAGCATGAATCTCAACTCCATCAAATCCAGCAGTAATGGCATTTGCTGCCGCTTGGCGGAAATCTGAAATAATGGCGGGAATTTCATATAATTCTAATGCTCTGGGTTCAGATACTTCAGTAAATGTATTATTTACAAAAGTCTTTGTGTCTGCCCGAATCGCTGAAGGGGCGACAGGACTTGCTCCATTAGGTTGCAAATCAACATGAGAAATTCGTCCAACATGCCATAATTGAACAAAGATTTTTCCACCCTTTGCATGTACGGCATTTGTTACTTTTCGCCAAGCATCAATTTGTTCAGTCGTGTATAGCCCAGGTGTATCTTGATATCCTTGAGCTTGTGGAGAAACTTGGGTTGCTTCTGTAATAATAAGACCTGCGCTAGCACGCTGAGCATAATAATCAGCAGCAAACTCACTTGGCACAAGTCCTTTCCCTGCGCGGTTGCGTGTGAGTGGAGCCATTACAATACGATTGTTGAGTTCAATGTTGCCTAATTGATAGGAACTAAAAAGAGTTTTATCTGTCATGTTACACCTCTAAATTTAATAATGATGTTGAATCAAAAAATCTGCGTTTTTAAAATTTGTTATGACGTTTTTTCAGGAGCATCGAAAATAAGGCATGTCGTTGTCGCATGTGCATATAATTTTCCATCAGGGCCTATTATTCGTCCTTCAGCAGTCGCTGTTTGGCGTCCGACATGGACGATTTTTCCCTCTGCCCGTACAAGAGGGGTCGCATCTGTTAGTGCACGTACCATATTCACTTTGAGTTCAAGCGTGGTATAAGCTTTCCCAGCAGGGAGTGTAGTATGAATAGCGCAAGCAACAGCTGAATCAAGTAAAGTACAAAACCAGCCCCCATGCACACTACCTAATGGATTGTAATGTTTGCGTTGTGGCCGGCCTTGAAAGACTGCAATCCCATATTCCATATGCACAGGAATATAGTCGAGCGTTTCTCCAATTGGAGGTGAGGGAAGCTCACCAGAAAAAATAGCCTCAAAAACTTCTAATCCTGAGCGTTGAGTTAACTCTGATAAGTGCACAGAATCTGGTGGGCCTAGATGCTTAAGAATTTTCTGTTCAGTTTCTTCCCATTCTTTGAGAACGTCATTTACTTCCATAACTATAAGTCCAGTTTGAATACTAAGAATTGAGAATGTCTAATTATAGTTACTAAAATTTAAGCAATAATGGCTTTATGCTTTACATCAATATTTAATATAGGTAATCGCTTTTGATCTGAAGTTGTAATTTGACTGACTGAATCGAGTAGTTGGATTTGATCAGGTGACAATACAACATCGATTGCATGTAAATTACTTTCTGCTTGCTGTAAAGATTTTGGTCCGATAATAGGAATGGTTCCATGTGTACCTGCCCAAGCAATTGCCACCTGATCAGCAGATACATTTAATTCAGCAGCAATTGAAAGCACTGCATCTAAAATTGCTGTACGTTGAATCGAGTTTTCTTGCTGAAAAACCTTGCCGCCAAAACCTTCTTCACGGCCTTTTTCACCCTGACGATATTTACCTGTGAGCATTCCTCCACCTAAAGGAGACCATGTCACCATCCCTAATCCTAATGCTTGAGAAGCTGGAATTAAATCGGCTTCAGGCTCACGACAGACCAAACTATGTTGGAATTGTGCCGCTGCAATAGGCACTGTATTTTTAAGTTCTGCAATAGTTGCTGCACGAGATAGTCGCCATGCTGGAAAATTTGATAAACCTGCATAGAGAATCTTTCCGGTACGAGCCAAATCCTCTAGCCCTCTTAGAATTTCTTCGCTCGGTGTAACATTATCAGGATGATGTACCCAGTAAAGATCAATATAATCCGTTTTCAATCTGCGTAGACTTTGCTCAACTGAATAAAGCATTGCTTTTCGGCTATTTCCTTTATGTAGTTGGTTGGTATCAAGCGAAGCACCATCCGAAAATTTAGTGGCTAAGACAACCTCGTGGCGAATACCTTGTAATAAGTCACCTAGAATTTGCTCAGATTGTCCAAATTGATAAACATCTGCTGTGTCTATAAAATTGCCGCCTACATCCAGATATGCATCCAATACTAATTTGGCGTCTTCTGGTGAGGAACCATACCCCCAACCTGTGCCAAAGTTACCAGTCCCTAAAGCAATTTGTGAAACATTTAAACCTGTTTGACCAAATAATTGATAATTCATATTTATCTCCACTTTTATTCAGAAATTTTTAAAACGATTTTTCCTTTTGCCCGTCCAGTATTTACATAGTGGAAAGCATCTTTAATCTCGCTAAATGTATAAGTCTTATCGACCACTGGGTTTATTTTCCCAGACTCGACTAATTTTGAAATTTCAGATAACTGTTGACCATTCGGCTGCATAAACAGAAATGAATAGGAAATATCGCGTTTTTTTGCTTTATGCCGGATTGACCAACTTAAAAGCGGAATAACACATTTTAGAAACCAGTTCGCTTTGATGGCTTCAGCAAAATTTTTATCTGGTGGTCCTGAAATACTAATAAGACGTCCACCGCGTTTAAGAATGTTTAGTGATTTTTCTAAGGTTTTTCCGCCTTGAGTATCTAGAACTACATCGTAGTCTTTAAGTTCTTGCTCAAAGTCCATTGTTTTATAGTCAATGATCGTATCTGCACCTAATGCTTTGACCCAAGGAATATTTTTCTCACTTGTCGTGGTTGTAACCGTAGCACCAAGAGACTTGGCAAGCTGAATCGCAATTGACCCGACACCGCCTGAACCAGCATGAATTAATACTTTTTGACCTGCTTTAACTTTTGCGATTTCAACTAATGCTTGCCATGAAGTTAATCCAACTAAAGGTAGGGCTGCTGCCTGTTCCATCGAAATATTTTGTGGCTTAAGCGCTAGTGATGACTGTTGAACGACTGTATATTCTGCAAAAGCACCGTTTAGATCTGTCTTGGCATAGACTTCATCTCCGACTTTAAATTGCGACACCTTCGAGCCTACCTCTACGACAGTACCTGCAAAGTCATTGCCTAAGATGAAAGGAAATGGGACGGGCAGAATTGCTTTAAATTCACCTTCTAAAACTCTTAAGTCGAGTGGGTTAATACTGGCTGCATGCACTTTAACAAGAACCGCATTTTCGGTTAGAGATGGTTTCGGTTGTTCATCAATTTGTACATCATTAATATTGCCGTAGCGGGTTATATAAGCTGCTTTCATTTGGAACCTCTATTATTTTGAACTTTTTAATGTTTTAGATTTTGGTTCTGTACTACACCTTCATGCTTCGCTGAATTAACTTGTCAAAGACTTTTACAGGAGCAAAGCGTCGAAGGGCTTTTAAGTTTTTTGCAGTTTTACCTGCTGTATAGCGTGGTAAAACATGTTGACTTTCAATGACATTTAAAATGGTATGGGCAACCACACTTGGGTCATCTGACTTATTAATTGAATGAATCATTTGTTTGTGTAGCTTTTCACGTGCTTCATCGTAAAAAGAAACTTTATTGTCTGCTTCAAGTAAGTTTAATCCTAAAGAAGTATTGGTATAAGCAGGTTCAATCAGAGATACACGAATGCCTTGTGATCTTAACTCGTGGTCTAAAGATTCAGAATAACCTTCAAGTGCATGTTTAGATGCAGCATAAAGAGCGCCAAAAGGCATAGGCATAAGTCCAAGAATCGAACTGATATTTAAAATAAGTCCTGAGTTTTTCTGACGCATGTGTGGAATAACTGCGCGAGTCATTCGAACGGCACCGAAAAAGTTAGTATCAAAAATAGCCTGTGCTTGTTGCATTGAACTTTCTTCAGCACCAGCGGGTGATATTGCAAACCCAGCATTATTAATTAAGACATCAATTCGGCCCTCATTGGCAATCACTTTTTCAATGGCGTGAGTGACCGAGTCGTCTTGATTTACATCTAACTCAATCAGATGAAATTTATAGTTTGATGAGTTTTTTGCTTTTCGGCTTGTGCCATAAACAATAAATCCTGCCTCATGTAAAAGGTCTGCGGTTGCTAACCCAATACCCGATGATGCGCCTGTAATGAGAACTACCCTGCTGGTCATACATGTTCCTTACTTAAATTTTGTCGCCTGAACCAATCGATTCCGGCTTGATTTTTTCATCATAATCTAAAAATAAAATAGTTACTACTAAAAAGATAGTGACAATATATTTTTGCCTGTGTATAGTTAGTATTAAATCGATACTAACTCTGTTTTTTATCTTTTCTCCCTTTAAAAGATCACTCATAAAAAACAGATGAATTAGATCAATGAATTAAATTTGAGGATTAGAGAAATGAAGTTTTTATTAAATACAGTTGCTATGAGTTTGACGGCGATATCTATTTTTAGTGCCCCCTTAACTCAGGCAGAGGTTGTGCCATTGGTTTCTTTTAGTGAACCATCAATTCAGGCACATAAAGTGTTATCAAGTGCTGTTAGCAATTTGCAAGCAGGGCAAAACGCTCAACAAGATACGAATTGGAAGAATGTACCGACTCAATTTATTCGTGCAGGTGACGTTAACTTCGCTTACCGAGAATATGGTCAACAGAACGGTGGAACGCCTGTCATTTTCTTAAATCACTTGGCGGCTGTTCTAGATAATTGGGACCCACGAATTATTGATGGAATTGCGGCTAAACATCATGTGGTGGTGTTTGATAATCGTGGGGTCGGTGCTTCTACAGGTAAACCAGCCCAGTCAATTGAGCAAATGGCAGACGATGCGATTGCTTTCATTCAAGCAAAAGGCTTTAAGCAAGTTGATTTATTTGGCTTCTCGATGGGCGGCATGATTTCACAAGAGATTGCTTTGAAGCAGCCAAATTTAGTTCGAAAAATGATTTTGTCGGGAATTGGCCCTGCGGGAGGTACAGGCATTAGTACCGTAGGACGCATTTCAAATTGGGATTTAGTCCGTGGAATGGCTACTGGTCAAGATCCTAAAGTTTATCTTTTCTTCACACGTACTGAAAATGGTAAAGCTGCTGCAAAACAGTTTATTCAACGTATTAACGAACGTACCGAAAACCGCGATAAAGAAATCACCATTTCTGCCTATCGTGCTCAGCTTAAAGCACTCAAAAAATGGGGCAGTAAGAAACCTTCCGACCTTTCTGTGATTCAACAACCTGTGTTAGTTGCTAATGGTGATCATGACCGAATGGTCCCAACCGTGAACACCTATGATTTGGCAAAACGTTTGCCAAATAGCTCTGTTGTTATTTACCCCGATGCTGGCCATGGCGGAATTTTTCAGTTCCATGAAGATTTTGTAACGCAATCTTTAGCTTTCTTGGCGAAATAAATTCAACTTAATCATTTATAAAAATAGGCGAACGACGATGACCACAATGAATCATCAAACTGTTGAAACACAATTTATAGAAGTTGATGGAGCAAAATTTGCCTATCGTCGATGGGGTAACTCAAACACAGGGCAACCACCGCTATTTTTTCTTCAGCACTTTCGAGGCGGTTTAGACAACTGGGACCCAATCATTACCAATGGTTTGGCACAAGGGCGTGAAGTCATTTTGTTTAATGGTCGAGGCATTGCTTCATCTACAGGTCAGCCTCGTACTCGTATTGAAGACATGGCAGATGATGCAGCCGCAGTCATTCGTGCATTGGGCTTAAAACAAGTTGATTTATTAGGCTTCTCTTTAGGTGGTTTTCAAGCACAGGATTTAGTGCGTCGCCACCCTGAATTAGTCAGAAAATTGATGCTTTTAGGAACAGGCCCTCGGGGTGGAAAACCTAGAGGTGATGATCCAGACGTGGCTGCTTTGGTATTGAAACATGCCACAACTGCTGTGCCATCTGAAGAAGACTTTCTGTTTTTATTTTTTGGCCGATCTGAAGCTGCTATTCAAGCGGGTCGTGAATTTTGGCAACGTCGACATGAGCGTAAAAATCAAGATCAGGTAAGCTCAGTTGAAGTCATGCAGGCACAGATCGAAGCCAATATGCATTTTTTAGCTAAGCTTGATGAACAAGACCCATTTGCGCATTTACGTGAGATTAAACAACCTACTTTCATTTTAAATGGTGTTGATGATGTGATGATTCCGACCATCAACGCCTATCACATGGCACTTAACATCCCAAACGCGCAGCTATTTATCTATCCAGACGCAGGACATGGCGCCCAATTTCAATACCCTGAACGCTTTGTAAAACATGTAATCCAGTTTTTAAATGAATAAATGCATTAGTTCGAGCTAGTCAATTTGATGAATCAAGAAAGCAAAAATGATGAAATTTAAATTACTGCTATGGGTGCTCACCAAGCTCATGCAGCGTGCGGTAAAAAAGAATCCGAAATGTGCTGCTTACGTGAAAGATAAAAATGTCATCTTTCAGATTCAAACTGCGAGTGGTGAAGGCCGCTATTTCGAAGTGAAAAATGGCAAGATTAACTCTTACTCAGGGCTAACCAAGTCACCAAGTTTTACCTTTACGTTTAAAACGGGTAGCAAAGGGTTTGTCGTGTTGTCAGCGAAAGACAGTGTAAACACTTTTTTAACTGCACTTAAAACACAAGACCTTGTCATTAGCGGAAATTTTGTGGATGTGATGTGGTTTCAAAGTTTAGTGGACTTTATTCAACCCCATTCAAAACCATCTTGAACTGTGTGAGAGAAGACCATGACCCAACTGCAATTAGAAACCAATCTCTTGAATCAGCCTTTAACGTTGCCAAATGGCTTTAGCATTCCAAACCGACTAGCGAAGGCTGCAACCAGTGAAACCTTGGCTAGCTATTCAAATAACCCAAACGAAAAACATGTGCGTTTATATCAGCGCTGGGCTGCATCAGGAATTGGGATGATCATCAGTGGCAACATTATGATTGATCGACGTGCCTTAGGTGAGGCTGGTAATGTGGTAGTCGAGGATGAGCGTGATTTTGCGATTTTGCAAAAATGGGCAAAATCCGTGACTGATCAAGGTTCTCAATTGTGGGCACAGTTAAATCATCCGGGAAAACAATCAACCAAAGGATTAAATGTCCGTACTATTTCTGCATCGGCAGTGCCATTTAGGCCAGAAATGCAATCTTTATTTGCGACGCCTGATGAAGCCAAACATACAGAGATTATTGATATTATTCAGCGTTTTGGTCGTAGCGCAGCGATCTGTAAAAAGGCTGGATTTAGTGGCGTTGAGATTCATGCTGCACATGGTTATCTGATTAATCAGTTTTTATCTCCTTTACATAATTTAAGAAATGATGAATGGGGCGGTACACCTGAAAAACGTCGTCGTTTTTTAATGGAAGTATATGCAGAAATCCGCAAACAAGTCGGTCAAGAGTTTCCGATTGCGATTAAGCTAAACTCGGCAGACTTTCAAAAAGGCGGCTTTACCGAACAGGACTCCTTAGAAACAATTCAGGCTTTAGCAGATGCAGGGATCGACCTCATTGAAATATCAGGCGGCACCTATGAATCTGGCGTAGCCAAAGCGCCACAAAAAGCTTCGACTATTGCCCGTGAAGCTTTCTTTATTGATTTCGCAGAAAAAGTAAGAAAACTCGTAAAAACACCACTCATGGTTACAGGTGGTTTTCGGACCGTAGAAGGCATGAATCAAGCTTTGCAGTCTCAAGCGTGTGATGTTATTGGGATTGCAAGAATTATGGCAATTGAACCTGATGTACCTAAATATTTGCTGGCAGGTAAAAATGGTCTTCAGTCGGTGCATCCAATCAAAACAGGCATTAAGAAGGTCGATAGTCTAGGTATTATGGAAGTACTTTGGTACACCCAACAATTAAAACGTATGGGTAAAGCTAAAGAACCAAAACCTCATGAAAGTGGTTTATGGGCATTTATTAAATCGATTTTACGTAGTGGTTGGGGAACGTATGCAACCCAACGGGCACGGGCAAAATAACCGATTTACCTTACATTAGCCCAATAAAAAGCACTCTAATTGAGTGCTTTTTATTTAAAATCTTATTCGGTTTTTTGGCGAATAGGGCGAGTACCAATTTCGGCACCAGTGATTTGATCAATCACAATCGGCTTAATTTCAGTGCCTTGTTCTGCATCCAGAAAAGTCACCATTTTTTCGGGTTGTTCAAAGGGTTTATATTTTCTGCCCCATGCTCCAATCACAAACAGAACTGGTAGAAAATCTTGACCTGCTTGAGTTAATAGATACTCTTCACGCGGCGGATGTTCAGAATATTGTCTCTTTTCGAGTAAGCCTTCCTCTACTAAAACAGACAAACGTTTAGTTAGCATGGTTGGTGCAATACCTAAACTTTTACGGAACTGATCAAAACGTGTAAAACCCGCATGAGCATCACGTAAAATCAACATACTCCACGCGTCGCCTAGAACAGAAAGACTTCTAGCGATTGGGCAGACTTCAAGATTGCTATTTTTACTCATATCCGAATTAATAAATCCAATAGTAACTACTAAAATAATACTAACATAAGGTGCTAAGCTAAGCCAGTTTGAATGCTTAACATAGGAGAATGCTTTTGTTTCCCAAGTCAGTTCCGAACTATGTCTGTACTAGGCTGATTTTCTAATAATTTAGATAAATTATTTTCAAGCCAAGTAGTTAAATCAAAGAGTCGTTCAGCAGCCTCTCGTCCAAACTCTGTTAATTGATAATCTACACGAGGCGGTATTTCTGCATAATCCTGACGTAAGATAAAACCATCTTGCTCAAGCGTTTTTAAGGTTTGAGCCAACATCTTTTCACTAATGCCATCAATTATTTTTTTTAATTCATTAAAACGCAGACGTTGGTTTCTAAGCGCAACTAAAATCAAGACGCTCCAACGACTAGTCAGTGTTAACAAAATTTTTCGAGACGGACAATCTGCTGAAAAAACGTATCCTTTCATCGCATAACACCTTAATTACAAAATTTTACATTTGTTTTAAACTTACCTTTAGGTAAGTACTTACTTTTAGTTAGGTATGGTACTAGGATGATTAAATTATATCAACTACATCAGATGGAGTTCATCATGCGTATTGCAGTTACTGGTGCATCAGGTCAGCTCGGCCAACTTATTATTTCTCAATTATTCGAACGAACTGAGGCAAAAAATATTGTGGCATTAGTGCGTAATCCAGAAAAAGCATCAGAACTAAGTTCAAAAGGGATCGAAGTCCGTGCTTTTGATTATGGACATGATGCAGATAAACTTTCAGCTCAATTGGCAGGTGTCGATCGGCTTTTATTAATTTCATCGAGTGAAATTGGTCAACGGACAGTACAACACCAGAATGTTATTAATGCAGCAAAACTTGCAAACGTAAAATTTATTGCTTATACGAGTTTATTAAAAGCAGATACATCACCGCTTTTATTGGCACAAGAGCATGTTGAGACTGAACAATATTTAAAAGCAGCGAATATTCCACATACACTACTACGTAATAGCTGGTACAGCGAAAACTATGCAATGGGACTTGCACAAGCAGTTGAGCAGGGCAAAATTTTCGGGGCAACTCATCACGGCAAAATTGCTTCTGCTTCACGTTTAGATTATGCAACAGCTGCTGCTATAGTATTAACTCAAGAAGGGCATGAAAATAAAGTTTATGAACTTGCTGGTGATACAAGTTATAGCCTTAATGATGTAGCAAAATGGACAAGTGAAATCAGTAAAAAAGACGTAACTTACCAAGATTTATCGGAAGAGGAATATAAAGCGCTCTTGATACAAGTGGGTATACCAAAAGGTTTTGCGAGTATATTAGCGAACTCAGATGAAGGCGTATCTAAAGACGCTTTATATAGTGATAGCAAAGACCTACATCAGCTAATTGGTCGTGCTACTACAAGTATGCAAGAAACTATTAAAGAATTTTTATCTTAATTTGGCGCTATAATTCTTATCTAAAAAAGGCTTAAATTTTTATGATTTAGGTCTTTAAACATTGGATTAAATGGGATTCTTTGGATACGTATTTGGAATATAGTGCAATGCAGTTTAAACAACGCTATTCAAATTAAACTATATTCTTATTCAAACATTTCGTCCTTGGTGTGGGCAAATTCTTGCAGACTTAGGTGCTGAAGTCATCAAAATTGAACGTCCACAGGTAGGAGATGATACCCGCATGTGGGGACCATCATGGATGCCAGACCAGCAGGGCAATGCCACACGTGAATCTGGCTATTTTCAGTGTGCTAATCGCAATAAATATTCAGTTTCTGTTGATATTGCCTCGGCTCAAGGTCAAGAAATTATTAGGGAAATTGCCAAAACCGCTGATGTAGTCATTGAAAACTATAAAGCGGGCTCACTGGCAAAATATGGACTTGATTATGCAAGTTTAAGTGCACTGAATCCCAATGTGGTGTATTGCTCGATTACTGGTTTTGGTCAGGATGGACCACGTGCCTTGAATGAAAATTTCAAAGTGATTGCTTCGCCAATCAAACTTTCAGATACACCGGTAGAATATCGCAATGCACCACCGCAGTTGGGTGAACATACTCAACATATTCTGTCACGTCTTAAAACGGCAGATGAGCTGCATGCCTTAAAATTGCAAGGCATTATTGATGGAGAGGTAGCTTAAGCAGCATTCTTGTGATGCATATTGGTTTTGCTTCTGTTGGACCGGAATGTTAAAGCATTCGGTCCTTTTTTCTGCCAGGAAAGATGACATCCATTTTATGCATCATGGTGTTTGTGAAATTATCTAATACAAGAAAGCGATACCTACAAGGTGCTTGGTCAGATGCAGTGCTAAGCGTTATCATAATCAGCATAAGATCATTGGATTGCATTATGAAAATTGTCGCAGATGAAAATCTGGCATTTACTGAATATTTCTTTGCCGATTTTGGAGAAATTCAGCAGGCTGCAGGACGAACCTTAACCCATGCGAATGTGAAAGATGCAGAAGCGTTACTGGTGCGTTCTGTGACCCAAGTCAATGCCGAGCTGGTTCAGGACACAAAATTAAAATTTGTCGGCAGTGCGACCATTGGCACCGATCATCTGGATATAGCTGCTTTAGAACAATGCAATATTGCCTGGTCGAATGCCGCAGGCTGTAATGCGCAGGCCGTTGCGGAATATGTGATTACTGCTTTACTGCATTTAAAACCTGAACTAATCGATGCCAATGACAGCTTTACTTTGGGCATTATCGGTCTGGGCAATGTCGGTTCACGTCTGGCTGTTATGGCTAAACTTCTGGGCTGGAAGGTGATTGGTCATGATCCCTTCGTACAGCGTGAACAGATTGAGCAAGTAGATTTAAATACCCTATTAAAAACAGCCGATGCGATTTCCACCCATGTGCCTTTAACCAAAACAGGCAATCATCCAACTTACCATCTCATCAATGCTGAAGCTTTAGCACAGATGAAGCCTACAGCGATTTTAATTAATTCGGCACGAGGACCGGTGGTTGAAGAATCGGCTTTAATTGTCGATATTCAACAGACCCAGCGTGCAGTAGTTCTCGATGTATTTGAGCACGAACCTGAAATTTCAGAACAGCTGTTAAATTTAATTCGTTTGGTCACACCGCATATTGCCGGGTATAGCTTGGAAGGAAAGGCACGTGGTACACAAATGATCTACGATGCATTCTGCAACACCTTTCATTATCCAGCTGAAAAGCAATTTGAAACGCAATTACCTGTCTGTGAACCATACTTTAAAGATGGTGATTTAAAGGCGGTGCTAAAACAATATTTGACTCAAATCTATGATATTGCCCGTGATGATGCAAACTTAAGGGCCTGCCTGAAAGATGGCAAGATTGAGCAAAAAGCCTTTGATTATTTGCGTAAAACTTATCCGTTACGCCGTGAATGGGCAGCACATGGAGGGCCGAAGGCATGAGTCAATCTATTGCTTATCAGCCGACTTGTGATTTAAAGGCTATGCAGGCACGTGCCAAAATGTATGCGCAAATCCGTCAGTTCTTTGCTGAACGGAATGTACTGGAAGTTGAAACACCAGTCTTATCGCAGGCCGGAGTGACCGATGTACATCTGGCCTCTATACAGGCACAGCGTCATTTACAAGGCAAATTACACACCCACTATTTGCAAACCTCGCCCGAATTTGCCATGAAGCGGCTGCTGGCCAGTGGTAGTGGTCCGATCTATCAAATCTGTAAAGTTTTTCGTGATGATGAGCATGGACGTAAACATAATAGTGAGTTCACTATGCTGGAATGGTACCGTCCCGGATTCAGCCTGAAAGATTTGATGTTTGAAGTAACCGATTTGCTCAATGTGACTTTAAAACAGCGTTTTGGTGAAGTTCGTCCCACCATTTTAAGTTATAAGCATGCCTTTATGGATCGTCTGAATATCAATCCATTACAAGCAAGCTTAAAAGATCTGAAAGACTGTTGTAACCGGGTTGGACTCAATCTGGATTTGGGTGATGACCGCCTGGGTTATATCGATTTGCTTTTTTCGCATTTTGTCGAACCGAGTCTGGGTTTTGATACGCCAGTATTTTTAACCGATTTCCCCGCTGAACTGGCATCCTTGGCCAAAACCCGAATCGATGAGGATGGGGAACTGGTAGCTGCCCGCTTCGAGCTGTATATCGAAGGTCTGGAATTGGCCAATGCTTATGATGAATTGATTGATGCCGATGTACTGCGTTCCCGCTTTGAAGCAGATAATGCCGAACGTGCAAAACTGGGCTTACATGTCATGCCGATTGATGAATATCTGCTTACTGCATTACCGCACATGACAGAGTGTTCCGGTATTGCTTTAGGCATTGACCGTTTGTTAATGGTCGCTACAGAGCAAATGAAGCTTGAAAAAGTGATTGCTTTTCCAGCGAATATTTCCTGATTTCAGCTATTGCTCATATTTGTTGATCAGCCAAAATTCCTCCTGACTCCCTTTATGAAAGGGGGATTCATTTGTGTGCAAAGATGGAATTATGGGGATTGATATGGATGCAAAAATGCGCCATCAGGTTTGTTAGTGAAGGATAGTTTGATTTAAGTAAGCTGTGGATATGCGAGTGTGGCAGAGATGCCACACGTTACCCATCATAACAAGGAGGTTATGTATGGGTAACAAAGGCTTTTGCTTACTTTTGGCCTCTCAAAAGTAAGACATCGCCTATACAAATGCCTTTTGATTTTATTGAAAATTTGCGGCAGTGAAAGCTTCTAACTTAAATAAGATGATTTGAATTAACTATTTTCTCAAAAAATAGTCTTTAATCAAATTATGGGACAACAATATCCTTAGATGCTTTTTTATACTTACACCACTACTGCAACTTGCCGAGCTTTCAGTTCTGCAATGGCTTGAATGCGACGCTCAATCAACATCTCACCAATTTCTTGACCTTTCACATCGGCAGGTAAGTCTTGCGCTTTAATATTGCGGACCACTTCCATTGCCTTAAGTATATAAGTGGCCTGAGGATAGTCACGATCTTCCAGACCTAAACGGCCACGGGAGTCGCATTCACAAGCCTGTATAAACGCCTCCACTCGTTCAGGGCGACGTAACACATCCAGACGTTGCAGTAAACGCCATAAAGTACCTGGTTTCAGGCTTAAAGCCTGATGGCATTTTAAATGTTCTTTACAGACTGCAATGGCCAGCTGTTTGGTATTGGTTGGGACTTTCAGACGGTCACAGAGTTCAGTCACCGGTTTGACCCCGCGTTCTTCGTGCATGATATGGCGCGGTAATTCATCTGCTGGTGTCAAGGCCTTGCCCAAGTCGTGAACCAGCACTGCGAAGCGGACATCTAAAGAATAGTCGGCTTTACAAGCCTGTTGTAATGACATCATGGTATGAATGCCACTGTCAATTTCCGGATGATATTCAGGGCGCTGTGGAATACCATATAAAGCATCCAGCTCCGGGAACAGGACTTTTAACGCACCACAGGTACGTAAAACGGTAAAATATTCATCGGCATGATCTTCCATCAGCGCACGGGAAGTTTCTTTCCAGACACGTTCCTGAATTAGCGCATTGAGTTCACCTGATTCCACCAATTGTTTCATTAAGGTGAGGGTTTCTTCTGCCACGCTAAAGCCTAAACTTTTATAACGTGCAGCAAAGCGCGCAATGCGCAGAACACGGAGTGGATCTTCGACAAAGGCATCGGATACATGGCGTAAAATGCGTTGTTCCAAGTCCTGCTGACCCGCATAAGGATCATAAATATTGCCTTCATTGTCCATGGCCATGGCATTGATGGTCAGGTCACGACGAATCAGATCATCTTCAAGACTAACGCTCGGATCGGTATAAAATTCAAAGCCATGATAGCCACGACCTGATTTACGTTCAGTGCGTGCCAGTGCATATTCTTCTTTTGTTTCTGGATGTAAAAAAACAGGGAAATCCTTACCCACAGGCTGATAGCCCTGAGCAAGAAGTTGTTCCGGTGTTGCACCGACCACAACATAATCTTTCTCGTGATAGGGGTGTCCGAGCAAGTGATCTCGAACCGCACCGCCTACTAAATAAACTTGCATGAAAAAACCTCTATTCTTCAAGCAATCATGCTACAGAATAGAGGTTTTCTCAAGTCACAAAATGTGATCTAGCTGACTAAATCAAAGGGCTAATTTTTCATTTTCCTGAATTTCAGCAACAGTTAATGCAGTCATGTTCACCAAGCGACGTGTAGTCGTAGTTGGTGTCAGGATGTGGACAGGTTTAGATACACCTAACAGGATAGGACCAATGGTAACGTTATTCCCTGAAGTCGATTTCAATAGGTTAAACGAAATGTTGGCTGCATCCAGGTTTGGCATAATCAGCAAGTTTGCAGAACCTTTGAAACGTGAGTTCGGGAAAGCAAAGTGACGGATGTTTTCGTCAAGTGCCGCATCACCGTGCATTTCACCTTCAACTTCCAGTTCAGGCGCAGTTTCAGACAAGATGTCATACACTTTACGCATTTTTTGCGCGCTTAAGTCATCTTGGTCGCTACCGAAGCTTGAGTGAGAAAGAAGTGCGATACGTGGTGTTACACCAAAACGACGTACTTCTTCAGCAGCCAAAATGGTCATTTCAGCAAGCTGTTCAGCTGTCGGGTTACGGTTAATGTATGTATCCGCGATGAACAGGTTACGGTCTTCAAGCATTAATGCATTGAGCGTAAAGAATGTGTTATGACCTTCTTTCTTACCAATGATGTTGCTTACGAAGTCCAGATGAATGTCGTAACTTGAGTAGGTACCACACAGCATACCGTCTGCAAGACCGTGTTTCACCAGCATAGATGCAATTAAGGTAGAACGGCGACGTGCTTCACGTTGCGCATACTCAGGTGTCACACCTTTACGTTGCATGATGCTGTAGTAGTCATCAGCAAACATTTCGTAATGTGGGTTCTTTTCTTGATCGATGATGGTGATGTTCACACCATCTTCAAGACGTAGACCTAATTTCTTGATATTTGCTTCAATCACTGCAGGGCGACCGACAAGGATTGGTTTAGCCAGACCTTCATCGACTGCAATTTGTACTGCACGAAGTACACGCAGGTCTTCACCTTCAGCATAGGCAATACGCTTAGGATCAGTTTTCGCCTGGGCGAAAATTGGTTTCATCATGAATGCAGAGTTGTAAACAAACTCAGACAGACGTTGACGGTAAGCAGAGAAGTCCTGAATCGGGCGAGTGGCTACGCCTGAGTCCATCGCTGCCTGTGCAATTGCCGGGGCAATTTCAAGAATCAAGCGTTGATCGAGTGGGCGAGGGATTAAGTAATCACGGCCAAATGATGCTGATTTTTCACCATACGATGCTGCGTCTGCTTCAACATGTGCCATGCGCGCAATGGCATGTACACAGGCAATCTTCATTTCTTCATTGATGGTGGTTGCGCCAACGTCAAGCGCGCCACGGAAGATATATGGGAAGCACAGTGCATTATTTACCTGGTTTGGATAGTCTGAACGACCAGTTGCCATGATCACGTCATCACGAACTTCATGTGCATGTTCAGGCAGAATTTCTGGATCCGGGTTTGCCAAGGCAAAGATAATCGGATTTGCAGCCATGGTTTTCACCATTTCTTTGGTGAGAATACCGGCAGCTGACAGACCCAGGAACATATCAGCACCTTCAAGTACTTCACCGAGCTGAGTAGCGGTGATGTCTTGCACGTATGCTTTTTTAGATTCATCCAGACCTTCACGCTGAGTGGTTAATAGACCACGTGAATCGGCAACGATGATATTCTCTTTCTTAGCACCCAGGGCACAAAGAAGATTTAAGCAAGACAGTGCTGCTGCACCTGCGCCTGAAGCAACAATCTTGATTTCTTCAATTTTTTTGCCGTTAAATTGCAATGCATTCAGAAGAGCTGCACCCACAATAATAGAGGTACCATGCTGGTCATCGTGGAACACTGGAATGTTCATGCGTTCACGAAGTTTTTGCTCGATATAGAAACATTCTGGTGCCTTGATATCTTCAAGGTTAATCCCACCAAAAGTAGGTTCTAGCGCGGCCACGATGTCGACAATTTTGTCAGGGTCGTTTTCATCAATTTCAATATCGAATACATCGACACCGGCAAATTTTTTGAACAGTACGCCTTTACCTTCCATTACCGGTTTAGATGCCAAAGGACCGATATTTCCTAAACCCAGTACTGCAGTACCATTACTCACCACTGCTACAAGGTTACCGCGTGCAGTATAAAGGGCAGCAGTTGAAGGGTCACGTTCAATCTCAAGACATGGTGCAGCAACACCTGGTGAGTAGGCAAGCGCTAAGTCACGTTGATTGACCAGTTGCTTGCTAGGCGTGACGCTGATTTTTCCTGGTGTTGGGAATTCGTGATAATACAATGCCTGTTGTTTTAAAGATTGATCTTCCATCTGTATCTCGTTTGTTACTGGAGTAATTCAGCAAAGCTGCTGGTTTTCTGCTTGGTTGCATCGAATATAACATTTGTTGCGACCTTATCACAGTCGCGTATGTGTCTTTTTCAGGCAAAGTTGGGGGGTGAAAGGTTGACTTATATCAAGAAGGTATAAGTCGATGTTGTTCCAGGTATGTGGTGGCTTCTTTTTCAGGAAGCGGCTTGGAAAAAAAGAAACCTTGAGCAATATCGCATTCCAGATCTTGCAGGTACTGTAGCTGTTGCTTGGTTTCAATACCTTCTGCAACCACCATCATTCCCATGGCTTTGCCCATGGCGATCATAGCACTGACAATCGCTTCCTGCTTATTTTTTCCGATTTTGGATATAAAACTGCGATCTATTTTAAGTATATCAATCGGGAAATCGGCAAGATAAGACAGGGACGAGTAGCCTGTGCCAAAATCATCTAGCGAGATATGAATTTTCCGTTTTTTAATTTCATTCAACAGGTTTTTCACCGTGACTGAATTTTCCAGTAACGATGATTCGGTAATTTCAAGTTCCAGGCTGGAACCACAAATGTTATAGGTCTGGATGGCATGATCCAGATCTTCCAGCAATTGTCCGCGTTGTAATTGCTGGGCCACCACATTGACGGATATACAAATATTGTCAAACCCGATATTGTTCCAGTAGCGGATCTGTTTGGCTGTTTGTTGAATCACAATCCGGCCAATATCCGAGATCAGGCTGGTTTGTTCTGCCAAGGGAATAAACAGGTTGGGTGGAATAATGCCCTTGCTTGGATGATTCCAGCGCACCAGTGCTTCAAAACCGTAAATATTCTGATCACTGAAATTTATTTTCGGCTGATAGTAAACAATTAGCTCGTTATTATTGATGGCATGGCGCAAATCGCGTTCCAGATAAATGCCTTGTTCAAGTAAAGCGCTACTTTTATTGGAGTAGAAACGACAGGCATTGCCGCCTAGGTTTTTTGCTTCAGTCAAGGCCTGCTCAGCGCAATTATTCAGATAATCCAGCTGACGTCCATTTTCCGGATAGAATGCAACGCCCATGGACAGGGTGATAATATGGTCCTGATCGAAAATGTTAAAGGGTAAGGAAAAAGCTTTACTTATACGTTCACAATGATGTTGAATCGACGGGTGAGTAGGTGAAATCTCATAGACAATTGCAAAATCATCGCCATTCAGATGCGCTACAAATAATGCTTCGGTATTGGTCAGTCGCAGTCTTTGTGCAACTTGGCGTAACAGTTCGTCACCACCACTATTACTTAAAAATTCATTTAAAGGCCTGAAACGATCGATATTTAAACGAATAACGGCCAGCTGTTTAATGGAATCTTTTTGACTAATTAAATATTGGTGTAACTGGTAGTTGTAATAAAAACGGTTCGGCAAATCGGTTAAAGGATCGTAATTTTCTAAATAAGACAACCGTTGTTCTTGCAGTTTACGTTCAGTTAAATCGGAGACAATACCGATATAGTGAGTAACACGGTTCTGCTCATCGCTAATGGCATTAATGCGCATCCAGATGGTTGCTTCTTCACCTGAAAGGAATGTTTCCTGCAGTTCACCATCAAACTCACCGATTTTTCCCAGCTGCTGAAGAATCGAGTAGTGGCTGTTTCTTTGTTGTGACTGATAATTTTCCGTAATATCAAATAAATTTTTGCCAATAATATGTCGGTGAGTAAAACCGGTGAGTTGTTCATAAAATGGATTGACGTCAATGTAGCATAGCTGATCATCGAGAATAAAAATGCCTTCAGTTGCTTGCTGAAGTACACTGGCAGCTAATTTTAAGCGTTCCTGATCGGTACGTTCCTGATGAATGTCACGACGGATACCCACCATGCGCAGGGGCTTTTTATTGACCGGATCACGAGCAATGACCCGACCAATATCATGGACCCATTTCCACTTGCCATTGCTGTTCTGAATTCGATAGCTGGCTTCATAAAGTGGTGACTGACCACGTAAATGTTGTTTCATTGCATGCTTGAACTGCTCAATATCATCCAGATGAATGATGTTTTGCAGTTGATGATGATGCAGTTTAGAGGGCTTCAGGGTTTTTTGCTGTTTTGCGTCCGTCACCAGAATTTCACGATCTTTGATATTCCAGTCCCAGGGGCGAAGTCCGGCAATTTCATGCGCCAAAACCAGATTTTGTTGCTGATTTTCCAGATCGGCATTCATTTTGGCAATATCAACAGTTCGTTCTTTAACTTTTTGCTCCAGCAGCTGATTGTTTAATTGTAATTGCAGCTCTATATCTTTTGATTTATTAATTTCAGCTTGTAATTGTTTGCATAATTCATCGGTCCATAAAACCTGTTGTTTGGCATTTTTAACTAAACGATTGTTTTTTGAGTACAGTACAGAAATACGCTGATGAATACGCGATGTGATATTGGCGCATAATAAAATGACAATCAGTGCAAAATTAATGGTGAGATAGAATAAAGGATCTGATGTTTCTGTGCTGATAAATTGTGAAGCCAGATAAGGAAAAATAGCAGGTATAAACGCCAGACAGAAATAAGTTAAGCGCTGGGTTAAAAAGGTTAGGGCAAATGCCTGACTCACAATCAGTAATAATGCTGACAAAATTAAGGCATGAACATGACTAAAGGCAGGGTTGTATTGAGGTAAATAGTAGTAAACCAGGCCCATACCTAAGGCAATACAACTACCAATCACTAAACTTTGAATTTGTAGCCAACGATGCGCATGAGGCAAGGCAAATTGGTCGGGTTTAAAATAAACACTGCTAATCAGTAAACACAGGCAACACAAGAGTTCAGTGCCTATAAACCAAAAATTGAAATAAAAAGAAGGTTTTATAAAATAAAATTGGTAAATGCCATAAACATATGCCGATACAATCACAATACTGACTATAAAGAAGCGGCTAAGTCGAATTGTATTGCTAATTTGTGCAGCACTCACATGCTGTTTAATATACTCGTCTTGAAGATCTGACATACAGGCAAAAACCTTAATTATTATTTTGCAATAAATTTACTTTCTAAATATTGATTGAGTTAAAAAAATAAACTGTATTTTAAATATACATTTGTATCTTTAATTCAAGAGTAATAATGTTGTTGAAAAAAATCAATCACATCACAAGTTATTCATCCAAATTTTGATGAACTATACAGTTAAGTTATAATTTAAAATAGATAAAGCAACAATCGGCGCCGTTTCTGTTCGTAATACACGATTGCCGATACACCAGTTTATAAAGCCTGCTTGGTTGGATAATTGTATTTCCGCTTCACTTAGACCACCTTCAGGTCCAATTAATAGCGCAATGTCTTGTGTCGCATTTTCCAGCACATTCACTTGATCTTTATTCGGAGCGAGCACCAGTTTTGTGGTCGGGAGTTCTGTCTCTAACCAGTCTTGTAAAGATACAGGTGCTAACACTTCGGGAACTTTGTTCATGCCGCATTGCTCACAAGCAGCGATGGCAATGCCTTGCCAGTGATCTATTTTCTTTTGGTCACGATCATATTTAAGGCGCATTTCACAGCGTTCAGAAGTCAGCAACTGGATTTTGGATACGCCAAGTTCAGTGGCTTTTTGAATGGCATAATCCATGCGATCCCCTTTACTCATTACCTGTCCAAGCAAGGTACTAAAAGCTGGAGTACGGTCATCAGGATTGAAGGAATCGACAGAAACACGGGCTGATTTTTTTGCGACTTCAATAAGCGTAACTTCATATTCACCACCCCGTCCATTGAACAAGGTGGCTTTTTCACCGACTTGTGCACGTAATACTTTGACCCAGTGATGAAAAACCGTTTCAGTTAATTCAGCATTCATATCCACTGCTAAGTCAGCTTCAATATAAAAACGTGGCATTTAAGTATTACTCACAAATCAGATATAAATTAAGCTAGACCAAGATCAGTCACGAGTTGACGTGTTGGATCTGTCGTGTTCATAGTGTAGAAATGCAAGCTCGGTGCACCGCCTGCAAGCAGACGTTCACACAATTTCACCACAACTTCATGACCAAAGGCTTTGATACTTGCCGTGTCATCGCCATAAGTCGCCAATTGCTTACGAATCCAGCGCGGGATTTCTGCACCGGTACCATCTGCGAAGCGAATCAGATTACTGGCATTGGTAATTGGCATGATGCCCGGAGCCACCGGAATGTCCACGCCTTGTTTTTGAATACGGTCTACAAAGTAGAAGTAGGCATCCGGATTGAAGAAGAACTGGGTTAGAGCGGCATTGGCACCGGCATTGGCTTTTTCGACAAAGTGTTGAATGTCTTTATCAAAGTTTTCTGCCTGTGGGTGCATTTCCGGGTAAGCAGCAACCTCAATCTGGAAGTGATCGCCTGAATGTTCGCGGATAAAACGAACTAAGTCCTGTGCATAAGGCAATTCACCCAGGCCAACCTGACCTGAAGGCAAGTCACCACGCAGTGCAACAATACGGTCGATACCTTGTGATTTATACAAATCCAGCAACTCTGCAATACGCGCTTTGTCATCACCGATACAAGACAGGTGAGGGGCAACAGGTGTGCCTTTGCCATTAAAGTCATTGATTGCAGCAAGTGTACGTTCACGAGTGGAACCACCGGCACCATAAGTTACTGAAAAGAACTCAGGATTTAACAGTTGTAATTCTTTATGAACAACACGAAGTTTTTCCGCCCCGGCATCAGTTTTAGTCGGGAAAAACTCAAAAGAAATTGGAACACGTTTGGTCATTTTTCAAACCCTTTTTTTATCAATACTGTTTTAATTTTTCACCCTCTCCCTGACCTCTCCCAAAGGGAGAGGAGAATTCATTACTGAATTATGCAGGGTTTAAGCCATATTTATTCATATGATGACATTAAACATCCATCGGAAATAAATCTGGTGCTCACCCTCTCTTGCACTTGTTTTAAAGCAGTGCTTAAAACAAGCTCAGGGAGAGGGATGGGGTGAGGGGTATTAGTATTTATAAGTCTCAGATTTGAATGGACCTTCAACTTGAACACCAAGATAATCCGCTTGTTCTTGAGTCAATTGAGTCAAGACACCACCGAAACCGGCAACCATTGCTGCAGCAACTTCTTCGTCCAGTTTCTTAGGAAGCAGTTCTACACGAATCGCAGCCTGTTTTTGGTCTTCAGGAAGATCAGCAAATTTTTCGGCGAACAAGTGCATTTGAGCCAATACCTGGTTAGCAAATGAACCGTCCATCACACGTGATGGGTGACCAGTCGCATTACCCAGATTCACTAAACGACCTTCAGAAAGAAGGATTAAATAATCGTTTTCATTTTCTGAACGATACACTTGATGTACTTGAGGTTTAACTTCAACCCATTTGTAGCCACGTAGGTAGTTGGTATCGATTTCAGTGTCAAAGTGACCGATGTTACAAACCACTGAACCTGCTTTTAATGTATCTAACATTGCAGAGTCACATACGTGATAGTTACCAGTAGTGGTTACGATCAGGTCAGTGTTTTGAAGAAGATCTAAGTTGATGTCTTCTTTTTTACCTGTTTGCACGCCGTTTTTGTATGGAGATACCACTTCATAACCGTCCATACATGCTTGCATCGCACAGATTGGATCGATTTCGGTTACGCGAACAATCATACCTTCTTGACGAAGTGATTGAGCAGAACCTTTACCTACGTCACCGTAACCAATCACCAATGCACGACGACCAGACATCAACATGTCAGTACCGCGTTTGATGGCATCGTTTAGAGAATGGCGGCAACCGTATTTGTTGTCGTTTTTGGACTTGGTTACTGAGTCATTTACGTTGATTGCAGGAACTTTTAAAGTGCCGTCACGTAACATTTCATAAAGACGTTGCACACCCGTAGTGGTTTCTTCAGTCACACCATGGATTTTCGCTAACACTTCAGGATATTTTTCGTGAACAAGAGCAGTCAAGTCGCCGCCATCGTCCAGAATCATGTTGGCATCCCAAGGTTTGCCATTGACATTGATTTGCTGTTCAAGACACCACATGTATTCTTCTTCAGTTTCACCTTTCCAGGCAAAAACAGGAATACCGCGTGCAGCAATTGCAGCAGCAGCGTGGTCTTGAGTAGAGAAGATGTTGCAAGAAGTCCAACGAACTTCAGCGCCTAATTCAACTAAAGTTTCAATTAAAACTGCAGTTTGAATGGTCATGTGAATACAGCCGAGAATTTTCGCGCCTGCAAGTGGTTTTGCTGCTGAGTAGCGTTTACGTAAGCCGATCAGCGCTGGCATTTCTGCTTCAGCAAGTTTGATTTCTTTACGGCCGTAGTCAGCTAGGGAAATATCGGCAACTTTATAATCTGTAAATGAAGCATTAACCGCGTTCATCACGATCTCCTTATAAAAAACAAAAATTGATCATTCAGTTCGCGGATGCCGTTGTTGGTCTGTCTAGAAAAAAGATGGACCGATCGTCGAGCCTGGCGCTTTTACATTTCGTACCTGTAAAACGTCGCAGCATCCCTCGACTAGCGAAGTATTGTACTTGGATTCTAAAAGTGTTCCAAGTTGTAAGATGCAATATTATTGATTTTCCTTTAATTGGGTTTTTAATTGATCAAAAGCATCCCAACCTTCTTTAGTTAAATCAAATAATTCACCTTTATAACCTCGATCTTTAATTAAACCTAAATTCAATAGTTCATTAAGGGCTTCTTCCCATTTAGCTAATTCTCTAGCTTTATTAAGATTAATGTCTAAATTGCCTACGAATAAGGATTGGCCACCCAAATATCGACGAAAGTGAATCTGACTCTCCGCATTGCCAGCATTTAATAATATCTGAACCATTTCATCACTAGGTTCAATAGTTTGTTTTGTAGATGTTTCAATTGGCGTATCGTTGAAGTTAAGTTCATTTACAATAGTCTGAATATATTCATTCTGTTGAATATGAAGAGATAGATGATCTTTAATTTTTTGTTTGAAATTAGATAAATCGTTATAAAAATCTATAACTCCACTCGGCATCCATTCCCTAATTTGCACTTGTAATTTTTGATACTGTTCTGTGATTTGACTAGGTGGAATTGGTTTGTCACATACATAAATCGATGCAAGTTTTTGAGATGCTATGTGTCTTGAAATTTCTTCGACGGTACCGCTGACATATTCGCCGGTTTCTGTACCTAAGCGAGTCCAAAAAATGCCTAATAAAATGTCTGTATTTTCTAAAATACGTTTATTAATTATTTCTTGAGGTCGATTTCCCATTTCAGGAGCTACATGTGTTTCCCATCCGACAGGATTTAGCATCACACCAAATTGTTTTGAGTGAATGGCATTCCATTCATAGATTGCATCACGAACAAGTTGTCTTTCTTCTGCGACATCACTTGGTGATGCGATCATTACATTTAAAATTGTAGCTTGATATGCCATTTCTAATTTACTGAAATTTGATTATTTATCTTTAATATATCTGAAATTTATACACTTTCTATAGGTTTAGATAATTATTTAATTTCGAGTTTCTGCCATTTTGTTTATTATCAATAAAATCATATTTTGGATGAAAATTATGTCTTTGGAAATACCTGAAGAGTTAGCTAACTTAGAAGCAAATGGCGGTATTTTTGCGGTATGGATGCTACTACAACATTTAGGTATCGATGCCGATATTCAGCAGCTGGTAGAGGTATGTAGATATGATTCAGAAAATGGCACGACGACCATCGGCTTAGCTGTCGGTCTGAAAAAGTTTGGTTTTCATGTGCAGTTCTATACCGATCCTGACCCTGATCTTCAGCAGAGTGAAAAGCTCAGTTACCAGGAAGCAGAGCAACTCAATTTGCCCATTCTTGCTGCGTTAAATTATCAGCAAATTCAACAGGCATTTGAGCAAAATAAATTTATGATTGCCTATTACGACACATTAGAAGGCGTGGGTAATCACTCCCTTGTTTATGATGTCAATGAAGATGAAATCTGTTTCTTTGACAGTTTTGATGCGATGCCTGCGGCTATATTTGAACAACAACGAAATGCAGAAGGGATTTGCAGACAAGTAATTGTGGTTGATATTAATGATGATATCGAGCGTTAATATTTAAAGACTGAAAAAGCCCATCATTTGATGGGCTTTTTCAGTCTTAATTTATTTTTCAGCTGCTTGTGCTTTTTCAGTCCAGTAATCTGCTTGTTCTTCATCTATTTCTATACCTAGACCATTTTCATAGATAAAGGCCAAATCACGCATGGCTTGAACTTCGCCCCATTCAGCAGCCTGCTTGACTAAAGACACAGATTTGGCCACATCTTTTTCAATCACATCGCCACGACGGAAATAACCCGCCAATTCTAAAGTCGCAGCAGGGTGTTTCTGTATATTGGCTTTGCTCAGCCAGTAATAGCCAAGTTCAAAATGTGCTTTGGATTCTTCCGGGTCTTCTTCAGCCAAGTCTTTGGCATAAACGGTATAACCTTCACCCAGCCAGTACATCGCTTCGATATTGCCATTTTCTGCGGCTTTCAGCGCCCATTCTTCGGCAAGAATAATGTCATCATCATGCTCGCTTTGCATATACAGCTCAGCCAGTTCAAATTGTGCTTTTGCATTTCCTGTAATGGCTAAATTCATCAGCGATGCAGGAGGAGAAATTCGGTTAGACATACCTATATCCAAAAACTTTTGCTATAGCCTAAAAGGAATGAAATAAAAAAGCCAATCCGAAGATTGGCTTTTACAGTATCGTGACTAAAAACATCAATTCATGTCAGTGCTTTTAACCGAGAGGGTGTTCACAAACACTCAGAGTTCTTGCTGAATACCGGCAACCAACCAGTCTTGATTAGAACCGGCAGATTTTACAAAGTGCCAGATTTCAGTAAACGGCTGTGGCAAGCTGTTCAAATCCTCACTTACTGTACCTGTGAAACGTACGCTCACCACATATTGACCATTTTCAGTTGCAGAATCGACCACCATTGCATTCAGGTTAGAGAATTCAGCAACGTCCTGATCCTGGTTCGCCATAATGTCGTTATACATCGACTGATACAGATCAGGTGTTAAATAACGTTGAATTTCAGCAATGTTGCTTGCTGTATTCATAGACTGAATATGGTTGAAGCGTTGACGAGCAACACGCAAGAAAGCAGCAGGTTCAGTACCGTCTGGCAGCTTATTGCCGCTTTGTGTTGAAGCAGCACCAAAAGGCGCTTGAGTTGCTGCAGAACCACCTACAGACTGACCAAAAATGTTGGTGCTGTCATTTGAACTACGTGGTGCTGCAGTTTGTTGACCAAACGGTGCTGTATTTCCAGCATTGTTTGGTGCATACGGATTATTGGTGGCTAATTTTTTTTTTGCTCCGAATTTACGGAACAAGAAGAAAGCGACTGCTGCTGCCAGAAGAATCCAGATCCAGCCTGGAATTCCGCCTTTTTCTTCCTCTTGTTGAGTCTGTGCCTCACTTGCAGCTTTGTCATCTGCTAAAGCATTTGCCGCTACCGCACCAACTGCAGCACCTGCAACACCAGCAGCAACCATTTTACCTACACCTGAACCCGATTTTTGTTGGGCAGGGGCAACAGGTTGTTGAACAGGAGTAACTTGACGCGGTTGTTGGTAAGATTGGGTTGGTGCAGCAGAACGGCTCATGCCATGACTTTTACCGCCACCTGCACGCTTTGCTTCGGCCATTGGTGCAACCACCATAGCTGCCATTAAAATACCGGCCATCAAACCACGCTGTCGAACTTCCATCGATTTTTCCTAAATAAAAAAAGTAAATTAGAGCTTTATAGTTATGCAGTCATTTGCACCGAATTTCAATATCAAATTGGTGATTTTTTTATATAACCTTTCATATGTTTAAGCTTAAGCCAACTCTTCACTTAAGTTCATCGCCTCCGTCAAGGCCTCATGCAAACGTGCTACTGAAATGATCTGTACATTCGGAATCGGTTTTTGTGGCGCATTGCCACGCGGTAAAATAATGTATTTAAAACCATGCTTAATGGCTTCTTTTAAACGTTCCTGACCATTTGGCACCGGACGGATTTCACCGGACAGTCCGACTTCACCAAATACCGCCAGTTGTTGTGGCAAGGCTTTGCCACGCAAGCTTGAAGCACAAGCCAGTAAAACGGCCAGGTCTGAGCCGGTTTCGGTAATTTTGAGACCGCCAACAACATTGACATAGACATCCTGTCCAGAGGTTTGCACCCCGCCGTGACGGTGCATGACAGCCAGCAGCATGTTCAGGCGGTTTTGTTCCAGACCGAGTGCCACACGACGCGGTTGTCCATGCGCATCATCCACCAAAGCCTGTACTTCGACCAACAGGGGACGGGTGCCTTCGCGGCTGATCATTACAATCGAACCGGGAATGGCTTCATCATAACGGCTTAAGAAAATAGCGGACGGATTGGAGACTTCACGTAAGCCTTTATCGGTCATGCCAAACACGCCCAGTTCATTGACTGCCCCGAAACGGTTTTTCACCGCGCGAATCATTCGGTAACGTGAGTCGGATTGTCCTTCAAAATACAGCACACAGTCGACCATGTGTTCCAGTACACGGGGTCCCGCCAATGCGCCTTCTTTGGTCACATGACCCACAATGAAAAGCGCCGTGCCACTATTTTTAGCAAAACGGGTCAGTAAAGCAGCCGATTCACGAATTTGAGAAACACCACCGGGTGCCGACTGCAAGGTTTCGGTATATAAGGTTTGAATCGAATCCAGAATAGCCACAGCAGGACGTTCTTGCGCAAGCACCTCGCAGATTCGTTCCACACAGGTTTCTGCCATGACTTTAAGATGCTCTGTCGGCAACTCCAGACGATGGGCACGCAAAGCAACTTGCGACAGCGACTCTTCACCAGTCACATAGAGTGCAGAACTCTGCGCAGCTGCCATATGGGTCGCCGTTTGTAAAAGAATCGTGGATTTACCAATTCCGGGATCCCCGCCAATCAGAACCACTGACCCGGTGACTAGACCACCGCCCAGAACGCGGTCAAATTCACCTATCCCCGTAGCCAAGCGTGTTTCATGTGAAACAGAAACTTTATTCAGGGTGGTGATGGTTGCTGCCTGACCAGCATAGCCGCCGCCCATTTTAGGCTGGGCACGGTGTGTTGTTGCGGGTGCAAGAGTGACTTCGAGCAGGCTGTTCCATTCACCACATTCTGAACATTGTCCCGCCCATTTCGGATGGTCAGTTCCACATTGTTCGCAACGGTAAACAGTTTTGACTTTGCTCATTTGAGTGGTATCTATATAAATCAGAGGATGGGTGAAGAATGTAGCAATAGCCGTATGGAAATACAATTTTTTGCATAAATTCTCGCCAAACTTTATCTTGGCACGTAAACTGCTAACTTGAAGGGAAATACAGAAAAGGAATACAAAATGGACCGAAATTGCGTGAAAAAGCGACAAAAACACAGTCAAGCTTGAAAAATATTTAACAAACGCTCAAAAAACTTTATTTATTTTTTTTAATTTGAGCTACTTTTATCACACGAAATTGAGAGACGAAAATAACAATGTCAAACGAGAATCATAGTTCACCAAATGAATGTGGTGAACTGCAGCGGAGTCTGTCGAATCGGCATTTGCAGCTTATTGCGATTGGCGGGGCCATTGGTACAGGTTTGTTCATGGGGTCGGGTAAAACCATCAGCCTGGCCGGACCATCTATTCTGATCATTTATATGATTATTGGTTTTATGGTTTTTTTGGTCATGCGTGCGCTTGGCGAACTGTTACTGTCTAACCTGAAATACAAGTCTTTTATTGATTTTTCAACCGATTTGATTGGTCCGTGGGCGGGTTATTTTGTCGGCTGGACCTATTGGCTGTGCTGGATCACCATTGGTATTGCTGACTTGTCGGCCATTATTTATTACCTGCAGTTCTTTAACGGAGGGCTGCCGTTTACGCCTGGTGAAGGGGTCATGATCAGTGTTGCCGCCATTGTGTTTATTATGGGGCTGAATCTGGTTACCGTTAAATTGTTCGGTGAGTTAGAGTTCTGGTTTGCTTTAATCAAGATTATTGCCATTGTCGTATTGATTGCTGTGGGTTTGTGGATGATCTTTACCGGGTTTTCTTCTACCGCAGGTGAAGTCGCTTCCTTTACTCATCTCTGGTCACATGGCGGTATATTCCCGACAGGCGTGACGGGTTTCTTGGCTGGTTTCCAGATTGCCATCTTTGCCTTCGTCGGTGTGGAACTGGTGGGTACCACAGCAGCTGAAACCAAAGATCCTGAACAGAACTTGCCTAAAGCAGTCAACTCGATCCCTATTCGTATCATCATTTTCTATGTGCTGGCACTAGTCATTGTCATGTCGGTCACACCGTGGAACAAAATTGACCCGAATATCAGCCCATTCGTCAACTTGTTTAGTCAGGCGGGTATTGCAGCTGCAGCCATTATCATGAATTTGGTGGTACTGTCTTCGGTAATGTCATCCATGAACAGTGGTGTGTTCTCAACCAGCCGTATGTTGTTTGGTTTATCACGTGAAGAGCAGGGTCCTAAAGCTTTTGGACATTTGAATAAACGTGCTGTGCCTGCAAATGCTTTGTATTTCTCGGCAATCTGTTTGTTACTGGGTGCTGCACTTCAGTATTTTGTACCGAATACGGTTGAAGCCTTCACTTTAGCAACCACGCTTTCAACCATCCTGTTTATCTGTGTCTGGTTAATGATTATCTGGAGCTACATCGTGTACTACAAAACACGTCCAGAATTGCATGCCAAATCAACATTTAAACTTCCTGGTGGATTGTTTACCTGCTGGGTGGTGATCATCTTCTTTATCGGCATGATTTATGTGTTGTCTTTAGAAGCAGATACCATGAAAGCGCTGATGGTCAGCCCGATCTGGTTCATTATTTTGATTATTGGCTACTTTGGTTTCTACAAACCGAAACATAAATAAGCCCTTTGTTTGTGAAAACGCCAGTCTGAAACTGGCGTTTTTTTTTAACACACTATAATCTCTAGCGTTTAGTGCTTTGGTCATGTCGCATGATCGGGTTATACTTCTTCGAAAATATGAAATAGGTGGTCAGATGCGTCTTGTCATTTGCTGCATCAGCGTATTGGCAACAGGTTTTGCCTTGGTCGGTTGTGGTCAATCTGGAGCTTTGCAGCTACCGAGTGATCCGAATTATGACAAACGTGCAAAATATTTGTTATATCCCAATGTAGATTCAAAACAGCAATCCTCAAATAAGCAAGAAGCCGCTCCAGTAGCACCAGAGCTTCCTGCTTCATCTGCTGCAACGAATTAATTTTCAATATCTAAATGCGTCATCGAAAGGATACATTCATGAGTTTTACCCGCATCAATGGGGTTTTGCATGCCGAGCAATGTTCTCTACAACAGCTTGCGCAGCAATTTGGCACGCCACTTTATGTTTATTCAAAAGCGACTTTTGAAAAGCATTATTTAGATATGGATCGTGCATTTAGCTTTATCGATCATCAAATCTGTTTTGCGGTAAAGTCAAACTCTAACCTTGCGGTGTTAAATGTACTGGCCAAGCGTGGCGCGGGCTTTGATATTGTCACTGGCGGTGAACTTGCTCGTGTGCTTAAAGCAGGTGGGGATGCCTCTAAAATCGTATTCTCGGGTTTAGGCAAATCTGAAGCAGATATCAAAAAAGCCTTGGAAGTCGGAATTGCCTGTTTCAATGTTGAGTCTTATGCAGAGCTTGATCGCATTCAAAAAGTGGCGGCTGAAGTGGGTAAAAAAGCACCAATTTCTTTACGTGTTAACCCGGATGTGGATGCTAAAACCCATCCTTATATTTCAACCGGTTTAAAAGAAAATAAATTCGGTATTCCTTCCGATACTGTATTTGAAACCTATCAATATGCGGCGTCATTGGCAAATCTGGACGTCGTGGGTATTGACTGTCACATAGGTTCACAATTGACTGAAACGCAGCCTTTTGTCGATGCACTGGATCGTGTGATTGTGATGATTGAGAAACTTAAAGAATTAGGTATCAATCTAAAACACATCGATATCGGTGGTGGTTTGGGCGTGACCTATAAAGATGAAACGCCTCCATCTGTAGAAGAATATGCCAATGCCTTGAAGCCGGCTTTAGAAAAACTCGGTCTAAAAGTGTATATGGAGCCGGGTCGCAGTATTTCTGCCAATGCTGGTGTATTGCTGACCAAAGTCGATTTGCTCAAACCAACCAATCACCGCAATTTCGCGATTATTGATGCCGCGATGAACGACCTGATTCGTCCTGCTTTATATGAAGCCTGGATGGATATTCAGGAAGTAACTCCACGTACTGACGTTGAAGCGAAAGAATGGGATGTGGTTGGCGCGATTTGTGAAACAGGCGATTTCCTCGGTAAAGAGCGTAAGCTGGCGATTAAAGAAAATGATGTACTGGCTGTGTTGGGTGCGGGTGCTTACGGTTTCGTGATGAGCTCGAACTATAACAGTCGCGGACGTGCTGCTGAAGTGATGGTGGATGGTGATCAGGCACATCTGATTCGTGAGCGCGAAAGCATTGAATCTTTGTGGGAACGTGAACGTTTATTGCCATAATGGAGATGTCTGAGATGTTTTTAGAATTTACCAAAATGCATGGTCTGGGCAATGACTTCATGGTGGTTGATCTGATCAGTCAGCGTGCCTACCTGGATACTGTCACCATTCAACGTTTGGCAGATCGCCACTTTGGCATCGGTTTCGACCAGTTGCTAATTGTTGAGCCGCCTGATTTACCCAATGTCGATTTTAAATATCGTATTTTCAATGCTGACGGTTCAGAAGTTGAGCAATGCGGAAACGGTGTGCGCTGTTTTGCACGTTTTGTGCATGAGCGTCAGCTGACGACCAAAACCAAAATTAAAGTGCAGACCAAAGCCGGTATTGTAGAGCCTGAGCTGGGTGTGAATGGCTGGGTTCGTGTGAACATGGGTTATCCTAAATTCTTGCCAAGTGAAATTCCGTTTTTGGCAGATGAACCGGAAAACTTGTATGACATTGAGCTGGCCAACAATGAAAAGTTGACCATTGATGTCGTCAATATGGGCAATCCACATGCCGTGACCATCGTTCCCGATGTGATTACCGCAGATGTCGCACGTATTGGACCACAAGTAGAATCACATGAGCGTTTCCCGCAACGTGTCAATGCCGGTTTTATGCAAATCATTGATGAAAAGCATGCCCGTTTGCGTGTTTTTGAACGCGGTGTAGGTGAAACTTTAGCCTGTGGTACAGGTGCCTGTGCCGCTGCAGTTTCCGGTATGCGCCGTGGTCTGTTGGCTAATAATGTTGAAATTGAATTGGCTGGTGGCAAGCTGCAAATTGAATGGAAAGAAGGTGATGTGGTGTGGATGACCGGTCCAACAGCAAACGTCTATCAGGGTCGTATCGATTTGAGTTATTACCAATAGTAAACTCATGTTTTGATGAAAAAAGCACTGTCCCTATGATGGTGCTTTTTTATGCCTGTAAATGCGTTATGCTGTACGGATTATTGCTTTTAGCCTAGAGCTTAAATGACGCATTTGATTTTTCTTCCAGGAGCATCTGGAAGTACTGAATTTTGGCAGCCACTGATTGAACTGCTGTCAGCAGATTATACAGTCCAAGTGATTGCCTATCCTGGATTCGGTCAAGAACCAGCGCAGAATGATGTATATGATTTTAATAGTCTGAGTGATTATGTGCTGGACCAGATTCAGCAAGATTCGGTACTGATTGCACAGTCGATGGGCGGAATTTTTGCCATACAGGCTGCATTGAAAAAATCTAATTTAATTAAAGCTATGGTACTGATTGCGACATCAGGCGGGATTGATTTAAGTCCATTTGAAGTCGAGGATTGGCGCACGGCCTATAAAAACCAGTTCCTGAATTACCCGGACTGGTTTTCTACTGTACAGTTGGATTATTCCTCTCAACTTTCAGCCATTCAGCAAAAAACATTACTGCTATGGGGAGATGCCGATCCCATCAGCCCTGTGGCTGTTGGGCAGTATTTACATCAGACATTAAAAGACTCATCGTTTCAGGTTATTCAGGGCGGAGATCATTTATTCGCTGCGCAGCACGCTACAGAGACAGCAGCGTGGGTCTCTGATTTTTTAAATTCACTGGAAAGCAGAGCAAGGGATAGTTAATGTCATTACAAACAAACACAACTGAACTGCTCGCAATGTGGCTCAAAGAACGTGAAATTCAAAATCAGTCCAGACATACCTTGCAGGCTTATGAACGTGACGTTTCCGATTTTTTAAACTTTTGTGAAGCTAAAAAACTGGATCTGGCCAATATCGAAACCACAGATCTGCGTGAATATTTGGCCCATAAAGTGGAACAGCAAGGCTTAAGTTCCAGCAGTTTACAGCGGATGCTCTCGTCCATACGCCAATTTATGAAATGGGCCGAGCAGGGGCGGTATCTGGTGTTTAATCCGGCGGATGATTTTCAGTTAAAACGTATTCCCAGACCGCTTCCGGGCATGGTTGATATTGAAACCGTGAACCAGATTCTGGATCAGCCGGCACCTGAAACCGAAGCACAGCAACAAATGTGGCTACGGGATAAAGCCATTTTAGAACTATTGTATTCCAGTGGTTTACGTCTGGCTGAAGTGCAAGGTTTGCGGATTAAAGATATCGATTTTAACCGTCAGCTGTTACGTATTACTGGTAAAGGCAATAAAACCCGGGTGGTGCCTTTTGGCAGCAAGGCTCGAGATGCAGTAATGAAGTGGCTGCAAGTCTATCCATTATGGCACGGTGATTTTGTCCCGGATGCCCATGTGTTTATTACCCAAAAGGGCAATCCGCTGGGTGCGCGGCAAATTGAAAACCGGGTGAAACTGCAAGCCCTGCGTGCCGGGGTGAATGTTGATTTGCATCCACATTTGTTACGTCATTGCTTTGCCAGTCATATGCTATCCAACAGCCGGGATTTACGTGCGGTACAGGAAATGCTGGGACATAGCAATTTAACCACCACGCAAATATATACCCATGTTGATTTTGATCATTTGGCTCAGGTGTACGATCAGGCACATCCGCGAGCACAGGTTAAAAAACCGTAATAATGTTAAAATTTGAATCAATCTGGCTTGGACTTTGCTTAATTATTTTAGCAGCAGTCACCGGAGTTCATTAAAGTTAAATAAGCGTATGAAAAAATATCAGTGCATAAAGATGACATTTTGAACTATTGTCGGATAATAAAAAGTCAATTTATAAGGTATAAGAATCACCTCTAACCATACAGTGAATCGCATGAATCATGTATAGCGATGAAATTATGTATGCTTTCACTACTGGTCAGTTAAATATTGGAAAGGAAAATGATAGGCGAAACAATGATTGCAGATATTTTAGAGAAATATGACCAGTTAACGGCTGCGCAAAAAGAAATTTTTGCAGGTTATGGCCTTCGTCAAGTTAAACATTTTGTCGAAATAAGTTTGCCTAATATCGAACCGGTTTTACCTGCAGGTGCGCATGTCCAGGGCATCAATTCAGAAGGTAAGGTACAGGCCATTAATGATGTGACCCAACAAACCTATCTGTGGATTTCAGACCTGCAATGGCAGGAACGTCCCATTGCCACATCAAATGTAGATTTAAAAGAAGACTTTTTAGCAGTCTGGAAAATATTTAATCTTCAGGCTTATGATTTAATTGATTTAAGCCACATCCATCGTGACTTTTTACAAAGTCAGCCTGTATAAGCAGCCTTTTAATTTGCAGACTTGATCAAGGGCTACCTGATTTCATGCGATATCATTGATGTAGCCCTAAAGTTTTATAAGGTTATCAAGCTCAAAGCTAAGTAAGTTCTTGTTGCTGCACTTCAATTTTCAATCTAAGCAATAACAGATTTATTTGCACGGCAATTTTTAACATACTGAAAAATTATGAACGTGCCTAAAGATTATCTAACGGTAACTGGAAACTCTGTTTAATAATCTGACTGGGTAAATCCGTTTTTACACTGGTTATGCCGTTTTTCTTGGTGAGATGCGCCGACTGAAATTTACGGTAACTTTCCAGATCGGGTACGACCACTTTCAGCATGGCATCACATTCCCCCAAAATAATATAGCATTCCATCACTTGAGGAAGTTCTTTCATCGCTTCAATAAAGCAGTCAATCGTCTCGGCATCCTGACCTACCAGCCAGATGCGTGAAAACAAAATCAGCTGCAAGCCAACTTTTTGCGGGTCTACCACTGTGGTGTAATTTTGAATTACGCCTGCTTCTTCCAGTAATTTCACCCGACGCAGACACGATGATGGCGACAGTCCAATTTCGCGGGCCAGATCGTTATTTTGCATACGGCCATTATTCTGCAAGGCACGAATGATATTTTTATCAATGCGATCCAGTTTCACTAAAACAGATTTGGAATATAGTTTCATACATTAGAATATAATTCGAAAGATAATCATAATTATAGAATATTTGAAATCCTATTTTGTACTATTTGTTCGATACTGATTTTCACTTTCAAGACATGGAAAGGGAAAAGAAAATGTCTGTATTGGTACTGTTTGCCTTAACGGTTATTCCGCTTATTTTCACCCCTGGACCAGATATGCTGTTTATCCTGTCTCAAGTGATGGGGAAAGATGCAAAAGCAGGCATGCTGGCAACTGTAGGGATTTGCCTGGGCTATTTGGTCCATTCTGTTTTGATGGCTTTGGGCATTGCAGCCCTTATAGTCTCGTTCCCGGTGTTATTTGAAAGCATTCGCTGGCTCGGGATCGCTTATCTATTGTTTCTGTCTGCGAGTTTGATTAAGTCGGTGTTCAGTCACAATAAATTCATTATCGAGAGAAAATCATCATCCAATCCCATTAAAAAAGGTTTCTTTACTGCGCTATTGAACCCCAAAGGTATGCTGATCTATTTTGCAATTTTACCGCAATTTATTGATAAAGCTGGGAACATGGTGAATCAGGGTTTAATTCTGTCTTTGATCTTTATTGGACTCATCTTTGTGGTATATGGCAGTTTGAGTGTGATTTTTGCCAAAGTGACCCAAAAAACCCATATTGATGAGCGTAAACAGAAATGGATTGATGGCGCTTCAGGCGGCTTGTTAATGCTGGCTGCAACCTGGCTGATCATGAACTGATAAATGTCAAACAAGTATGCTGTTATGGCATGCTTGCCTGTATGTAAGGGTATTTAGCCGTAATAAAGTAATTTGTTACATCTTTAACTTGAAAAAGAGGTCGATTTTAGGGCAGACAGACTGAAAAATTTAGCGGAATCTGTCTTAAATGACAATTCATTACTTTGGTTGTTCTGTCAGCAATGTGTGCCAGACCTACCAGAAACTGATCGAAAAGAAGTATTAAATCAGAACTTTTGATGAAGTTAATCAGATAAAAAAATAATAAAAATCAATGGTTAAAAAATAAATAAATATTCAGGAATTTCATCTTAATAAAAGTGTGTGAAAAAAATATGAACGCCAAGTTCAAGGAAAATGATGCTTTTTTACAGCTGTTTCGATAATTGTGACTTGACCCAAATGCCGTACACATTGCAAGATAGGGCACCTAAAAAAATTTAAGTGAAGAGTTATTATAACTTTTCTCAATATTTACATTTGCTAAAACAGCCGAGGATTACATGAAGGCTCTTGTTGCTGTAAAACGTGTGGTTGATGCCAACGTTAAAGTTCGCGTTAAACCGGACAACAGTGGTGTTGACTTAACAAACGTTAAAATGTCAATTAACCCATTCTGTGAAATCGCAGTGGAAGAAGCGGTTCGTTTAAAAGAAAAAGGAACTGTTTCAGAAATCGTTGTTGTTGCTATCGGTCCTAAAGAAGCGCAAGAACAAATCCGTTCTTCAATGGCACTTGGTGCTGACCGCGGTATCCTGGTTGAAGCTGATGACAGCCAGCTCGGTGCTTTGGAAGTGGCTAAAATCCTGAAAGGTGTTGTTGACGCTGAACAACCACAATTAATCCTTCTTGGTAAACAGGCCATTGATGACGACTCTAACCAGGTTGGTCAGATGCTTGGTGCTCTACTTGGCGCAGGTCAAGGTACATTCGCTTCTGAAGTGAAAGTTGAAGGCGACAAAGTACAAGTCACTCGTGAAATCGACGGTGGCCTACAAACTGTTGAACTTGCACTTCCAGCAATTATCACCACTGACTTACGTTTGAACGAGCCACGTTATGCAGCTCTGCCAAACATCATGAAAGCGCGTAAAAAACCGCTGGATATCAAGTCTCCTGCAGATTTCGGTGTAACTGCGACAACTAAACTGAAAACAGTGAAAGTTGAAGCTCCTGCTGAACGTAAAGCGGGCGTACAAGTGAAGTCTGTAGACGAGCTTGTAGAAAAATTGAAAAATGAAGCGAAAGTGATCTAATACAGAGGGATAAAAATCATGAGTATTTTAGTTATCGCTGAGCACGACAACAAAGCATTAAACGCTGCTACTTTAAACGTTGTTGCTGCGGCGCAAAAAATCGGTGGTGATATCACTGTATTGGTAGCTGGCTCGAACGCGCAAGCTGTTGCTGACCAGGCAGCTAAAGTTGCAGGTGTAAGCAAAGTATTACTTGCTGACGACGCTGCTTATGCAAACCAGTTGGCTGAAAATGTGGCTAAACTTGTTGCTGAATTGGGCAAAGGCTATACCCATATCCTTGCTGCTTCTACCACAACGGGTAAAAACATTCTGCCACGTGCAGCTGCGCTTCTTGATGTGAGCATGATCACTGACATTATCGCTGTTGAAGGTCCTAAAACTTTCAAACGTCCAATCTATGCAGGTAACGCAATTGCAACTGTAGAATCAGGTGAATCTATCGTTGTTGCGACTGTTCGTGGTACGGCATTTGATGCTGTAGCAAGTGAGGGTGGTGCGGCTAGCGTTGAAGCTGCTGCGTCTACTGGCGATGCGGGTCTTTCTAAATTCATCTCAGAAGAAATTGTGAAATCTGAACGTCCAGAATTAACCGCTGCACGCATCGTAGTTTCTGGTGGTCGTGGTGTGGGTTCAGGTGAAAACTATCACAAAATCCTGGATCCATTAGCGGATAAACTTGGCGCTGCTCAAGGTGCTTCACGTGCTGCAGTTGATGCCGGCTTCGTTCCTAACGACATGCAAGTCGGTCAAACGGGTAAAATCGTTGCGCCTGAGCTATACATCGCTGTTGGTATTTCTGGTGCAATCCAGCACTTGGCGGGTATGAAAGAGTCTAAAGTGATCGTTGCGATCAACAAAGATGAAGAAGCGCCAATTAACGCAGTAGCTGACTACTGGTTAGTAGGTGACTTGAACACTGTAGTTCCGGAATTGGTTTCTAAAATCTAATTCAGCACTACATGCTTCAAAAAACGCTCCGCAAGGAGCGTTTTTTTATGCCTAGCCTAGATGTTCGTAGCTCATCTATTTCTAGGGGGAGAATGTGGCTATTCTGACTCAATAGATAGCATTGTAGGTGCAGCAAACGAATGTACATCTTTTATGGTGGTACAAGGTGATACAGGTTTAATGTATTTGTGTAGCTAGGGGAGAGCCTGTATTTAATCGATTTATATTTTTGTTTAAAGGTAAAAAGACCATTTTAACTGAATAAGCTGCCTGAACATTTAGCAGCAAAATTTGCAGCTAGACACTGAATAAAATGAACGAAGTCACATAAAATCCCGATAAATGAAAGTGCCTAAAAAATAAACGATAAATTATAGAAAATTAACAAGATTAAGATAAGAGATATGGCACAAAAACAACAGAATTTATGCTATAATTTACGGCTGTATTTAGATTTTAACTCAGCTTATTTTGAGTTAATTTTTTGCTAGATTGATTATATAAAACGAACAGTCTGAACGGTTGTTTGTAATAAGGAGTATGCATGAGCGTATCGGAAATCCGACCGATTGCCATTGAGGATGAACTCAAAAGCTCATATCTCGACTATGCCATGAGTGTTATTGTTTCTCGTGCATTACCTGACGTGAGAGATGGCTTAAAGCCTGTTCATCGTCGTGTGCTTTTCGCTATGCACGAATTGGGCAATGACTACAATAAAGCATACAAAAAGTCAGCCCGTGTCGTCGGTGACGTGATCGGTAAATATCACCCACATGGTGACTCTGCTGTTTATGAAACCATTGTTCGTATGGCACAAGACTTCAGCCTGCGTTATCAACTGGTAGATGGTCAAGGTAACTTCGGTTCTGTTGATGGCGATAGTGCAGCAGCAATGCGTTATACCGAAGTGCGTATGCGTAAGCTGACCCATGAGCTTTTGGCCGATCTGGAAAAAGACACAGTCGAGTGGGAAGACAACTACGACGGTTCTGAACGCATTCCACAAGTCATGCCGACACGTGTTCCTAACTTGCTGATTAACGGTGTAACCGGTATTGCGGTAGGTATGGCGACCAATATGGCGCCACACAACATGACCGAAGTGATCAATGCATGTTTGGCCTATGCGGAAAACCCGAGTATTTCCATTGAAGGCTTGATGGAACATATCTCTGGTCCAGATTTCCCTACAGGCGGTATCATTTACGGTAAATCCGGCATTGTCGATGCTTACCGTACCGGTAAAGGTCGTCTTTATATTCGTGGTAAATATCACATTGAAGAAGATCAGAAGACTGGCCGTAACACCATCGTATTCACTGAAATTCCTTATCAGGTCAATAAAGCAAAAACCATTGAACGTATTGCTGAATTAGTCAAAGAGAAGAAACTGGAAGGGATTTCTGAGCTTCGTGACGAGTCGGACAAAGAAGGGATGCGTATCGCCATTGACCTGAAGCGTGGTGAAAACGCCGAAGTGATTGTCAATAACCTGTTCCTGAATACCCAGTTAGAAAATTCATTCAGCATCAACATGGTCTGCCTGGACAACGGCCAGCCGAAGTTGATGAACCTGAAAGACATCATTGCTGCGTTCATCCGTCACCGCCAAGAAGTGGTGACTCGCCGTACCATGTTTGAATTGCGTAAAGCGCGTGAACGTGGCCATATCCTGGAAGGCTTGACCGTTGCACTCGCAAACATCGATGCGATTATTGAAACCATCAAGACCTCTGCTAACCCGGGCGAAGCGCGCGAGCGTTTACAGGCGGGTGAATGGGCTGCGGGTGGCGTAGTTGCATTACTGGAAAAAGCGGGTTCGGTTTCTGTACGTCCTGATGAGATTGAAGGTGAAGATCCAAACCGTCGATTCGGTTTAGATGGTAATGTTTACCGTTTATCTCCAGCACAGGTTGGTGCAATTCTTGAACTACGTTTACACCGCTTAACTGGTCTGGAACAAGACAAGTTACATGCTGAATATTCTGAAATCCTGGGTCAAATTGCTGAATTAACTGCAATTCTGAACGATTTCAACTTATTGATGGCAGTGATTAAAGAAGAATTGGCTTTAATTCTGCAACAATATGGCGATGCGCGTCGTACCGCGATTGTTGAATCACGTATCGATTTCTCACGCGAAGATTTGATTCCTGAAGAGCAAGTAGTATTGACCGTTTCTAAAACCGGTTATGCGAAAACTCAACCACTTTCTGATTACGCTGCACAGCGTCGTGGTGGTCGTGGTAAGTCTGCAACTTCAATGAAAGAAGATGATTACATCCAGCATCTGATTGTGACTTCGAACCATGCAATGGTACTTTGCTTTACCGATGTCGGTAAAGTCTATCGTCTGAAAGTATTTGAAGTGCCGCAAGCGTCGCGTGGTGCTAAAGGTCGCCCAATGGTGAACCTGTTACCGCTTGATGCCAACGAAACCATTACTGCAATTCTTCCGGTGATTGATGCACCGAAGAAATTCAAAGAACGTCTGGCGGACTTCAAGGCATTTGTAAAAGCCAATGCGGCGAAACTGCAAGAAAATGAAATCATCAATTCACATTATGCTGAACTGGAAGCGGCACTTGCTGAACTTGAAGATGGTGCAGATGACTTGTCTGATGCATTACGTGTTCAATTGAAGCAATTGGGTGTTGAGCTTTCGGCAAGCGATCTGGATGATGAAATCATTGCTGACTTTGCGCAGCAAGCCGAAGCGGTACGTAAAAACTTCTATGTGTTCATGGCGACCGAATACGGTACGATCAAGCGTGTAGAACTTGAACAGTTCAGTAATGTCCGTTCAAACGGTTTACGTGCCATTGAACTCACTGGCGATGATACCTTGATTGGTGTTGCGATTACCGATGGCGAACAGCAAATCATGTTGTTCTCGAATGAAGGTAAAGCGATCCGTTTTGCTGAAACTGATGTGCGTTCAATGGGACGTTCAGCCAAAGGTGTACGCGGTATGCGTGTGACCATTGGTGCAGCGCAAGTTGAAGATGCCGAAGATGCCGATATCGAGTCTGATGATGAAGATAGTTCAGATTCAGCCTTAATCAGCCGTATCGTTTCATTGGTGGTTGTCCCTGAAACGGGTGAAGTGCTGTGTGCTTCTGAAAATGGTTACGGTAAGCGTACCCCGGTAGATGACTTCCCAACCAAGAAACGTGGCGGTAAGGGTGTGATTGCGATCAAGACCTCTGAACGTAACGGTCAGTTGGTGGGTGCAGTTGCGATTGATGCCTCTAAAGAACTGATGTTGATTTCTGATGGCGGTACACTAGTTCGTACCCGTGCTTCTGAAGTTGCTCAAACTGGTCGTAACGCACAAGGTGTACGTTTGATCCGTTTAGGTAATGACGAGTTACTTGTAGGCGTAGTTTCGGTTGAAGCTGTAGAAGAAGATGAGTTTATTGAAGCAGTGGAAGGCGAAGAAGTTGTTGCCTCTACAGCTTTAATTGATTCTGAAACTTTGGTGGATGATGAAACGATTGCTGATGAAGCTGATAATGAATCGGATTTAAGAGATTCTGAAGACTAAGTTTTGATATCAAAAAGAAGGGCGCTTAGGCGCTCTTTTTTTATAAAAGAAGATAATCTAATAAATATTAAAATGGTGGGGATATGGATCAAAAGACATTGGAACAAATAGCAGAGTTTATTTGTGGAACAGATGAAGAAATTTACCCTCAACGTAGGTCGAGTTCTCAACTAACTAGCTTCTTTTATCGAGTTGGATTGCCATTTAATCATGATGGTTCAACACGTGCTAAATGGGTATTTGAAAAATTAAATAGTTTAGATAAAAATCAATTAGCAGATGTTTTAAGAAGGTTAGCATCTCCTAAAGAGTATGGCGGGGACAAAGTTAAAATTACTAAAGCCCTGAATGTTCTTAATTCAATTTTGTATGTGGAAGGGTTTGAAATCTATTTAGATGAAATTTCTCCTAAGTTTAGAAAGATTCAAAGAGATTTTAATGAAAGCAAATTAGAAAAGGAAAGAGAACTAAAACCATTACCTGCACCTGATTTTCTTGCACTGGGTTTGGACGTAGGTGTAGGCGAAATTCTTCAAAATAGATGGAATGAAACTCAAAAATGTATAGAGTCAAAGGCATATTTAGCATCTATAATTTTAATGGGTAGTATTCTTGAGGGAGTACTCTTGGGTGTTTTTCAAAAAAATATGAAAGAAGGTAATCAAGCTAAGAATGCTCCAAAGGATAAGAATGACAAAATAAAAAATTTTGCTGAATGGAAGTTAGCAGAAATGATAGATGTAGCCCATCAGCTTGATTGGATAGGAATTGATGTTAAAAAATATTCACATTCTTTACGAGAGTTTCGAAATCTAATTCATCCCTATGAGCAAATGATGTATAGATTTAACCCAGATGAAGATACAACAAATATTTCTTGGTTGGTTGTACAAGCAGTTATTAATGACTTGGCAAATAAACTTAAGACATAAAAAAGGAAGCCGAAGCTTCCTTCTTTCGATTTATAAATTATGCTGCTTCTTTGATTTCAACAGCATAATTTTTTTGCTTTTCAGCATCGAACTGACCTTCCCATTTACTGATCACAAGAACAGCTAACGAGTTACCAATTACATTCAATACAGTACGAGCCATATCCAGAATACGGTCAATACCGGCAATAAATGCCAAGCCTTCAAGCGGAATACCCACACTACCCAAGGTTGCCAACAATACAACGAAAGATACGCCAGGCACACCGGCAATACCTTTAGAAGTAATCATCAAGGTTAACACCAGAATGATTTGCTGAGTCATGCTTAAATCAATACCGTAAAGCTGCGCAATAAAGATGGCTGCAATACTTTGATATAAGGTCGAACCATCCAGGTTAAATGAATAACCGATTGGAATCACAAAACTGGTAATGGATTTCGGTGCACCATAGGCTTCCATTTTTTCCATCAGGCGCGGTAATACTGTCTCGGAACTTGCAGTTGAATAAGACAGAATCAGCTCATCTTTTAGAATTTTAATAATTTCCCAAATACTGAAACCACAGAATTTGGCAACAAGTCCTAAAATCACAAAGATGAAGAAGAAAATAGCACCATAAACCAATAATGCCAATTTGACTAATGGGAGCAGTGAGCTAAAGCCGAAGTTCGCAACAGTCGCCGCAATCAGGCCAAATACACCGAAAGGTGCAAAAAGCATGATCATATGGGTGACTTTGAACATGGTTTCAGCAACCGCATGCAACACATCAATCAGCGGTTTCTTGGTTTCTTTCGCTAAAGACCCTAAACCAATACCGAAGATCACAGAGAAGAAGATGATTGGCAACATATGCCCATCAGTCAGTGATCCAAAAATATTAGACGGGATTAAAGATAAAACAGTATTGACCAGACCATGCGAGTGACTACTCACTTCCTGGGTGGTTTGCTGATATTTAGAGATATCGGTTTGGGTCAAACTCGACATGTCAATACCGGCACCTGGCTGGAATACGTTTGCAGCAACCAGGCCGACAATAATCGCAACCGTGGTAATAATTTCAAAATAAACAATAGTTTTGAAACCCAGTTTACCCAAGTTTTGACCATGACTTGCATTGGCAATACCTAAAATCAGCATTGAAAGTACAAGTGGAATGACAATCATCTTAATCAAATTAATAAAGATTGCGCCCAAAGGGCTCAGCAGATTATTAATCAGAGTTTCACGATATTCGGGAGAATAATGTAGAAAGGAGCCTACAAGCACACCTAAAATGAGCGCAATGACGATTTGCCAAGCAAGACTAATCTTAATCTTTTTCATGCTAAGCCCTTAAAATCAAATTTCAATAAAAAAGCTGCTATAACACTGTCGATCTCACATCGGCATGTTACGGGGAGCGTGGGAATGAATAATATAAAAAAAATTCATGAAATATGAACAGGGGGCTATTTTGCATCGATTAGTATATTCAATCTAACTTTTTTCTTCATAATTGATTCAAAAGATCAAAAAAAAATCAATTTTGGTATTAAAAATAACCAAATGGTAAAGTTTTATTTAATAATCTTATCAGTTCATAGCTAAAAGCTTACTTTTGCGCAGGTCTGATCAGGCGAAAATATGCCCAAACCAGACAAATGCCGGCAAAGGTGGCCAGATAAATCATTTTTGGAATGACCAGCTGGGTATGCACTCCCATCTGGTTCAATTGAATAAACATCTGTATGCCTTGAGTAGAAGGCAGCGCTTGGCCTAGCCACTGCATCCACACAGGCATTGCGGCATGCGGCCACGCCGTACCTGAAAGTAAGAACAGCGGAATAGAGGTAAATACAATCACGTGACCTGCACGTTCCGGCATATCCAGAAAAGAGGCAATCAGCATGCTGAGGCCAATCACGCAGCTCACAAAGATAGGGACCGCAATGAGCATGCCCCAGAAGTTACCACCCCTTGGATAGTCATTCAGCCAAAAAGTAAATCCAAATAAATATAAACAGCCCAGAAAACCAATGGTCAAAATGGCACTGAATAATGCCCAGAATTCGGTTCGACTCGGTGTCCAGTGCTTTTCACGATAAGTCGCAATTAACATGCACAAACCCAGCAAAATGGTTTGATGGATAATCAGTGGGGCAACGGCCGGGAAAATATAACTGCCATAGCCAGACAGGGTATTGAACAAGGGAATTTGATGGATCGACAGCGCCGGAGCAAATTCAGAAATATGCTGGAATTTTTCTGCTTGTTCAACCAGCGCATGTTCAACCGATGCTGCCAGTCCCAAACCGATCTTCTGGGTTTTTAAGAAATTGGCGGCACTTAAATATAAACCGATGCCACCCACTTCACCTCGACGCAGACTGCTAGATAAATTGTTCGGCAACAGTAAAATCCCATCTGCCTGTTGCAGCTTGATCATCTGCTCTGCTTCAGCAAAATTGCCAGTCACTGCACGGATTTCAACATTGGGGCTTTTAGCCACTTCACCAATAATCTTGGATGTCACCAGGCTTTGTTCTTCATCGACAATAATAATCGGTAAGGATTCGGCATGTTCTGCCTGATAGGCAGCCGGGTAGAAGAAACTGTATAAAAATACCGAGAGTACCAACGTGGTCAAGATTGAGCTATTTGAAGCAATATCTTTAAAGGTTTTTAAATAAAAGTGCAGAAAGTTTCTGAGTGTTTTCATGCCTGAACTCCCTTTAGATATTTTTTAAGGAAGAAGTAAGCAGTGCCCAGATAAATCAGGCAATACACGGCTAAAATTGCAAGTGGTAACAGTGAAATGGATACAGGACTGCCGATGACCCATTGTTCTGTCTGTAATTTGGCATAAGGGGTATAGGGAATAATATTCGACCAGAACTGGGTAAATAAGGGCGCATTGTTCAGCGGTAAAGTCACCCCGGCAAAACTTAAAGATGACCCGCCATACACGGCAATAAAACCAAAACTTTTAGCCAGATCACGTGTGGCTAAAACTACGCTGCTGCTGATCAAGGCATAAGCGCTATAGAGAAGAAATTGTCCTAATAAAATAGGCCAGAGCTGTCCCTGTATAAACCAGCCGCGAATTTCCACCAGCCAGAACATCCATAACCAGGTCCAAAAGCTGAAAATCAGCACATAGGTTATATTTTTGGAAAACAAAGCTAAGAAGACATTTTGCCCAGTTGTCCATATTTTTGTCGTGCCAAATTTCAACTCTTGTCCTACGGCAAAAGCCACGCAACAACACAACAATAAATGCAAAATCGCCGGAATCATGTACGGTTCTAAATAGAATTCATAACTTAGCCCGGGATTAAACAGCGGCGAAATTTTGATATTGGGCGTGGGGGCATTCAGATCAGGAATCTGGTTTTGCAAATAACTGTGTCCAGTAAAGTCGGCCAGTGCCTGCAAGGTGCTGATCAGCATGGCCGATGAAATGCTATTACCGACACTAAAATAACTTTGGTTATAGGCAATACTGATCTGGGCATCCTTGGCTTGTACCAAGCGTTGTTCGGCACCTTCTGGAATAGTGATATAACCCCAGATTTTATTTTGGTTGAGTAGCTGTTCAACCTGGTCCTGACTGCTGGAAATGGTACTGATGCTCAGGGTGTTGTTCTGACGGACATAGTATTCAATATTACGGCTCAGTTCACTGTGGTCCTGATCAATAATGGCAATCGGCAGATGGTTGGGTTTACCTTGAGCAAACATACTGGTGAACAGCACAATCATAAAGGCAGGTGCTAGAGTGACCAGACACAGGTCCCATTTATGCCGAAGCAAATAGCCGAATTCACGCAGTATGCCATGCAGCATAATTAGGACTCTTGCACTTTAAACAGTACGCTCATGCCGACTTTTAAATCCTGAATCGGCTGGGCAGGAGTAAGCTGCATCTTGAAACTGCGAATATCATAGCCACCGGTTTGGCGTGTGGTTTTAATGGTGGCGAATTCTCCCTCGGCATCAATCTTTTTGATCTTGAACAGAGCTTTTTTGTTTAATGCAGGAATAAAGCCTTCAATCGATTTGGCCTGATAGACCTGTGCATATTGATCTTCACGAATATTCAGGCTGACCCAGAGATCATCATCCTGAATAATACTGACGACTGGCACGCCCATCGCTACCAGTTCCGATACCTTGCCATAAGTTTTGGAGATGGTGCCATTGATCGGGGAAACCAGCTTGGTTTCAGCTTCCAGTGCATTGGCTTCTGCAACGGCTGCTTTGGCAATTTTCACCTGGGCATCTGCGGAGGATTTCTGTTCTGGCATGCTGCCACGTTTGGCACGTGCATATTGCTGATAAGATGCTTCGGTCATTTGTGCGGCAGATTGTGCAGCAGCATGCATTTCATCACGGCGTTGGCGTGAAATGACGCCTTCTTTAAACAGGTTGGCACCACGCTGATAGGTGGTTTGGGCCAGCTCTTGCTGGGCTTTCATGGCTTGCCAGTTGGCATATAAACTGTCGATATTTTCCTGTTGTGAACCGCGATCCGCTGTGGATTGCAAGGCTAAAGCAGATTGCAGGCTGGCCAGAGCCTGCTGCTTTTTAGCTTCAACTTCCGGACTAAACAAGCAGACCAGTGACTGACCTTTAAGTACTTTTTGTCCATCATGAATATATATTTCTTCAATGCGGCTCGGTACCTTAGTGCTGATATGGATGGTTTCGGCTTCAACCCGCCCTTGTAGCTCCACTTCCTTGGGCTGATAACTTTTCCATAACCCAAAGCCAATGAGGCCTAGAAGCAAGATCAGTATGATGATACCAACCATTTTAATGGTAGCTGAAGATTTTGAACCTGTATTTTCAGTGGTCGGCGCTTGCGCTTGTTCTGAATAACTGAAAAATCCATCATCTGTCTTACTTTGCTGTTCAGAGGCCGCTTGAGTGTCTTGTTGATGGCTTGGAGCTGAAGTAGGGGTAGAAGTTCCTTTTGATGAGGTATTTTCTACATCTTGATCAGGCTTGTTTTGATCTTGAGTCATGGTTTTCCCCATCAAAAATTAACGAATATAACTGGTATGGCTTTGACTGACATAGCTTTGAAACTGTTCAATCGAGCCATGGCTTTGTAGCAAAGTGGCCAGGGATATCACATATTTATAAGCATTTAGTGCCATCTCACTTTTGAGACCATTCAAACTATTTTGTGCATCAATCAGCTGGGTGGCCGTTCCCATATCTTCTTTAAAAGATAAAGTCTGAATACGCAGATTTTCCTGGGCAGCCTGGACATTCTGTTGCAGTAGTTGATGACTTTGCTGGGTGGAGGTCATTTCATTGTAAGAACTATAAATGATGTTTTCGACTTCCTGCTTGGTGCGTTCGGTCATCAGTTCAGAAGCATAACGTTGCAATTCTGCGGCCTGAACATTTTTGTTGTTATTCACGCCTGAAAACAGGTTGTAACGTGCCGCTACACCGACAATCCAGTTTTGCTTTTCATCCAGACTATATTCACCAAAGGCAAATACATTAGGTTTTTTCGCAGCACTTTGTACCTTGACGTTGGCATTAGCCAGCTGAGTGTCCATCTGCATTTTCTGGATCAGTGCAGATTGTTCCGGATAGCTTTTTAACAGCGTATTCAGGTTTTGATTTTGGCTAGAATTGATAAATAGGGGCGTGCTCAGTTCGGTAATCTGGCTGCGCTGTAACAGGTTATTAAGCTGAAACAGGCTTGATCTGAAATTGGCCGTTGCATTTTGCACACTACGCTCGGCATTATTCTTTGCCACTTCAAACTGCATACGTTGCCCTTTGCTGATAAAACCCTGATGTTCCAGCTTTAAGGCATTGCTGTAGTGGGTCTGCATGGCGTTGAAATTGGACTGGCTAGAGGCTAAAAGCTGCTTTTGCAGTTGCGTATTGACGTAAGCCTGAATCAGTTCAAAGCATTGTACATCTTGCTGTTGTTTGGTATTCAATTGACTACGTTGTGCCCTGAGATGAGCTATTTCCTTGGTACTGGAGGTCAGACCGCCGGTATATAAAGGCATTAACACTGAAACGGTAGGGCGGATCACCTGATCATCCAGTGCAACGGTTGACTCATCTGGAATTAATCCTACAGCATCATGTATAGGTTGTTTTAACCCTTCTTTTAGTGGGTCGGCAAAGCCACCCAAATTCAACTCATCAATTTTATTATTCACGCCATTGCTCAGGGACTGTTCTAAATTGTTTTTTAGAGCCCCAAGAGGGAGATCCACTTCATTATGAAAAGCATAAGCACGGACATTTAAATCCACCCGGGGCAGACCTAAACCCTTGACTGCTTCAGCTTGTAATTGTGCAGATTGTTGCAAAGCTTGATTGGCCTGTGTGCTATAGGAATCCTTTGAAATCGACTGTTCAGCCTGTGCATAACTGATGCTTTCGGCAAAGGCTGGGCAAGCAAAAAGCAGACTAGCCGTATAAAGGCCAACACAAAAATTTTGTTGTATGAGGAGTGCAATTTTTTTTGGTTGTGCATGTAAACGCAATAACATCACTCAGATTCTCAATTTCTTTGTAACAATTATATGGCATAGATTTAATTGTATGTCTAATCAATAAGTTGTTGTCTTGTTTAATATGCATTTGTATAGCAATCACGTGATTAGATCGCTAATGCGAAGATATGACAGTAGAATTTGAAAAGAGAAGTAATAAGATGCAGTTGCACTTTTAAACTATGTGCCAGGGTGTGCAAAAGGAGTTGCTAAAATCAATCTTTATTGAGATTTTGACTTTAAATGTCCGACAGCATTGAAATATTTTCAGGATAATTTACTGCAAGCAACGCCTATCTGTGGTTAAATGCCATCATTTTATTGTGTTTCACTTTGAAAGGAAAAATCATGCGCGCGTACAACTTCTGTGCTGGTCCTGCTGCATTACCTACTGCCGTTTTAGAAAAAGCTCAGGCTGAATTGCTTGATTGGCATGGCAAAGGCCTTTCGATCATGGAAATGAGTCACCGTAGCAGTGACTATGTGGCTGTGGCAGAAAAAGCAGAAGCAGATTTGCGCAAACTGATGAACATTCCTGAGAACTATAAAGTATTGTTCTTGCAAGGTGGTGCTTCGCTGCAATTCTCTGCTATTCCTTTAAACCTGTTGGGTAAAAACAACAAGGCTGATTATATTCATACCGGAATCTGGTCAGAAAAAGCGCTGAAAGAAGCAAAACGCTACGGCGACATTAATGTTGTTGAAGCGGGTACCAGCATTAACGGTAAATTGGCCATTTCAGAGCAAAGCAGCTGGAACTTGTCTGACGATGCGGCTTATGTCCATTATGCCGATAACGAAACTATTGGCGGCCTTCAGTTTGCGGGTATTCCTGAAACAGATAAACCACTGGTATGTGACTTTTCATCAAGCATTTTATCTGCGCCATTAGATGTATCCAAGTTTGGTTTAATCTACGCAGGTGCGCAAAAGAATATTGGTCCTGCCGGCTTAACTTTAGTCATTATTCGTGAAGATTTACTTGATCAGGCCAAACCTGAAATTCCAAGCATTTTAAAATATTCAGATCAGGCGAAAAACGGTTCTATGGTCAACACACCATCTACCTATGCCTGGTACCTGTCTGGCTTGGTGTTCGAGTGGTTACTTGAGAATGGCGGAGTCGATGCCATGCATCAGGTCAACCTTGAAAAAGCCAAATTACTGTATGGTTATATCGATGCTAGTGATTTCTATGCTAACCCGATTGCAGAAGCAAACCGTTCAATCATGAATGTACCATTTACCTTGGCAAAAGCTGAGCTTGAGAAGCAATTTTTGAAAGAAGCTGAAGCGAATCATCTGCTGAATCTGGCAGGTCACCGTTCAGTGGGTGGTATGCGTGCAAGTATTTACAATGCTGTACCATTAGAAGGCGTACAGGCTCTGGTTAACTTTATGGATGACTTTGCCAAACGCAATGCTTAATTGCTAAAGCTAAAAAGCCCATCACATGATGGGCTTTTTATTGGCTGAAATAAGCATGGTAAAAATAAGTGGTTAAAATAAGCTTAAAAAATAAAGTGATGCAAAATATAGGCAGACATAAACATACCTAAGATAAAGAACAGGCATGAAATGCCGTCTAACTGGAAGCGTTTAGTCAGTTGATGGCCAACTGTTTGTATATTTTCTTCTTGCACGATTTTCATGGAAATTCTATTCCGATTTATTTATCGTTAATTTATATTGCTTGTTTTTATTTTTATCATAAAAAATTGATTAAATAAAGTACTAAATAAAAATATGTAATTAAAATATTTATTTTATTGGCCAGAAGATCAGCTGGCTTGTCAGATGATTGCCACTACAGGGCTGTGTTGGATAGCAGGCATAAAAGTAAGGGCTAAAAATATAATAGCTGTGCTGTTTATTTAAAATAAAATTTTGAATTTAAAATTGTGGATAAGTTATTTTAATTTAAATTCAAAACCACCCATATAATGTTGGTTTGTGGATAAATTTTAATCACACTGTAGATAGAGATAATAAAAATCCAAGCAATAAAAAGCGGTACCATAGCATGGAGGGATAATTATGCTACGGTACCGCTGTTTATAAAGGATTATTTTTTAGTATAAATATTCACTTGAATCCATAAATTGCCACGAATGAATTGGCCAATTGTAAAGTCTTTATAAGCCGGATTCTTGGTGGCAATACGAATCAGGGTGGCTGCCTGATTTTCATCATGAATCAGGGCGACATCATAAAGCGTATAGTCCTGATCCATAAATGACATCGAGGTTTTCCCGACAATATTGCCCTGAAACCAGGCTTCATCTTCCTGTCCCATATTTTCGCCATACAGATAGGCCACCATTTTGGAAAAATCGACAGTCACCGGTTCTTTGTCATCTTCCGATTTGGGCTCCCAAGCATCAATCTGTTCCTGCAAATTGGCAGGTGCCACGCCGTTATTGGCGGCCAGAATGTCATTTAATGCACGGTGATGTTTGATGGAGGCCGGATCATCCACCACCAGCTGTTCATGATCTGAAACGGCTTCTAGTTCATAGGCCCAGGCATTGAGCTGCGCAAGATAGGGTTGATCTTTTTCATACTGGTCATGATTGACGCTATACAGTGTGTCAAAGGCATAGACAATGGTATTGGCTCCCAGATTCAAGCGCAGTACCGCCTGAGTGTTGGATTTACAGGTGATAATCCGTTCAATGGTGGCATTCACTTTGTAGGGACTTTCAAAACTTGGAAAGGCGGTTTTGACCGCTTGGGGCTTGTTGTTTTCAACAGCAATGACTTGGGTCATTTGCACGGTTGCCTGTTTAGGTCCTTGAATAAGCCAGGCTGACGCGTCCATATCCGCTTCTTCTTTACATAAACCCATTGGCATCACTGGTGCATCAAGTGCCAGGCCTAACCACTTGGGCACATCGGTACATGGGTGATCTGTAAGCAGATTCCAATGTTCGACATGACTGCCAAAGTTCTGGTCTTCAATGGTGATCAGTTCTGGTCTATTTTGATTTTTCATATTCACAATTGATGTTGGGCTGTATTTATCTATTAAATCGAGGGTTATTGTTAAATTTCAAGTCAAGGGACTAAATTTAACCATTAAAGTCGTTAAAATAAACTCAAAATCCTGTATCTGGATGCGATGAAGCCTGCAAGTGTGCCATGGAAAGCATGACCATGTGAGTTAAATCGAAAAACAGCAAATGAGCTGAATCAATTTAGCCATCCTCCTATCGTATGGAATTTGCTAAACTACAGGCTATTCTTTTTTGACTATGGATGTGGTGTGCTGCCATTTAAACTTTGGGTCGATGCCGATGCATTGCCTAAAATCCTGCGTGATGTAATCATTCGCGCTTCTGACCGTTATCAGCTGGAAGTGACTTTTGTCGCGAATCAAAATGTGGGGATTACCCCGTCAGTACGGATTAATTCCATTCAGGTGATGAGTGGGGCAGATGCTGCAGATAAAGAAATTATCGAGCGCATGAAAGAACATGATATTGTCATGACCCAGGATATTCCATTGGCTGCTCAAGTGATTGAAAAAGGTGGAATTGCTATTCATCCTCGCGGCGAGATTTATACCTCTGCCAACGTAAAAGCGCGTCTGCATTTACGTGATTTCATGGATTCATTACGCGGAGCAGGTGTCAATACGGGTGGTCCACCACCAATTTCTGAACGGGACAAGCGCGAATTTTCCAGTTCACTGGATCAAACCATTCAGAAACAGAAACGTAAAACAGTAGCCTAACTTGAGCTCCTCATGCCATCAAAAACCAATATCATGTCCACCTATGCCTTATTGGTATTTATCTGGGCAACCACGCCACTGGCAATTGTCTGGAGTGTTTCGGACTTGCATAGTTTGTTGGCGTTGGCACTGCGCTTTTTTATTGCACTGCCTTTAGCATTGGGCCTGTTGGTCATCCTTAAAGTCAGATTACCTTTGAATGGAATCTCCCTACATAGCTATGTCGCAGGTGCCTGCAGTTTTATTGGTTCACAAATTTTTACCTATTTAGCCACAGCCTATTTAAGTTCAGGCATTATTGCCTTGATGTTCGGTCTGGCTCCGATTATGACCGGATTGATTGGCCGTTTTGCTTTTAATGTTCATTTGCATCGCTTGCAGTGGCTGGGGATGTGCATTGCAGTATTGGGGCTGGGGATTATCTGTCTGGGTGGCAGTGACCATCACGTCCAGCCAATGGGCATAGGACTGATGTTGATCAGTGTTTTTGTATATTGCGCATCCATTTTCTGGGTCAAAAAAGTCAATGCACCGCTGAAACCCATGGCTCAAGCAACGGGCTCCATTCTGGTCTCTAGCCTGTTTGCATTGTGCATGCTGCCGTTGATCTGGCAGCATGCGCCAGATCATATTCCGAATACCAAGGCATTGATTGGTTTGTTTTATGCAGTGATTATGGCTTCACTGCTGGCCATGTTTTGTTATTTTAAACTGGTACAGAATATTAAGGCGACGACCTTATCGTTGACTACGGTGCTGACACCCATGTTGGCCATGTTGTTTGGAGCGATGCTGAATAATGAAAAATTATCGGTGATGGTTTTTGTTGGCGCCTTTATTTTATTGTTTGGCCTGTTTGTTTATTTTTATCGTGATCTTAAGGCGAGCCAGAATCTCGCCATCAAGATCAAGTCCAGCAGTTAAATCTCTAATCTTTATTTTTGCTGAGGTTGACACACTCGGCAAGTTTTACCCGGTCTTGTGGATGTAAGGTAATGAAATAAGCACCAGTACGGAACTTGCCATTATCTTCTGTACGGCTATAGACTACCTGAGCGGTTGCGGCAATATGGAAGAAATTTTCAGGGTGGCTCAAGGTCACATGCACATAAGTGCCTTCCTGAATAGGGTGCTCGCTAAAAAAACTGAAACCGGTTTCGGAAAAATTGACATGTTCCGGGATTGGTAACATGGATTGTACAATTGCATCGTATAAAGAGCCGGTAATAAGGTTTAATTTTTGGTTGAATAAGGATAATATTCTAGCAATTTGTTGATCTTTTTCATTTAATTGTTCTAATTCGTAGTTTACAGCATGATCAAATTGATCTAATTCTGCGAGTAGTAGAAAATAGCGGGGCAGCACAAAGTTAGGATCATAAGGGTCATTAAGTGCGACATCATCAGAGATAATCTGATAATTAATTCGCAAAGCAGCATCGATACGAGACATAACGCGGCGTTCCATATTGCCGCTTTGATGCTGTAAATTTTCCATAATTATTCCTCGGACTAAATGGTATGTTTAAACCAATCTCGCTGTACATCGGGTTGAGATATACTCGTGCACGGCGTAGCAACCACTTTATTTCTTTTATTGCTTTGGTGTCTATGATCGGTCTCACCTTAGGTGTGGCCGTGTTAATTACAGTCTTGTCTGTAATGAATGGCTTTGACCGCGAGCTGAAAAACCGTGTATTGGGAATGATACCTCAAGCTACTGTTTCTTCAACACAAATATTAACAAATTGGCCAGAACTTGCAAAGAAAGTTGAACAGCATGAGCATGTCAAAGGTGTAGCGCCATTTACCCAGTTACAGGGCATGCTGACAGCACAGGGGCAAGTGGCCGGAATTATGGTCACGGGCATCGAACCTGAATATGAAAAGAAAGTGTCAATTATCCAGAATCACATGATTGCGGGGAGTATTGATAGCCTGAAAAAAGGTGAATTTGGCATTGTTTTGGGTAAACAAATGACCGATTCACTGGGCTTGGGATTAAACGACAATATTACTTTAGTCCTTCCAGAAGCTACACCGTCGCCTGCAGGGGTGGTGCCTCGTTTCAAGCGTTTCAAGATTGTCGGTATTTTCAGTATTGGGGCAGAAGTGGATTCCATGATGGGCTATATCGCCCTGAATGATGCTTCAACTTTATTGCGTTTGCCGGACGGTGCTCAAGGTGTGCGTTTAAAACTGGATGATATTTTTCTTGCCCCAGAAGTGGCGGATGATATTGTCAAAGATCTGCCAAACAATTTCTATGCATCGAACTGGACCTTTACCCACGGTAATTTGTTTAGCGCCATTCAGATGGAAAAAGCCATGGTCAGCTTGCTACTGTTCCTGATTGTACTGGTGGCAGTATTTAATATTGTGTCCTCACTGGTGATGGTCGTCACCGACAAGAAATCTGATATTGCCATTTTGCGTACATTGGGAGCTTCACCTGCAACCATCACGCGGATTTTTATGGTACAGGGTACTATTATTGGTGTGATCGGGACTGTTTCCGGTGCCATTCTCGGGATTATCTTTGCTTCAAGTATCAGTGGCTTTATCGGCTGGTTGAATACCGCATTTGGTTTGAACCTGTTTGATGCCTATTTTATTAATTACTTGCCGTCTTATTTGCGTTGGCAAGATGTCGTGGTGATTGTGAGCCTGTCACTTATTTTAAGTTTCCTTGCCACGATTTATCCGGCACTGCGTGCTGCAAAAACCCAACCGGCAGAGGCTTTACGTTATGAGTAATCTTGTCCTCGAAGCGAAAAATATCTCGAAAAGTTTTACCGATGGCAAAACCACAGTTGAAGTGATTAAAAACTTGTCCCTGCAGGTCAAAAAAGGCGAGTTTGTGTCGATTGTCGGTTCCAGTGGTTCCGGTAAAAGTACCTTGTTACATGTGTTGGGGGGGCTGGACTGTCCAACAGAAGGACAGGTGTTTTTAAATGGCAAGCGCTTTGATAATTTAGGTGAAGCTGAACGGGGCTATTTACGTAACCAGCATTTAGGTTTTGTCTATCAGTTCCATCATCTGTTGCCTGAATTTACTGCATTGGAAAATGTCGCCATGCCGCTGATGCTGCGTGCAGGAACGACCTATAAACAGTCTAAAGAACAGGCTGAATACTTGCTCAATCGGGTTGGACTGTCACATCGCATGACGCATAAACCGGGTGAGCTGTCTGGTGGTGAACGTCAGCGTGTAGCCTTGGCACGTGCACTGGTGGCAAAGCCGGAACTGATGCTGGCGGATGAACCGACGGGGAATTTGGACCGTAAAACGGCAGTAAAAATTTTTGAACTGCTCAGTGAGTTACGTGATGAGTTCAATATGGCGATGCTGATTGTGACGCATGATGAACAGTTGGCCCAGACTGCCGATTCGATTTTGCATATGCAAGACGGTGTCTGGATTGATGATTAAGGGTTGGTTGATATTTCATAAAAGGTCTGCGTTGTAAGCTCCAATTAAACAATGAGATGTAAACAGCGTAAAAAATACTCCTTGTCGCAAACATAGACGAAGTATCAATCCACCCTAGACACTGATCGACAAATTTAAAAAACAATTGAAGCTCACTGCGGTGGGCTTTAATATTGCCTAAAATAAAAAAATTATAATCACAATGATTCAAATAATCTGTATCGGCTGGGTGCTGGGTATTGCAATAATGGGAAAAACTCTTCCAATCTTGCAGTCTTTACTCCTTCCGTGTAGCACTCTTTTCATCCTGACTCTTCTTTTAAAACTGACTGTTTTCAAACAGGCCAATTGCTTAGGATTTAAATTTTTACAGCTTTCTGTAGGGCTAAGTCTGGGGATCACACTTGGCTATAGCTATGCCAATCATCAATTAAATGAGCGTTTGCTGTTTCGGGAACAACAGCCTGAAGCAGTGGAGGTGATTGCTTATATTAAACACATCAATGAATTAGGCGATCAGACCATCCAGCAAAAAATTCAGGTACTGAACCGCCATACAGAAGTGGTGCAATGGCAGGCATTTTTAAAAAATGAAATGCATTCTGGTTCCAAATCTGTACTTGAGTTAGGTCAATATTACCGTTTGCAGGGACAAATCCTGCCTGCGCATAGCTATGCCACTGAGGGTGCCTTTGATCAGGAGCAATGGTATATCCAGCAAAATATCATGTCTGGATTTAAAGTTTCATCAATACACAAGCTGACAGAACAAGAGGTTTATGCTTTAGGGCATGGACAATACCTAAAACAACAAGCTTCTGTTTCCAATCAGATGCAACTCTGGGTTGAGCAGCAGCGTTTGGCATTACGCAATTTTATTCATCAGCAGCCCGTGCAGCATGAAGGTTTGATGCTGGCTTTATTGACCGGGGATAAAAGTTTACTGGATACAGAAACCGAGCAACTATTTCAGCGCTTTGGTATGAGTCATTTGCTGGCCATATCGGGTCCACATGTGCTGATTTTTGCTGTACTGCTGTGTTGGGGGCTGCATCAGCTCATTCGTCATGATCGACCACAACTCTATTTGAAATGGCCAAAGCAATATCTACTGATCTGGCCTTTTTGCGCGAGCGTAGTACTGTATTGTGCATTTGTCGGCTTTGAAATTCCGGCATTGAGAACGCTGTTGAGCTGCTTGTTGATCAGTGCATTTATCTTATTCAAGCAAAAGGTCCGGCCATTTAATATTTTGCTTTCTAGTGCCTCTATTCTATTAATTTTTGATCCTTTTAGTATTTTATCGGCTGCGTTCTGGTTGTCCTATGGTGCATGCTTTGTGTTGCTACGCATTTACCAGACCTTGCAGCAAAGGGGGGCGGATCAGCTAAAGACCAAAACTCAATATATAAAAATACAATTAAAACTTTTAATCGAATCGCAGTGGAAAATATTTCTGGCTTTATTTCCACTGATGATGCTGTTTTTTAAACAGATTGCATGGATTACGCCGTTGAGCAATTTATTCGCTATTCCATGGATTGGTCTGGTGATTGTGCCCTTAGATGTGATCGCAGCGTTGTGCTATTTCATTGCTGAACCTTTGGGTAGCCTGGTTTTTCAAATCAACGATCTGTGTCTTGCAGCTTTGCTGTGGTTGCTGCAACTTTTAGATGGGCTGTTTGCCCCGACATTACAGCCGATTGCGATGACATTTGCCGTGTGGCTGAGTTTATGTCTAGGCTTGATAATCCTGTTTTTACCGCGTGCTGTGTTACCTAAAACCTGGTCCATATTGTGTTTTATTCCTTTAATTGGTCTCGATGTCAGTAAAAATCAGTTCGAATTAAACGTACTGGATGTTGGACAAGGACAGGCAATTTTTATCCGCGATCAAGACTGGACCATGATGATTGATACTGGTGGAAATTATGATGAAGCTAAATTCAGTATCGGCAAACAAATTATTTTGCCCTTTTTATCGGTGAAGGGTGTGGATCAATTGGATCAGCTGATTTTGACACATTTAGATCAGGATCATAGCGGGGCGTATGCATCGATTAAACAGGATTTACCCATTAAGCATGTTTATTCAAATGAGCAAGTTCCCATTCCCGATAGTAGCCAGTTTGATTATTGTCATCAAGGGCAGCAATGGTCGTGGAATGATGGGATGAACATAACCGTGTTATCACCCAAAGCAGAGAATTTGGCAAATGCCAAAACTGATCAAAACGAAATGTCCTGCGTGGTTTATGTACAGGTGAAAAATGCCCAACCCTATCAAAATTTTTTGCTGATGGGAGATGCCGGTTGGCGAACGGAATATCAAATTCTGCAGGATTATCCAGACTTAAAAGTTGATGTGCTGGTTTTGGGGCATCATGGTAGTCGGCACAGTTCGGCCTATGCTTTTTTAAAGCAATTAAAACCGAAAATCGTGATCGCTTCGGCTGGCTTTAACAATCGTTATGGACATCCAAGTGATATGGTTCGGTTACGCTTAAAGGAATTGAAAATTCCTTTGCTGAGTACAGTACAGCAGGGCAGCATTCAATTTAGCAGACAGGCCAATGGACAAATGCAATTACATTATGCACGTGAACAAAAGCTATGGTTAAAACGTGCAGCAGTAAAGCTTAAATCATAAGGCCTGATTATATGACCTGATCATTTTCTACTGGAAACATTGTATTTTGGTCTGCAGTCTCAGCACGGACTTTTTCGACCAGTGCTAAGGCCTCTGTTTTATTGAGATAATACAGTCCATCCAATTCAGGATTGGCTTTAAAGCGTTTATAGCTCCAATGGTAATGTTCAGGATAACGACGGATCAGGTTTTCAATGGCTTGAAAAATAATACCTGTGCCTTGATTGGTATCAACCGAATAAATACGTTCATCAATTGCTTCAAAATGTAGATCAAAGCCCTGATCATCATTACGCAGTGCATACAAAAATAATGTTTTGGCTTTGGTTTTTTGAATCAGTTTGGCACTTAAATTACTGGTGGCCAAAGGCAGTCCAAAATAAGGAATCATTTCACCGCCAACATTGGGTGTATGGTCTGGCAAAATTACCGTTGTTCCACCTTGCTTTAAGGCCTTGAAAATCTGGCGAACTCCGGATTCATCGGTAGGTACCAATGTTGCCTGTTCGCGACTGCGAGCCTTACGAACGAACTGATCGGCCGCCTCATTTTTGACTGGCTTATACATGATGGTCATTTTGGTAAATTGGGCAATATAGGCATTCATGATTTCCCAGGTACCAAAATGCGGAACAATTAAAACCACACCTTTGTTTGCTGCGAGTGCATCCAGCAGCAGCTGCTTACCATGCACTTTATGAATGCGCGCCAGATTGGCCTCATTGCTTGAACCCCAGATACTGAAAAATTCAAAATAAGAGATCAGCTCATTACGGATGGCTTGAGCCGTAATTTTTTCCCGCTCCGTATCGCTCAGTTCAGGCAGCGCAATATTTAAATTCAATTGAATGGTTTCTGAGGTTTTGGAAATTTTAAGAGTATTGACCAGACCAGCTAAACCACGCGCTATAAATCGAGAAATTTGAATAGGTTGTCGGCTAATAAATTGCAAAAGACGATAAGTTGTATTCTGGGAGCTTCGATCGGTCATTGTTATATTGTCAATTGCATCAGGAATGGAAAAGATAAATTTATTATAAGGGAAAACAGATAATTTAGACAGATTTAACCCGATCAGTGTATATAATGACTCTAATTTAACTTAACAGTGGATCGTTTTCCATGTCCGATTGGCCACCAAAACCAGAAAATGAAATTCAAAATACACAACATAATTCGCAAAATATAACTGGCAAAGAATGGCATATTTTAGAAAAAGCCGTTTTAGCCTCTGTAGAAGAACAGCGCCGTGCGCGCCGTTGGGGAATCTTTTTTAAATTTCTCACCTTTGCTTATATTCTTTTTATTTTGGTGTTACTGGCTAAAAGCTGCAGCACATCCACGGCAGATCCAACGGCGACCACCAGCTCACATATTGCCGTGGTCGACATTATTGGTACCATTGCTGCAGACAAGCAAAGCGTGAATAGTAACGATACAATCAAAGCACTCAAAAAAGCCTTTGAAAATAAGCAAAGTAAAGCCGTAGTTTTAAATATTAATTCCCCTGGTGGTTCACCTGTGCAATCGGATGAAATCTGGCAAGAAATTCAATATTTGAAGAAAGCCCATACAGACAAAAAACTGTATGCCATTATTGGTGATACCGGTGCTTCAGGTGCTTACTATATTGCTTCAGCAGCAGATGAGATCATTGTCAATCCATCCAGTCTGGTGGGTTCTATTGGTGTGATCATGCCAAACTATGGCGTGAATGGCTTGATGCAGAAATTAGGTGTTGAAGACCGTACTATGACATCTGGTGAGAACAAAGCACTTTTATCAATGACTCAGCCAGTAGATTCTGCGCAAAAGGCTCATGTACAAGGAGTGCTGGATAATGTGCACGACCATTTTATCAATGCCGTAAAACAAGGCCGTGGTAAAAAATTGAAATCGACTGATCCTGCAATCTTCTCAGGTTTGTTCTGGACAGGTGAACAGGCAGTGAAATTGGGCATTGCAGACCGTACCGGCAGTTTAAATAGTTTGAAACGAGAACTGAAACTGGAAAAAGCAGTAAATTATACCATTGAATATAATCCTTTCGATTCAGTACTAGGACGTATGGGAAGTTCAATTGGACAGGGTTTTGCCAGTTCGATTTCACAGCAAGTCCAATCTGAACAAACGACAAAACTGCAATGAAACCAGTAATCCACTTTGCGCACGCCAATGGCGTGCCATCGAAAGTTTATCAAAAGCTGTTTGATGGACTGAAAGATGAATATGACATTATTTATGTCCCCTTGCTTGGTCCGGACAAGCGTTATCCCATAGACAATCACTGGCACAGTCTGACCAATCAAGTGATTGACAGTATTGTGCGCCAGGCTAATGGAAGCAAAGTCATTGGCCTTGGTCATTCTTTGGGAGCAGTGCTGACTTTTCAGGCAGCCTTAAAACGTCCTGAACTGTTTGAGCAGGTCATTATGATTGATCCGCCTTTAATTATGGGGAAAGACGCCTTTGCTTTGCACGTGGCCAAAACTTTAAAGCTGAAAGCCGTAGATAAAATGTCGCCGGCTTCTTTGTCCTTACGTCGCAGAGATCATTGGGAAAGTCGTGAACAAGCAGCTGAATTGCTGCGTCCCAAAGGCTTTTATCAACATTTTGATGAAACCTGTTTCCAGGCCTATATCGATCATGCTTTAACGGAAGACAAGGTGCGAGGCGGGGTGGAGTTGACCATTTCCAAAATGGATGAGGTGAATATTTTTAGAACCAATCCATCATTATGGTGGCTGCTACAGCCAAAACCTCAAGTGCCTGTCCAACTGCTGATGGCGGAACAAGGGCCATTTATTGAGCGGGGCTTTCCGCAAATTGCGAAAAAGAAGTTTGGAATTCCCTATACGGTTGTTCCGGGAAGTCATATGTTTCCACTGGAAAAACCGCTTGAGACTGTAGAATTGATCAAGCAATTGATTCAACCGCAGCCGGTATAATTTCTGTGTCAGCTGATAAATAAAAAAACAAGCCATAAAAAAACGCATCCGAGGATGCGTTTTTTATACGTTAATATTCTTTAAAACTTGCAGAATTGCACCGGCTCTTTCATTGTCTGACCTCGATACAATACACCCTGTTCAGTATGCTGAATGGTTCCATTACAGATCCATTCCACCACTTGCGGGTAAATGACATGTTCAAGTACATGCACACGGTTGGCAAGACTGCTAACGTTGTCATGCAGATTCACTTTCAACACACCTTGAGCCAAAGCCTGACCTGCATCCAGTTCGGCAGTGACATAGTGAACCGTACAGCCATGCAGTACATCACCGGTGTTAAGTACACGTTGATGGGTATGCATGCCTTTGTAGTACGGCAGCAGGGAAGGGTGAATGTTGAGCATTTTCCCTTCCCAGGCTTTGACAAATTTGGCACTCAGGATGCGCATAAAGCCTGCAAGTATCACCAAATCAACATCCCAATCAAGCAATTGCTGATGCATGACATCATCAAAGGCTTCACGGTTAGGATATTGCTTGTGTTCAATAACGGTAGTTTGAATGCCCGCTTTTGCAGCACGTTCTAAAGCATATGCTTCAGGTTTGTTGGAAATGACCCCGACAATTTGACCTGAGAGATTGGCATCAATCAGGGCCTGCAGGTTACTTCCACTCCCTGAAACAAGGACAGCAATTTTAATCATGCGAAGTACTTATGCAAAAACTACACGGATTTTTTCGTCTGCACCTTCAACAGATTCAGCATTGTCGACGATATGACCCATGGTCCATGCTTTTTCGCCAAGCTGGTTTAGCAACTCAACAGTTTTGTCAGCATCTGCTGCATCAACAGCAAGTACCATACCTACGCCACAGTTGAATGTGCGGTACATTTCAAATTGTTCAACACCACCTTCTTTTTGAAGAAGTTTGAACAGTTCCGGCCATTGCCAAGAAGATTCATTAATCACTGCTTGAGCACCGTTTGGAAGTACACGAGGTAAGTTACCTGGCAAACCGCCACCCGTGATGTGTGCCATCGCGTGAACATCAACCTGTTTAAGCAATTCAAGAATTGGCTTCACATAAATACGTGTTGGTTCCATTGCAGCATCTGCAAGTGGACGACCGTCAACAATTTGAGTGAGGTCAACATTTTTCACGTCTAGAATTTTACGAAGAAGAGAGTAACCATTTGAATGTGCACCTGAAGATGCAACACCCACTAAAACGTCACCCGCTTTAACTTTAGAGCCATCAATAATTTTGCTTTGCTCAACTACACCTACGCAGAAACCTGCAAGGTCATAGTCTTCGCCTTCATACATGCCTGGCATTTCAGCAGTTTCACCGCCTACAAGTGCACAGCCCGCAAGCTCACAACCCGCACCAATACCTGTTACTACATTTGCTGCAACATCAACATTCAAGTGACCTGTTGCATAGTAGTCGAGGAAGAATAATGGTTCTGCACCACATACAAGAAGATCGTTGACACACATTGCTACCAGGTCCTGACCAATCGTGTCATGACGGTTCAAATTCAATGCCAAACGTAATTTTGTACCAACACCATCTGTGCCAGATACGAGAACAGGTTCTTCATAACCTTTAGGGATTTTACAAAGTGCGCCAAAGCCGCCTAGTCCGCCCATGACTTCAGGACGAGAAGTACGTTTTGCGACAGATTTGATACGATCGACGAGTAAGTCGCCCGCTTCAATGTCGACACCCGCATCTTTATAGCTTAAACCAGTGTTAGGGGAAGTTGAGTTGCTCATAATGAAGTCTCCGCATTCGCGCCGCGATTATACCCGAATATACGAAACTCTTATGTTATTTATGCGCTAAAATGCTATCTTTATTAAAATATTTTACTGTCTAGAACAAATAAACCGAAAAAAGGCGAGTTTCTATGGTCGATCGCACTTCACGACGCATTTTTATACTTGCAGCAATTGCATTTATCCTTTGGGTTCTGTATCTGCTTAAACCGGTAGTATTACCTTTCATCGGGGCATTTTTAATTGCCTATCTGTTTAGTCCTTTAGTAGATAAGTTACATCGTATCGGTTTGCCGCGCTGGGTGTCGATTAGTGTGGTGTTTATAGGGATTGGGGTCGTATTGACTTGGGCAATGTGGTATCTGGTTCCACTGGTCTGGAAACAGCTAATGTATGCCAAAACCAGTATTCCTGCAGGTATGCACTGGGTCAACTATACTTTCCTGCCGTGGTTGTCGCATACATTTAATCTGGTGCCGATGGAAATAGACACCGAGCAGATGTCCTCGGCCATTATGGATTACATTCAAACCAATTACAGTGCAGACAGTATTCAGGCAGTCGTGCTGAAGGTTGCCCAGTCTGGTCTGAATTTTATTCAAATTGGTGGAACAATAATATTAATTCCAATTATTGCTTTCTATTTCCTGCTGGATTGGGAGCGCATGCTGGACAGTTTCCGTAGATTGATTCCGCGTCCTTATGAAAAGGCAACTTTGAATATTGTAAGTGAATGTCACAGTGTTTTAGGTGCTTTTGTTAAAGGCCAATTTTTGGTGATGTTTTTGTTGGGTGTGGTCTATGCAGTGGGTTTGCAAATGATTGGGCTTGAAGTCGGTCTGATTATCGGCATGATTGCAGGTCTGGCCAGTATTATTCCTTATCTGGGTTTTGCTGTGGGAATCATTGCCGCTGTAATCGCCACACTATTTCAATTTGGTCTGGACTGGACCCATCTTGCCTTGGTGGTTGTGGTGTTCATGGTGGGGCAGATGGTAGAAGGTTATATTCTGCAACCTTTCCTGTTAGGTGATAAAATTGGTTTATCACCAGTTGCTGTAGTGTTTGCAGTATTGGCAGGTGCCCAGCTTGCAGGTTTCTTGGGAATGCTGATTGCCTTGCCTGTAGCCGCCGTCATTGTCGTACTGCTACGTCATGCACGAGAGTATTATGAAAAGAGCCGTGTTTACGGGCACCCTCAAGTGGTGATAGAGAACACTGATATAGGATCGGTTTCAATTGAAAGCGAACAGATTGATATTGATATTGAAGTCAAAAATCATCCTGCAAAAAATCTGCAAGAGACTGAAAAATCGAGTAAGATTGAATCGATAGATAATAAAGAACCTTAAGGTTAAAACCCATATATGCGTCAACTGCAACTCGATATTGAACCTCAACTGGACGCCAGAATTAGCGATTTTTCTGGGCCGGGATGGGGGCATGTGATCGATGCAGTTCGACAACTCCATGCCGGTTTGATGAACCGCTTTTATGTCTATGGTGGTGCAGGATCCGGCAAGAGTCATTTGCTTTCTGCTATTTGTGATTCCTATCTGGAAATAGGCAAGTCTGCAATTCAGGTTTCACTGCTGGAATTGCTGGATGCACCGACTGAAGCGATTAGCTCATTAGATCAATACGATCTGGTTGCATTGGATGATATCGAAGCGATCAGCGGTGTTCCACATTGGCAAAAAGCAGTTTTTCATTTAATTAATTACAATAATGAAGGTGGTGGACAGCTGGTTTTTTCTTCCCGTATGGCCCCGATTGAATTGAAACTTGAACTTCCTGATTTACAGTCCCGCCTGACTCAGGCAGTCAGTGTCAAGGTACCCTCAGGGAGTTTATATGCTGACCGTTATGCATTGGTGAACTCGGTGTTATCGCGTCGGGGAATTCATATTGACCAGCAGATTATTGACTATTTATTGGCTCATGGACCTCATCAGACTTCGGTTTTACTGCAAACTTTAGAACAGCTTATTCAGCTATTAAAAGGTGAGAAAACTAAGATTAGTCATGCGAATTTAAGACAAATTTATGCCTTGATCGATGAATATCGGTAAAAAATAAAAAATCTTGAGTAATTACTCAAGCTGTGACAAAGTACAGCAAAATAGTTCGATGTTGCAGGGATGTTGCAACTAAAGAATAAAAAAAATTAAAGAATATAAGGAGAGTAATATGCTCAAGCGGAGCATAGGTATAGGGATGTTATGCTTTGCAGGACATGCTTATAGTGCAGATATTATCGTAAATACGACTGAAGATACTAAAAAAGATGACAAGGAATGCTCATTACGTGAAGCAATAGAATACGTTAATTTGGGGTTGCCGAAAGAAGGTTTTTATGGCTGTGGAGGAGAAAACTCTACCTCGACTATTCTGCTAGATAAATTAAAAGTCTATACGCTGACAAGTAAAATTAATATTACATCAGCACTTAATTTGAAAACTTATTATGAAACCAATGTTAGTGACACAGCTGTTGCCGGTTTAAATAACGCCATTATTCGTATGACAGGCCAAGATCAGGTTTTTAATATTGATGATAATGTCAAAGAACGCGTTATAGTAAACATACAAGAAGTCAGTTTTGAAGGTTGTCAAAAGAGTGTCTGTGCCGATCGCGGCGGTATTTTATATAATAATGAAAACTTGGTCTTAAAGTATGTAAAACTCACGGGAGGAATAGCGCGTTTAGGAGGAGCTATTTATAACGTAGGTGAGAATACTGATGCCGATGTATATAGTAGCCTTGTATCGATTAGCAACAGTCTGATTGAAAATAACGAAGCGATGAGTGGTGGTATTTTATACAGTCAACGTCCAAATTTCACCATCACGAATGTTGTTTTTAAAAATAATAAAACCACTTCGGGTACTGCCAACATTTTTAGTGAAAAGAATATTCTAGACCCCTCTAAACTGACCTTTCCTTCTAAGATAAATATGATTACCAACAGTACCTTTGTGAATAACACAGGCTATGCTGTTAATATTCGGGATGGAATAGGCTTAAATAATCTGACTATTGTTGCAAATACTGCAGGTGTGCAGTTTGAAGCACCAAATGCTCAAGGCTATATGGCTAACAGTATTGTGATTGGTAATCCAAATGGAACAAATAATAATTGCCAATTTAGTAGTGATGATAAAAGTATTTTGCAAAATAACTTGGTTACTTCTGAATGTAGAAGTGGTGATGCCAATTATCCGAATGAATTTTGGACTGGCAATAAACTTTTTGCAGGAGACAGTAGCGAGGGCAGTTGTAAATCACTCATTGCAGACCAAGAAGCCTTACTTTGTCCTTATGCAACAGCAAAAGATACCTTTTTAGGATATATACGGCCACGTATTTTATTTAGTGCAAATAACATGTTTGACACGCTCATTTTAAATAAAGGGCGAGTTGATTCAGATACTGAGCATGTTCAGGTGATTTGTGAAGGATTAGATCAGCGCGATAAGAGCAGAACCACTGATAACAGCTGGTGTGACCGCGGTGCTATTGAGATTATTGTACCCACGACCATTGCACGTATTGGTCAGGACTTAAAAGTTGGAGAAATAGCGAAAATCAATATCTTGCAATACTTGGGTGACAGTGACTTATATCCGAAAGAAAAATGTGAAGCGCTATTGGGCAAACATCCCAATGGTGAACAATGGCAAGATGGCTGTGTATATGTTGATCAAACTTTAACGGAGAGCAAAGGTTCACTGACTTTAGATATTGATGGTAATTTGGTTTACACGCCAAATGGTAGTTGGCGCGGTGCAGATATTTTTGAACTGCGTGTCGTTACATCTTCTACGCGTTTTAATGAAAATAAAAAATATCTGGTGCTTAGTGCAAATATGGTGCAAGAGCAAAGTAATGCTATGGATAGCAAAAGCGTCAAAACATCAGGTGGTGCATTTGGGCTGTTGAATTTATTGGCTTTATTAGGTCTGATTGGTCTGCGTCATTATAAGAAATAAAAAAGTAGGAAAAAAGTAATGCACAATTATAAAAAAGGATTGCTCTGCATTATGGTTTTATCTGCTATGTCATTAATGGCAGCGGAGGATAAAACCATTAAGGTCACAACGTTTGCAGACGAAAATGGTGAAAACAGTAATGCATGTTCATTGCGTGAAGCAATCATTACTGCGAAAAAAAATATAGGTTATGGGGGGTGTACAGCTGGAAATACGCTTAATGGTGTAGCAGATAAAATTCAATTAGAAGCTGGTACATATAAATTAAGTTCAGAACTCGTGCCGGAATCGGCTTTGGTGATTAGTGGCGTTTCACGTTTTAACTATGATGAAAAAGATAAACTGACACAAAAATATCCTGCATTTGAACAGATAAAAACTATTATTAGCGGTGAAAATCGTTCAAGAATTTTTAATACCAGTATTAGTGAAACCAGTCTAACGCTAAATGATATTCAACTTGAAAAAGGTTATGCTGAAAATGGTCGGGGTGGGGCATTATTACTCGGTGGGGCTTTAAGCTTCAATAAGGGTGCAATTCTAAATTCGAAAGCGGATATTGCAGGGGGTGCAATTTATAATATTGCGCAAGATATTGAAAAAGAAGTCAAGATAAGTAACAGCTTAATTCAAGGGAATCAGGCCAATAAAGGCAGTGTTATTGCAATGGATTGTTACGGCAATCTGGGAGATACCAAACCTGCGGTGATCATTGCTCAAAGCAGTATTATTCAGAATGGTTCAATCGCCAGTGCGAGTGCATTAGATTTTTGTGGTGTTGCAAAGGTAAATTTATCTGCGAATACGATTGCACAAAATATAGCAAACTCAAGTAGCGGTAGTATTTTACGGGCAGTGAGTGACGGTTTAGATCGTTTTAGTCCTTATTCAACTTTAACCGCCATTAGTAATACGATCGTAGAAAATTCAGCATACAGCACCTTTTTATATGATCAATCGGGCAGCAAAGTTTTCGCATTCAATATTCTGGCTTTTAATAATTCGGATAAATCCTGTCGTTATAACTCGGATAATGGTGTTCCGAGTGAAAAAATGATTTTTGTTGCAAGCAATAATGCCTTGAACTTGGCATCAGGAACAGATCAATGTGTGTTACCTAAAATTACTTTAGAGTCCACGGTTGAAAGTTCGAAAAATTTAGATGTCTCTAGCACCGGTTTTTCTAGCTTACTGTCTAAGATGACGGAATCATCAGCATATAATATGTTCTTGCCTTTATATTATCCAAGAGATAATCAAAGTGCGGTAGATTTAATTGATGTCAATCGTTCAGGTTGTAGTGATTATGATCAACGCGGTTTAAGCCGTTTTTTAAATACGGTTTTACAACTTGAACCAAGCAAAAAGAATAGTTGCGATATCGGTTCGGTTGAACGTATGAATTTATCCGCTATAGATATTACAGATTTAAAAAATAGCTCGATTATTAGTTTACTGGAATTTTATCAGTCCAATATTGATGAACTTAAGGCATTAATTGACGAAGGAGTTAAAAACTCAACCGGAATCAATGATTTCAAAGAGGAATTAGCTCAATACGAAAATCTGTTGAAATATACCAAGCAGCACCAAAAATACCGTGCTATTTATTTTGACCCATTTGTACTGGCGATTCCAGCAGAAGAGCGGGTAAGTGATACATCAGGTGAAGATTATCGCATCAAGAGTTTAAATGCCGATAACTATACTGTTGAGGTTGAGCCTTATGGCATTGGTACACTCACCGTAACCGATGGTAATGCTGTGCTAAAAGGTGAACTAGATGACTTAAAATGCGAATGGAATGCAGATTTCAAACAGATCATGATCTATCGTACAAGTGGTGAATTGCTTAATACTGCTGATTATGCCTATTGTAAATACACGCTTAAAGAAAAGGGTGGTGAAGCCAAGCAGTCTTCAGGTATTTTACAGGCAAGCTTTGTAAATATTACTCCTGTTGCAAAGGATGATATTTATTCTATTAGTTCAAGCTCTAATTTAGAAGTAACGGTTAATCCTCTAGAAAATGACCATGATGATGGTGATGGTCTAACCTCTACTTTACCTGTAGCAAAACCAGCATTTTATCAAAATAAACAAGGTCAAGAGATTCCAATTCAAATTGAGAAGTTACCAGCTGGGTTGACTATGACGGCAGAACGCCAGGGTCCTTGTCCGGGTACTGATGCCAGTAATATATGTTATGGTGGAAAATTGCATTTTGCAGTTAAGAATAATCTCAGTCAATTCGATTATCCGGTGACTTATAAAATATATGATGCTGAGGGATTGGGATCAAATACTGCCACTATTTATCTGAACAACACTGCCAAAAATACCAATTCATCATCGAGTGGTGGTGGGTCATTTGGAGTATATGGTGTATTTGCTATTCTAGGTTTAACTTTATATCGACGTTATCGAATGAAATAATAAAAAAGCCGCTGACTTCAGCGGCTTTTTTGATTTTAATTTTTTAAATATAATCAAATAATTAATGATTTTTAGTCGTTTGTGGGAAATATTTACTGATATATTCTTCGCGAATGAGCGGGCGCTCTTCAGGTGTCGCTTTTTGCATACGAATACCCAATTCTTTACGTTCTTGGCTGCTCATTTTCTGCCAGGTTTCACGCATTTTCTGTTTTTCTTGTTCTGGAAGTTGAGTAAACCAATCCATACGCTGCTGTAAAGTAGTGCCTTGTGCTTCGGGTAATTCTTTGAGCGATTGGTAACGTTGAATGAGTGCACGTTGTTCACTATCGGATAATGTTTCCCAGGTTTCTGCAACTTGTGTATCAGCATCTTTGGAAAAAATCCAAAAACGTTCGAAACCAGCAAAACTGGTTTGTAAAAATCCGAGTGCACAAAAAGCAAAGGCTAATTTTTTAGCTGCCATGTGGAACCTTATCCTCACCTAAAACCATTAACATTTCCAAATCTTCAACCATTTGAGGAGATAGTTTTGGGGTCACTACCACTTGATTTTGCGGTTTTTCTGACATTTCAAAGGAGTTTGGCAATACCACGAATCCTGCAATTGCGGCGGCAAGAGCAAAACCTGACATTTTCCAAAGCCCATAACGGGATGTTTCTCGTGCTTGAATTTCTTCAATGACATGATTCATCACCACGGGTTTGGCTTTGTGATGTTGTGCGAGCCCATCGAGTTTGGAAGTAACTTGTTTTAAGAAATCATCTTGTTTCATTCGGATGACCCTCCACGATATGGATTCAAATGTGCTAAAGAAGCTTTGAGGCCTTGAATAGCACGGTGATAATGGGTTTTTACACTCCCTTCACTGCACTGCATGATTTGTGCAGTTGTGTGTGTATCAAAACCTTCCCAAGCACGAAGCATAAAAGCTTGTTGCTGGCGAACAGGAAGCTGAGCGATGGCTTCTTTGATTTCTTCGGCAGTCACAGCTTGATTAAGAAAATCGAATGGACTAGGAGTAGTCTCATCGACAATATCATTTAACTCAAGATCGTCATCATCCAGGCTGACTTTCTTGAAAAAAGAAAAAGGTTGCACCCGACGGGCTTCTTTTCTGCGCCAGTCTTGCAGTTTATGGTTTAAGATGGTGTAAAACAGGGGATACCATTCATCAGTCGATTTATCAGCATAAGCTTTGTGCAAGGAAATAAATGCTTCCTGTACCAAATCCATCGCGATACCTTGTTGACCTTGAGTCGCACTTTCCATCATGACCAAGGCACGTCCAGTCACATCCTGCATAAAAGTCTTCAGACGTTGTTCAGCCGTACTCTTCAGAGTACTTAAATTTTCTGACTGAGACTGTTTTGGTGCTGAATCCATAGAGATGGAAAATCCTGTCATTGGATACCCACCATTATTTCCAATTTCATAGTTATATAACGTTGAAAATAATGGTTTGGTTGACAAAAATAATATTATTTTTCTAGTGTAGTCTATTTTTTAACATCCATCAGTGATGTTTAAAATAAAGTAACGAAAGATCAGTTTATAAACGCTGACGAACCATTTCGAAGAAACAGACTGAACCTGCAATAGCAACATTCAGGGATTCTTGTCCGCCGGGCTGGGGTATGGAAACGGCTTGTGCATGTGCAAGGGCGTACTCAGAAACCCCTTGACCTTCGTTGCCTAAAATCCAGACACAGGATTGGGTCAAATCTTTCGTATACAAGCTTTCTGATTCATGTGAACTGGTTACATATACAGGAATCTTGAATTGAGACAAAATATCTTCCAGTGCCACATTTTCATAAGTATGCAAGGAGAAATGTGCACCCATTCCAGCACGGAGTACCCGTGGCGACCAAAGCGAAGCTGAACCTTTGGTACAGACAATTTGTCGAATACCGGCAGCAGCAGCGGAGCGGAGTAAAGTACCGACATTGCCCGGATCTTGAATATTTTCCAGAATTAAGGTGTCTGCCGTGAAATCTAAAGCATGGCGGGAAGTGGGTAAATCGACGATGGCAAGACAAGCCAGTGTGGTGCCCAGCGTACTTAAATCTTTATACAGGGATTCACCAATGACAAAGACTGCACCTTGGTATTGCTCGGCAATACGGTCAAAATCAGGATGGCTTAAAGCCTGTTCGGTGGTAAAAATAGATTTGATTTTTCTATCTTCAGCTAACCAGGCCAGACACAAATGGGTGCCTTCAAGTACGGTTTGACCTTGTTTTTTGCGATATGAATTCTGCTCAATTAAGCCACGCAAGTGTTTAATTTTGGGATTATCTTTTGATTCTAGAAAAATAGTCGGCATGGGAGAATAAATCCACGGAAGCAAGTTATGAGGACTTACTTCCGCTATAAAAAATTAATTATGGTAGTGAGTTACGAGGTCAACTTCATTTTTAGAACCAATCACTACAGGTACACGTTGGTGAAGTTCAGTCGGCTGGATGTCCAGAATACGTACACGACCAGTGGTAGATGCACCACCTGCCTGTTCCATCAGCATACTCATTGGGTTTGCTTCATACATTAAACGTAGACGACCGGCTTTTTTCGGATCTTTAGTGTCATATGGATACATAAAAATACCACTACGGCAAAGAATACGATGAATATCACCCACCATACACGCCACCCAACGCATGTTAAAGTCTTTTTCACGCGGGCCTGTTTTGCCTGCAAGCAATTCATCAATATAACGTTTTACCGGTGCTTCCCAGTGACGTTGATTCGATGCGTTGATGGCATATTCTTTGGTATCGGCAGCAACCTGAATATTTTCAGAAGTCATTAAAAATTCTTTGCTTTCAGGGTCGAAAGTAAAGAATACCACCCCAGCACCTACAGTTAGCGCCATCATGGTGGATGGGCCATAAAGCACGTAACCTGCAGCAGCCTGGTTTGTACCAGCTTGCATAAAGTCTTCAGCTTTGGTCACTGCATTTTTAGCAGGCAAAATAGAGAAAATGGTCCCGACACACATGTTGATATCGATATTGCTAGAACCATCGAGAGGATCAAACAATACCAAATACTTGCCGTTTTCTTGTGCAGGAGTGAATTCGTCTAATTCTTCAGAAGCCAGACCACCCACATGTGGATGAACTTTTAAAGCATTAATTAAATAATCATTTGAAATTACATCAAGTTTCTTTTGTTCTTCACCCTGAACGTTTTCGTGTTGTGCACTACCTAAAACACCAGCCAAAGCACCTTTTTGCAATAATTGATCGATGTCTTTACATGTATTGCCAATTGTTTCAATAACTTGAGCCAATTCAGGTGTAAGATTCCCGTTTTGTTGTTGTAAATATTGGGAAAGGGTGAGGTATGACATGACAGGAAAGCTCCAATTAGAAAATGATAAAAAATTATCAAATGAATATGGGCAGCTATTTTAGATGAGAACGTGGCAAAAGAACAATTAAACTCTGCTATTTGTCGCGATTTTACTCTTGTAAGTTCTGTGGAAAATGCTATGTTGAGTTCTATAGGTTATGGAAAACGTGATAGGAGCATAATTATGACAACGCAAAAGTTTGATGCGACTCCAACGCCAAATGAAGCTATGAGTTTAGATGATATTTCTGCCGAAAAAGTGAAAGAGGCGTGGAAAGCATATGAAGCTAAACCTGAATACAAAAAATTCAACAAGCATGATCTGATTGAATCCATGCAGCATCCACAAGAAGCATCTCAGGCATCTGAGAAAGCTTAAAAAAAGCGCTCAAATTTGAGCGCTTTTTTATGGTAACCCTTATTTTAATAAAGGCGGAACGGCTTCGTAGTTGATTTCTACGCGGCGGTTTTCTTTCCATGCATTTTCGTCATGACCCGGATTAACCGGCATTTCCTTGCCATAACTTACGGCTTCCAACTGGGTTGCAGCTACACCATTAGTCAGCAAGAAGCTTTCCACTGCTTTGGCACGACGTTCGCCCAAGGCCATGTTGTATTCACGGGTACCACGTTCATCGGTATGCCCTGTCAAAGCAACTTTTGAGTTGGCATTGGCTACAAGAAATTGGGCATGTGCCTGAAGGGTTTGATAGTCCTCATTTGAAAGTTCACTGCTGTCATAGTCAAAGTGAACCACACGCTTGGCTAGGAATGCCTTGTTCGCAGCAGTCACACCTTTAGATGACGCACCTGCCAGGTTTTGTGCATTCAAGGCAGCATCTTCACTTAGACCTTCAGTACTGACGGTAGTGGCCCCGCTCGGATTTTGTCCTGCCTGAATTTCAGCAGCAGGCTTGCGGCTGGCACATCCAGTCATCACCAGTGCTGTAGCAAGAACAGGAAGGACCAATAATTGAACTGCTTTCATTTTTATCTCCATGATTATCATTACTTTAGATTAATAAAATTAAATTGTTATTTTGGTGCCCAAGCCGGTTCACGAACCTCGCCCTGTTCACTTGGCAAGTTCATGCGGAAACGGCCATCTAGTGACATGATAGACAATAAACCACGGTTTCCTTCACGGGTTGCATAGACCACCATTTGACCATTTGGAGAGAAACTTGGTGACTCATCCAGACTGGTCGGGGTAAGAATGTTGGTAATACCGGTGTTGATATCTTGAATGGCCACTTTATAGTTGCTACCACTTGGACGATGGACCAGAGCAATTTTTTTGCCATCTGTACTTAAGGTACCACGGGCATTAAATGCGCCACGGAAGGTTAGACGCTTACTTGTGCTATTGGCAAAATTATAGCTATAAATCTGTGCTGAACCACCGCGGTCAGAGGTGAAAATAAAGGATTTACCATCTGGAGCATAACGTGCTTCGGTATCAATGGCACTGTCATTAGTCATGCGCTGTAGTTCACGCGTATCCAGGTTCATTTGATAGATTTCAGGATTGCCATGCATGGAAGCTGTAAATAGCATGCTCTTGCCATCTGGTGAGAAACTTGGCGCACCATTCAGTCCACGGAAGCTGGCCAGCTTTTCACGGTTTCCTGTAGCCAAGTCCTGTACATAAATGGCTGGGCGTTTAGTTTCAAATGAAACATAAGCAATTTTTTTCGCATCTGGGGTCCAGGCCGGTGACAGGATAGGATCACGGGAAGTCAGAATGGTTCTCGGCTGCTCACCATCGGTATCGGCAATTTGTAGGGTATAGCGTTGTTCCGGTGTCGCTGGGTTACGCAGTACATAGGCGATACGACCGCTGAAATCACCTGGAATGCCGGTCAATGCCTGGTAAATGGCATCACTGATCATATGACCAGCTTGACGGATACGTGAGGCAGGTACCGTCAATAATTCATTTAATAGGTATTGCTGTTTTTCTATATCATAGAGCTGATAATGAACTTCAAAACTGCCATTATCGGTAGTTTTTACCGTACCGGTTACCACATAAGGTACACCGGCAGATTTCCATGCTTCTGCATTTGGATTATTCATGCTTGCAGTGGCAGGAAGATTTTTGGAAGCGCTGGAAAATTTACCGGAACGGTTCAGGTCATTTTCGACGATTGGGTAAATACTTTGATCATTATTAAATGGAATAATGGCAATTTTTGGCGCTTCTTCAGGTGCCTTAGCAATCTCCAGATGTAATTGAGCATAGGATTGCGTGGCTAATACTGGGCTTAAAGCGGCCAAAATGGTTAGGCAAAGTAGATGTTTACGCGTCATTTCCATCATCTGCTACGTACTCTAAAAAATATAAATTATTGTGAATCTGCTTGTGTCACATAATGGCATGATTTTGAGTGATTGAAAGCCCATCATAATGACTAAACTGTTATAAGACTGTGAAAAGTGAATAAAATTTTGGCTGTTTTATCGACTGTCCAGTTTAAATGCCAAAAAAAGCCACATCAACCAGAATTTGATGTGGCTTCTAGTTATCTCGCCGTAAAGCTTGAAGTAAAGGTTCTTGCTTCACGTCGTGCATCGGGGTCTGAAGGCATTGGATAAGGTGCAGCTGCCCGAACAGCAGCTTCTACACTGGCTTTCATGTCAGGGTCGCTCGAGTTGACAATCACCGACTGAACCGAACCGCTATCACTTAAAGTGACTCTGGCAGTGGCTTTTTGACCTGATGAGCCACTTGGGATGTCCCATGCACGTTTGATTTTATTTTCAAAATCACGTTTTGCTGTTGAGGCAATTTTCTTGGCTTCAGCCTTTTTGGTTGCAGCTTCTTCCGCTGCCTGTTTGGCTGCTGATGCCTTGGCTTCTTCCGCGGCACGTTCACGTGCTTCCGCATCGGCTTTTGCTTTTGCAGCGGCATCAGCCTTGGCTTTATTTGCAGCATCGGCTTTTGCTTTTGCAGTGGCATCTGCTTTGGCTTTATTCGCTGCATCAGCTTTAGCCTTTACAGCGGCATCAGCCTTGGCTTTATTTGCAGCATCGGCTTTAGCTTTTGCTGCGGCATCGGCCTTGGCTTTATTTGCAGCATCGACTTTTGCTTTTGTAGCGGCATCGGCCTTGGCTTTATTCGCAGCATCAGTTTTGGCTTTTGCAGCAGCTTCAGCATGTTGTTTATCCGCCTCTGCTTTTCTTAATGCATCCGCTTTTACTTTTTCTGCTTTTGCACGTTCAGCCTGATCTAATTTACGTTTGGCATCTGCTTCCACTTTTGCAGCGGCATCAGCCTTGGCTTTATTTGCAGCATCAGCTTTAGCCTTTACAGCTGCATCGGCTTTGGCTTTCTCGGCAGCATTCGCCTGAGCTTTTGCAGCAGCCTCAGCTTGGACTTTTAATTTATTCGCTTCAGTGACTTTTGCATTTTCAGCAGCCTGCTGTTCAGCCTTTTGCATCGCATCGGCAGCAGCCTTCGCTTGCTGTGCAGCTTTATTGCTATCAGGTTTTGCTGGCGCTGGAGTAGGTGATGTAACTGGAATCACAGGAGCAGGTTCAACACCTGGTTCAGCAGTTTGGGTGATTTGTTTAGCAACATTTTTGTCTGCTGTTTCATCAAACTCTGTGACTTCAGGTGTGACAGGTTTTAAATCTTCAGGTTTAACTAAAATGGTAGTGATCTTTTTGGGAGGCTCAGGTGGTTGACTCATGCCCAGATAAAGCAAGCCAACCACTGCAATAACATGCACCCCAAGGGTGAAGCCAATCGCAACTGCATTTTGTTTAAAAGGCGGCTTTTTAAAATCTTTCATAAATTATTTTAATGGCTCAGTCAGTAAACCCACTTGAGTTAATCCTGCATCCTGTAAGGCAGACATGAGTTTCATGACTTCACCATAAGGACGAGATTCACTGCCGTTAATCAGTACACTCATTTGTTTTTTCTGTGCTGACGCTTCACGTTGTGACTCAGTCAGTACAGCTTTTAATTCATCGAGTGTGAGTACATCATTATTATGTGATTTATCTTCAAGTTTAATGGTGCCATCTGTTTCAAGCGTGACAATGGCAGGGCGGTCTTCGGCCTGCATGGGTGCACCATTTGCTTGAGGCAAATCAACTTTTACACCGGTCGTAATCATGGGTGCCGTGACCATAAAAATCACCAACAGCACCAGCATCACGTCGATATAAGGGACAACATTCATGTCACTTTTTAATGGTTTTTTGATACGCTCAAAGCGTCCGGAACGTTGAATTGCCATCAGTCATTTTCCTGTGTAGAACCCACAGTTTGACGTTGTAACAGCGCCACCATTTCTTCAGCAAATAAAGCGCGGTCTGAATAAACTGCTTCACCTTTTGCGGTGTAATGGTTAAAGGCCAAAACAGCAGGAATGGCTGCAAACAGACCAATTGCAGTGGCGATTAATGCTTCGGCAATACCTGGAGCTACGGTTGCCAACGTAACCTGATCGACCTCTGCCAGACCAATAAAGGCATTCATGATGCCCCAAACCGTACCAAACAGTCCGACATAAGGCGCAACTGAACCAATGCTTGCCAGCGCACCCAAACCTTGTTCAAGGTGTCCCTGATCACGGCTAAGACCCACACGCAAGATACGCTCAGTACTTTCAATACTTTGCTGGGCAGGCGCATTGCGTTTTTTAAGTTTAAAAAATTCACCCAAGCCATGATAGAAAATATCTTCCAGACCGACACGTTTGGAATTGAGCTGGGCATTATTATACAAGGTATTTAATTCAGCCCCCGACCAGAAGATTTTTTGAAAGTGTTGATCTTCGGCCTGGGCTTTTTTATAACTCATATGTAACTTGGCAATCAGATACCAACTATATAATGATGCCAGAAGTAGCAGCAGCATTACCAATTGAACCACAGGACTTGCTTGTAAAATAAGATCTGATACGTGTAGCGAAGATTCTAGTTGTGTTGCCATAGTTACAATGTGCCAATAAATTTTTTTAGTCTTGTCCTAACTCTTTGAGAATTAGTGTACGGATTTCCTCAGGAAGTCGGGTTGGACGCATACCATCTACGCTGATACATGCCAATTCGACTTCACCAGAGGCAAGCATGATTTCACCACGATAAATATTCTGTTGCAATACAAATGATGTCGCTTTACACGAAACTACACTCGCGGTAACAGTAATCAGGTCATCCATCAGGATAGGGCGTGAATATTTCACGTTAATTTTATGAACGACAAAGTTGTAATCTTTTTGGTGCCAGTAGTGATCTACGCCTGAAGCACGTAGCCATTCGGTACGGGTACGTTCCATAAAACGAATATGGTTTGCATGATAGACAATGCCACCGGCATCGGTGTCTTCAATATATACACGAATGTTGAATTCGAATTTATTCGCCATGATTGTGTCCCATTTTTCAATTCAGTTTTATGGTTTTAGCTGTGCTTTTAGCGGTTTTAAAAAAACTGTGAAAATGACGGTTTTTTTGCCAAGAGTCAAGCTGTGTAACGCGTGGCAGTTTATCATTATGAGAATTGAGTCCAATGGCACAAGGTTTCAAATGAAATTTATTCTGTATTGAATTCGCAAAACCTGTAAATACGAAAAGTGAGCAAAGGATGCTCACTTTTTTAATGTACTTATTTTTTTGTGGTTTGTCTCTTTTTCCAGTCGGCCTGTACCTGTTCGGCAACTTTTGGATAATCTAGAATAAAACGCACATGGCTTTCTACCCCGGTTTTTAAAGTCTTATTATCGACAATAAATAACGGGTTATGGTTAGGTGCGGCTTTGGTCATGTCCTGATCGGCAGGAGTTGCACCCACAAAGACAAACAAGGATGGCATCAGCTGACCATAATAGGCAAAATCTTCGCTGGCACTAGCGTTGTTGTCCAGCACATGCAGTTTATCTTCGCCATTCACCTGAGCCAGCGTAGGTTGCATCAATTTGGTTAATGTTTTGTCATTGGTCGTAACAGGCGCGTAGGGTGCAATTTCCACTTTTGCTGTGACCTGATTGGCAGCGGCATTATGTTCTAGCATGTTCGGTAAAGTTTTTAAAATGCTCTGGCGAACATCTTCACTGTTAGAACGAATGGTCCCCACCATATTCACCTGATCGGGAATCACATTACCCGTTGTTCCCCCGTGAATACTACCAATGCTGACTACGCCCATGCCTTTGGTCAAATCTGCATTACGACTAATCAAACTTTGCATGTTATTGATCATTTGCGACGAAGCATAGATTGGATCGCGACCCAGCCAAGGCATGGAACCATGTACCTGCTTGCCGTTGACCTGAATGCGTAAATGATCCGCACTGTTCAGAATGGCACCATCTTTATAGGAGATATTACCGCTTGGCATACCAGCCATTACGTGCATACCAAAAATCACTTCCGGTTTGGGATTGTTCAATGCACCATCGGCAATCATTTTACGTGAACCGATCAAATGACCTTGAGTAAAATTATCAACATCAGCGCCACCTTCTTCAGCCGGTTGGAAGACAAATACCACAGTACCTGCAATTTTATCTTTATTGGCTGCTAAGGCCTTGGCTGCACCCAGTAACATCGCGGTATGGGCATCATGACCACAGCCGTGCATGACATCGGTTTCTTTGCCCTGATAAATGGCTTTGACTTTACTGGCATAAGGAAGTCCAGTTTTTTCTTCAATCGGAAGTGCATCCATGTCGGCACGTAAAGCCATCACTGGACCCGGCTTAGCCCCTTTAAGTACCCCGATGACACCGGTTTTGGCATAGCCTTTACGCACTTCTATTCCATAAGATTTTAACTCTTTTTGTACCAGCTCGGAGGTTTTGAATTCCATATTGCCCAGTTCTGGATTTTGATGAATATGCTGTCGAAGCTGAATGGTGTGGGCTTCTACATTTTTAACGGAATCATCAATCCAGTCTGCAAGGCTCAACTGGCTGCAAAGAAGAAGTGGAACACAAAGGGAGATCTGCTTGTATATGTCCATATATTACCGAATCCTTAAAGGTTGAGATCATTTCAGTGAATCCATAGCATTGCATAATGAAGGAAATTTAGACAAAACTATTTGAGTGCTCTTAATATACTTTTAAGGTATATTTGTTGTTAGTTGCTGGAATACAAAGGTTTTATACGGACTTCGAGACTATAAATACTTTGCGATTTATGTGAAATTAGCTTTTATCAATTTTGTTTATCCCTCTTAATTTTTGGATCTGTGACACAACAATTTTATTTGATTCAATCCATTATTAGGGCATTACAACACTGCATGACATTCGAGTTTAAAATGAGTCGCTTTTTGAAATATATAATTATTTTTGCTTTGGGGGTTGCACTGTGGAATTACTGGCTGAAACCGGATAAAGGTATTTCAGAGGCTGCTGATTATCAGTCTGCTCAAGGAATTCATCAGTTTGATGGCTATAGGATGAAAAATCTGGAAGCGTATGCTGGCGAGTTTCGGGTTTTATCCAGAGAAGACTATAGTTTTGGACGAGAGGCGGAACTTAGTCCAGTTGATTTTGCTTTGGGATGGGGTAGCATGACCAATCCTGCTGTTTATAAACAGTTATCGATCAGTCAGAGTAATCGCTGGTATTACTGGCGTTATGAAAATGCACCGCCCATACCCGTCAATGAAATTTCAACGCACAGTGCCAATACACACTTGATCCCTGCATCGAAACAGATTGCAAAGCAGCTCAAAGCTATTGATCAAGATGATTTGATTTATTTAAAAGGACAACTGGTTGAGGTCACGGCTGCTGATGGCTGGACTTGGCGTAGTTCACTTAGCCGTGAAGATACCGGGAATGGTGCGTGCGAGTTGATGCTGGTGGAAGAGGTGAGGGTGATTTCTAAGTCTTAAGTCTTTTATTTTTGATTAAATATTAAATTAAAATGACATATGCATTTTTTAAATTTGTTTTTCATGGTGTTAGTTGATTCATCAAATAGCAGTTATATTCTTTGATTTTTTGCTTAATAAGAGGTTTTGAAATCCTCTTAGTTAAATTATAAGATTTTACTGCCGCAATTTTTCAATAAAATCGAAAGGGATTTGTGTGGGCGAAGTCTTACTTTTGAGAGACCAAAATGAGGATATCAAAGTATATTCTGAGTCCGCAAGAAAAGCCTTTATTACCCATACACAACATTTTGAGCCAGTTTTGCACTGCTTTAAAATGCAGCGCAAGAGATGAGTAACGTGTGGCATCCTTGCCACACTCGTGTATCCAAAGCTTGCTTAGATTTAAGCTATGCGACACTAATAAACCTAAGCTATTTTTAAATTACTTATCCTTCGGCTCTGGCGGTGTCATGCCAAACTGCAAATATGCCATATTAGTAGCAATACGGCCACGTGCAGTACGCATGGTATAGCCTTGCTGAATCAGATAAGGCTCAATCACATCTTCTAGCGTGCCTGAATCTTCTGCCATGGCAGCAGCCAAAGCTTCCACACCGGCAGGGCCACCATCAAAACGCTCAAGCAACATACTTAAGTAACGGCGGTCTAAAGTATCCAAGCCATCTTTATCGACATTTAGCATATCCAGTGCACGTTGTGCCATTTCCTGAGTCACTTCGCCTGTACCTTTGACTTGAGCATAGTCACGCACACGACGCAGCAAACGGTTGGCAATCCGTGGTGTACCTCGTGCACGGCGGGCAATTTCTTGTGCACCATCAGCAGTCATGGGAACATCCATTAAACTGGCTGAACGTGAAACAATATGGGTCAGGTCTGCAACTGAATAGAACTCTAAACGCTGCACAATACCAAAACGGTCACGCAGTGGCGAGGTGAGCAAGCCTGCACGTGTCGTTGCTGCAACTAGGGTAAATGGCGGTAAATCCAGTTTGATTGAACGTGCGCCCGGGCCTTCACCAATCATGATATCAAGCTGGTAATCTTCCATGGCTGGATAGAGAATTTCTTCAATTACAGGAGAAAGACGGTGAATTTCATCAATAAAGAGCACATCGCCTTCTTCCAGATTGGTCAGCATGGCGGCTAGATCACCTGCACGTTCCAGAACGGGACCAGAAGTCGATTTTAAGTTACCACCCATTTCCCGCGCGATAATATTGGCCAGTGTAGTTTTACCTAAACCCGGTGGACCAAAAATCAGGGTATGGTCGAGTGCTTCGCCACGGCCACGGGCTGCGCCAATAAAGATTTCCATTTGCTCGCGGACCACGGGCTGACCGATATAGTCATCGAGGGAAGTTGGGCGAATGGCGCGATCAAAATGATCTTCGGGTTTTTCAGAACCACTGATGAGACGGTCTTGCATATTAAGTCAGTTCTATTTTCATGAATTCGATTATCGCGTTATGGTCATAAATACCACATTTAGTTGCACGGCCGCGAATCATGAAAGATATTCACTACTTTCGCGTAGGCGATGCCTTACTTTTGAAAGATCAAAAGTAACAAAAATCTTTTGTTGGATTGAGGATATGTCCTTATATCCCAATCCAACTTGGCGACATCCATGTCGCCTATCGCGTATCAAACTTAAGGAGAGATAGGTTTATCTATTTGAATTACTTGTTCATCGACTTAAGCGCAGCACGGATAATATCACTTGCTTCGGTAAAGTCCGCTTTAACGGCATTAATCAGTTTTTGTGCTTCAGCAGGTTTATAACCTAATGACTGTAACGCTGCTTCAGCTTCTGCCACCGCAGAGTTACCACTAAACTGGATTTGCTCTACAGTAGAATTGCTTGATGTCGTGCCGGCAGACATGGCTTTGAAGCGGTCACGAAGTTCAATCATCAAGCGTTCAGCGGTTTTTTTGCCGACACCCGGTACTTTAACCAGTGTATTCACATCTTCATGTTCAACAGTATGAATTAGCATGTCGACGCTGAGAGTAGAAAGAATACCCAAAGCCATTTTAGGACCCACACCGTTGACTTTAAGCAGGGTACGGAAGATGGTTTTTTCTTGGGCATTCAGGAAGCCATATAAAAGCTGAGCATCTTCACGAACGGCGAGATGCGTCCATAAGGTAACTTTCTGGCCTTTTTGTAATTGGCAAAATGTGGAAAGCGGGGTATCGATTTCATAGCCCACGCCATTTACATTTAATAATACTGTCGGTGCTTCTAGAGCCAACACCTCGCCAATAAGACATCCAATCATGTTTATTTATTCACTTATCTATCGTTGGTTGCATAGTAGTGAGCATTTGCACGAAAGGCAAAATGCTCAGGTATAATTTTTTAAATCTGGTGAAAATTTTAGCCAGCATATCTGCAACATTTTTACATCAAGCCGGCTTTATTGCCCTGTAACTCTTGCGACAGGTTATAGGCCTGATGGTCTGAGAATTTAGAAATAATATCCAGCACCTGCATAATATTTTCATAGTGATTACTTTGAAAATTGACTCCGGCACGTTGCAGCATGGACATTAAACGCTGTTCTTTAAAGCTCAAGGTTTTATGTGGTGTGGTCAACGGGATAAAGGCATCCAGAATATTTTGCAGACTTTGATGGGCAATAATCTCTAAACCAGCCTTTTGCGGATGTTCAAAAATCTTGTCACGCGCCAGATTTTTTGCTCGCTCAATGCCACGTTCAATATCTTCGGAACAATATTGCAATAAGCTGCCTTTGAGATGTCCCGACAAAATTTCATAGTGATGTTTGGCAAATGCCGTGGTGACTTCATCCACAAGTCTTTTCATGACTCGACCACGTAAAGCAGCAATTTTTTGCTGCCAGGTGGTGGTTGGCATAGACAGTTCTTCTGGTCTGCCATAATCTGCAATCAGGTCGAGGAAAACGGGTTCCACTTCTTCATAAGACAGCATATTTAAAATAATGCCATCTTCCAGATCAATCAGGGCATAGCAAATATCATCCGCAGCTTCGAGTAAATAGGTCAGCGGATGACGGCAATACTGATATTCACCAAGCTGGATGAGTCCGAGCTGTTCTGCAATTTGCTTGAGAGTCTCTTTTTCAGACTGGTAACAGCCAAATTTTGCCCGCTGATTGGCAGGGCGGTCGCCTTGTGATGCAATGGTTTTCGACAGCCACGGATATTTTAAATAAGCGCCTAAAGTGGCATAAGTCAGACGCATGCCGCCATCATTGGGATGATAGTCAATTTTGGTTAGTAAACGTAAACCTTGGGCGTTGCCTTCAAATTGGCGTACATCGGCCTGTTCTTCAGGGGTGAGTTTTTTTAGAAAATTGCCATGTGAAGCATCATCAAACCATTCGCGAATGGCATATTCACCGGCATGTCCAAAGGGTGGATTGCCAATATCATGCGCCAGACATGCAGCCTGAATAATAGCTCCGACATCGGCAGGGGAAATCCACACCGGGAGTTGATCTTTAATTTTTTCCGCGGCTAGCATGCCCAGTGAACGGCCAATACACGATACTTCGAGCGAATGGGTCAAACGTGTGTGAATACCATCGTGCTGTGTTAGCGGATGCACTTGGGTTTTACGGTTGAGCTGGCGGAAACTTTGCGAAAAGATAATGCGGTCATAATCTTTGTGGAATGGGCTACGTGCCTGTTCTGAACTTTGTTTTTTGCTACCAATACGAACTGTCGAAAGCAGTTCCAACCAACGCATTTGTTCCATTTATCATTATTCAGTGATGACCTGAATTCATCATGCCAAAAAAAAGTCTCACCGACTAGAGTAGGGCGACATGATTTGTCTTTCTGATAATGCACTGAACTGTGTGCTAGTGTTTGAGCTTGATCATTTACTCAAGAGATCTCTTTTATGAATCCAATACCTGCTAAAATCTATTTTTTCTTTTAACTTTAAGAATAGTTTATGGTTATTGAAAAATGATTTATGAAAGAACTCTAAGACATCAAGAATGAAAAGATGCAGAATTATGTAATACTGGCTAAAAGATACGGAATTGAGCATAAGCTGTAGTATTGAAATAATATTTAGAAACAAGATAGTGCAGGCTTAAATTTATATAAGATTCAAAATTTTTATCTGAAAAATAAAATATTCTTCCATGTTCTTGAAAGAATAGATGGCACATTCGTGAATTTCTATCTAGCTGATTTTGCCAATACACAGTAGAATATGCGCTCTCTCTAAGTCACATTGGCGGTAGGGTCCAATAGACCTGCCCGTGGAGCCAAAATCAGCATGTTTATCGTGGCCGGTGCACCAGCACACTCTTCTTTTAAGAAAACTCAACTCTTAAACCGTCTCGCGTCAATGAGTTCTGTTCAATCAATTGAAAGTCAATGGATTTATCTGTTTGATCAAGCGCTCAACGAACAGCAGCATCAATCTGCATTACAATTATTAAATGATGGTGCTTCTTTTGAAGTTCGTCAGGCAGCAAGTGATGAAATTCAGATTCTTGTAACGCCACGTCTAGGCACGATTTCTCCGTGGTCTTCTAAAGCGACTGATATTTTTGCCAACTGTAATACCCCGATACACCGCCTTGAACGCGGTGTTTTGTTTACTTTAAAAGGTATTTTTGAAGTATCCAATGAAGTTAAACAGGTTTTACATGACCGTATGACTGAAAGTGTGTTCAATCATATTGATGACGCTGCGGCTTTATTTGTCGAAACTGCACCAAAACCTTTAAATAGCATTGATATTTTAGGTCAGGGTAAACAAGCGCTGGTTAAAGCCAACTCTGAATTTGGTTTTGCCTTGTCAGATGAAGAAATTGATTATTTAACCGCAGCATTTAACAAACTGGGTCGTAATCCGCACGACATCGAATTGATGATGTTTGCTCAAGCCAACTCTGAGCATTGCCGTCACAAAATCTTTGGTTCTGAATGGACAATTGATGGTGAAAAACAGCCATTATCATTGTTCCAAATGATCAAGAACACTTATAAAGAATCTCCAACAGACGTATTGTCCGCTTATAAAGACAATGCCTCTGTGATCGTGGGCTTTGACACACAGCGTTTCTATCCTAAAAAAGATAACGAAACAGGTCACCACGTTTATAAATACAAGAGCCAAGCTGCTCACATCCTGATGAAAGTGGAAACCCACAACCATCCAACAGCGATTGCGCCATTTGCTGGTGCTGCGACAGGTTCAGGCGGTGAAATCCGTGATGAAGGCGCAACAGGTCGTGGTGGTAAACCGAAAGCAGGTTTAACCGGTTTCACGGTATCTAACCTGAACATTCCAGGTTTCGAACAGCCTTGGGAAGAAAATTACGGTAAACCATCACGTATGGCATCTCCACTTCAAATCATGATTGAAGGACCATTGGGTGGTGCTGCGTTTAACAACGAATTTGGTCGTCCTGCGTTAAACGGTTACTTCCGTACTTTCGAACAAAACGTCAATGGTGAAGTGAAAGGTTTCCACAAACCAATCATGATCGCTGGTGGTTACGGTAACATCCGTCCTGACCATGTGGAAAAAGATGCGATTCAACCGGGCGACTTGTTGATCGTGCTAGGTGGTCCTGCAATGTTGATCGGTTTGGGTGGCGGTGCAGCATCTTCTGTAGACAGCGGTAAATTGGGTGAAAACCTGGATTTCGCTTCTGTACAACGTGAAAACCCGGAAATGGAACGTCGTTGCCAGGAAGTGATTGATGCCTGCTGGCGTATGGAAGATTTCAACCCGATCGTGTCTGTACATGATGTCGGTGCGGGCGGTATCTCCAATGCCATGCCTGAGCTGGTAAATGATCACGAGTTAGGTGCAGTGCTTGATCTTCGTAAGATTCCATCACTTGAGCCAGGCATGTCTCCAATGGAAATCTGGTCGAACGAAGCACAAGAACGTTATGTCTTGGCGATTCGTCCAAGTTCTTTAAGCCTGTTTGAATCTCTTTGTGCACGTGAACGTTGTCCATTTGCGGTGCTGGGTGAAGCGACTGAAGCACGTCACTTAACTGTTGAAGATCCATTGTTTGAAAACAAAGCCGTGGATATGCCAATGCAGGTGATGCTTGGCGGTACACCACGCATGAGCCGTTCATATGAAACTATCGAACGCAAAGGCGATGACTTCGATGCAGCTAAAGTCACTGATTTGAAAGATGCGATTTTCCGCGTTCTGAAAAACCCGACCGTTGCTTCTAAATCGTTCCTGATTACGATCGGTGACCGTTCAATTACCGGTATGGTTGCGCGTGACCAGATGGTGGGTCCTTGGCAAGTTCCTGTAGCAGATGCTGCAGTCACTACAACAAGCCTTGTCGGTTACACGGGTGAAGCGATGGCGATGGGTGAACGTCCACCAGTTGCGCTTTTAAACCCTGCTGCATCTGCACGTTTGGCTGTAGCTGAATCAATCTCGAACATCATGTCTGCAAAAATCGAGCAGATTAGCGACATTAAATTGTCTGCTAACTGGATGGCAGCTGCAGGTCAACCGGGTGAAGATCAGGCATTGTTCGAAGGTGTTAAAGCCATCGGTATGGAAATGTGTCCGGCACTGGGTATCGCAATTCCAGTCGGTAAAGACTCATTGTCTATGCGTACCACCTGGAATGACGAAGGTGAAGACAAGTCTGTAACATCTCCAATGTCTGGTGTAATTACTGCATTTGCACCAGTGACTGATGTACGTCAAACATTGACACCTGAATTGAAAAACCTAGATTCAGTACTGGTACGTATCGACTTGTCTAAAGGTCAGTTCCGTTTGGGCGGTTCAATCTTGGCTCAGGTGTATAAAGCAATCGGTTCGGTAACTCCAGATGTAGACAGCTTCGAAGATTTCAAAGCATTCTTTGCACTGGTACAAGACTGGAACAACCGTGGCCTGATCAAGGCTTACCATGACATCGGTGATGGTGGCTTACTCGCGACTGTTGCAGAAATGATGTTTGCTTCACGTCTGGGTGTAGCACTGGAAGATCAATCGACTGAGGCTTTATTTGCCGAAGAAATTGGTGCAGTACTGCAAATTGCTACTGCTGATTGGGAAGCATTACAAGCAGAAATCGTTGAATCTTCACTTAAAGATGCTATCTCTGTAGTAGGTAAAGTGAACAATACTGACCAATTGTCTGTAAATGGTTTAGTGCTTGAACGTGCTGACTTGCAAGTGGCTTGGACTGAAGTATCTCATCAAATTCAACGTTTGCGTGACAACTCTGAAACTGCGGATTCTGAGTTTGCTTTAATCACTGACAAGAATCATAAAGGTATCATCGCACAGCCGACATTCGACCTGAATGAACCGGTTGAAGCACCGTTTATTAATTCACGTCGTCCCAACATGGTGATCTTGCGTGAACAGGGTGTAAACGGTCATGTGGAAATGGCTGCGGCATTCGACAAAGTTGGCTTCAACACTGTCGATGTTCATATGAGCGACTTGCTTGCTGGCCGTATCAGCCTGGATGACTTTGAAGGTATTGTGGCTTGTGGTGGTTTCTCTTACGGTGACGTAATGGGCGCAGGCGGTGGCTGGGCGAAATCAGTATTGTTTAACCCGAAACTGCGTGACCAGTTCGAGAAATTCTTCCATCGTCAAGAAACCTTCTCTTTGGGTATCTGTAACGGTTGTCAAATGTTGTCGCAATTGGCTCCACTGATTCCGTGTGCAGAAAACTGGCCGCGTTTCCACCGCAACACTTCTGAAGTGTTTGAAGCGCGTGCAGTAAACGTTCGTGTTGAAAAATCTCACTCTATTTTGTTAGACGGTATGGAAGGTTCGATTCTTCCAATCGCGGTAGCACATGGTGAAGGTCGTGTAGTTGCAACTGAAGACAAGATTGCTGCGTTAAATGCAGGCAATCAAGTCAGCTTGCGTTATGTAGATAGCTTGGGTAATGCTACACAGCAATATCCATTGAACCCGAACGGTTCACCAGAAGCGATTACTGGTGTGACATCTACTGATGGTCGTGCAACGATTATGATGCCGCATCCTGAACGTAACTTCCGTGTTGTTCAGCATTCATGGAAACCTGAAGAATGGACTGAAGATGGTGCATGGTTACGTATGTTCCGCAATGCACGTAAGTTCATTGGTTAATTCTGAAGTGTTTTGAAAAAAGCCACCTTCGGGTGGCTTTTTTATTTTGTATCTATTTTTTATTTTATTTTTATTTCTCCCGCTGGACTTGGTTTGGATTTTGCTTTTATATTTGTGTGAAAGATAATTTGTGTGTTTTATGCACAATCATGATGCAATATGGAAGAAAGATGGTTCACTAAATATAAGTTCAGGATTGAATCTCTAAGCGAGGTGACACAATGCCAAAAACTGCAATCTATACAAATGTTGATAAAGCGACTTTACGTAAGAAAGGATGGATGTTTTTTATGGCAGTCGTAGGGCTACAAATGCTGTTTTTGATTGGTAGCTATTTGCTGCAAAGTTCTTAATTTTTAGATTGAAAAAGCCACCATGAGGTGGTTTTTTGTATGATGAGAATATTTAAGAAGAACTTTACAAGATATAAATGATGAAAGAATTAATTGAAAAAGTAACTTTACTTCAACAAATTTTAATTGCTAGAGCTACTCATAGACATGAAGAGAGTGATGCAAGTGAGTTTTTAAGACTACGAAATGAAGTAATTTCAGAGCAAAACTTGAAAAAATATATACCAAGTATTTTAAAAACCTCAAGAACATTAGATCAATATTGGGAAAAAATTAAGCAGAAATTTGAGCATTATGCAGAGCGTAGAAATTATATCTATATTGAATTTCATCCATTATTGGAATATTTAGAAAATAGCGATAGTGTTCCATCTGATCAAATAATTGCTAATGTTATAAAAAATTTAGATTCAAGTTATATTCATACAACTTGGAGCAAAGCATTAGAAAGACGTACAGTTGATCCAGAAGGTGCAATTACTATTGCCAGGACATTGTTGGAGTCCACGTGTAAGCATATTTTAGATGAAGCAACTGTAACATATGGTGATGCTCCTGATCTAAATCACTTATATAGGTTGACAGCGAAGCAACTTAATCTATCTCCCTCACAACATACTCAACCTGTATTTAAGCAAATTTTAGGTGGGTGTACATCAGTGGTAGAAGGCTTGGGTGCATTAAGGAATAAAATTAGTGATGCGCATGGTCAAGGAAAATTAAATGTTAAACCTTCTTCAAGACATGCTGAATTAGCAGTTAATCTAGCAGGAACAATGGCTGTATTTTTGTTTTCAACTTGGGAATTGCGGAATGAATCAATCGTAGAATCTTAAAGGAAACTGTATTTACAAAAATATTGGCAAATAGATCTACTTAATTATAAAAAATGGCCTCGATCAGCCGTTTTTATTGCTGAAATTCTAAGGTGATAATGGTGACCGAGATGAAAAGAAAAAATCGAAGTCGAAGGGTTAGAACTAAATATAGAGCGTTTTTTGAGCGATGTAAAATATTGAACTGTCAAAGAAATGTCAAGAAAGGTGATAGGTAATTGTATTTAAAATGATTTTAATTTTTGATGTTCGGATAAGGTCTCAATGAAATCTGATAGAGATTAATTCAGGTTTAAGCGCTAAGATAATCCTATCTTTATTCCGTTTATTGATAGCATGCTTAAACTGATTTATTACGTTCCAGAATCTCATCTTGACTCCACCAAAAACGCCGTGTTTCAAGCAGGGGCAGGTGGGATAGGCAACTATGAGCATTGTGCCTGGCAGGTGTTGGGTACAGGACAGTTTAAGCCGTTAAAAGGCGCTGATCCTTTTATTGGTGAAGTGGGGGAACTGGAACAGGTCGAGGAATGGCGGGTAGAAACTATTGTGCCTGAAAATCAAGCATCTAATGTGGCAAAAGCACTCAAGGCCAGCCATCCGTATGAAGAGCCTGCGTTTGAGTTTGTTCAGATAGTAGATATAAATTATTGACGATATTTGATTTGGGAAAGGGTGATATGGATGTCACCCGCTAGCCAGAGGTTCAGGGATGAACCTTCTGGCTAGCAAAGGGTTTTGGTTACCTTACGGAATATATTCCTCACCTTTCAAAGTAACGTAAACGCCTACACAAATTAAAAGTAAGTTATGACAGCTTACGGGGCTGTGCCGATTTGCAATTAAAATCAAACCTTCTGAACAAACAGCTCACGATCAAAGCGATACTGCGGGAAGAACACGCCATCCGCTGCACGTTCACCGGCAGCAATCACCATGATTGGATATTGTTGATCATTCAGATTTAAAATTTTATTGACCATCGGTTCATCAAAGCCTTCCATCATGCAGCTGTCAAAGCCATAAGCACGTAAAGCTAAAACCAGGTTCTCACATGCCAAAGCCGTGGTCTTGCTTGCCCAAAGTTTCGCATCTGCCGGGTTAAAAGCAGTCACAGGCAATTGCTTGTCGAGTGTACGTACAACTTTGAAAGCCACTTTCTTAAAGTTACCTATTGCATTGAAGTAACCAGTTTTATAATTGTAGGGAATAAACTTGTAATACTTCTGCACAGCAGCAGGCACTTCCGGAAATGGAAACTCACTGATATTTTTCTTTGCCATCTCTTCAATACGGTCGGTCCTTGCCACGCAGACAATCAGTTCAGCCGCAGTCTTTGCAGCCAATTGGCCTAAACATGCTTTTACCAACTGCTTTTTCTTGGTCGGGTTTTGCACCACATAGAATGTCCAAGGCTGTAAATTGGATGAGTTCGGTGCAAGTAAAGCCAGATCTAAACATTCATCTAGTACTTCAGCAGGAATGGCTTTGTCAGTAAATTTTCGTACTGAACGACGGCTTTTTATAACTTTCTTAAAGTTTTCGACATCAATATCTTGTGGGGCTGGTTCAAAGTAGCGTTTCTTTTCAGTCTTGGCTTGGCTGGTCATGGTGTATTCCGTAACAATTTTTATTTGATGTTGGGGCGGAAATGAAAAAAACCACCAAGCAATATAAATTACCCAGCGGTTTTTTATGTATTTTTCAATTAATTAAATTGAGCGAAATCCGGTTTACGCTTTTGCATAAATGCTGCAACAGCTTCTGCCATTTCCGGTGAGGTTACACGCTTCATAAAAATCTCGGCTTCGTTATCAATACAGTCAATAATTTCCTGCAGATTATGTTTCATTAAGGCTTTGGTTTGCTTGATTGAAGCGAGCGGTAGTGCTGCTAAAGTCTGTGCCTGTTTCAGTGCAGTTGCATATACATCATCTTCAATGCTATTCACAATTCCAGCACTTAAGGCTTTGTCGCTATTAAACTTTTGTGCAGTAAACAGCAGCTCAGCCGCTTTATGGTAACCCGCTTGCTGAATTAGCAATTTGCTCGAAGCACCTTCAGGCGATAGACCTAAGCTCACAAATGGAATCTGGAACAGGGCAGTGTTATCGCTATACACTAGGTCAGCATGCAGTAAAATTGTTACCCCGATACCGATCGCAACACCACGTACCGCCGCAATTAACGGCTTGGAAAATTTTGCGGCAGATTTTAAAACCACAAATGGAGGTGCATCTCCCGCTTTGCCTGCCAGTGGAGTTTGAATAAACTTCATGAAATCCTGCATATCGTTACCGGCACTGAAGTCGGCATCCTCACCACGTAAAATCACCACGCGAACGTCTTTATCCTGATCGGCTTCATCCAGTGCCTGGGCAATTTTTAGATACAGTTCACCATATAACGCATTTTTAGCTTCGGGACGATGAATGGCTAAGGTCAGTACGCCATTGTCTAAATTCGCATTTAAATGTTGATGTGGTTGTTGAATACAGCTCAGTGTCATCGTACTATCCTTGCTTTAAAATTTAATTTGATTTTATGGCAGTTATTATGTCGCATATTTATTTTGGCGGCACAACTCACGAGTCATAAAAAACTTGATCTGTTATGAACTATACATTCGATTATCTGGTTTTCATTGGTCGCTTTCAGCCTTTTCATCTGGCACATATGCAAACGATTAAAATTGCATTGCAGCAAAGCCAAAAGATGATTTTGGCCTTAGGTTCAGCACAAAATGAACGCAATATTAAAAATCCGTTTAGTGCTGCTGAACGTGAACAGATGATCTTGTCCAATTTTTCAGAAGCGGACCAGAAGCGGATCAAGTTTGTGCATGTCATTGATGTTTATGATGATCAAAAATGGCAACAACTGGTTAAATCTCTAGTAAAAGAAGTTGCTGAACCAGAAGCCAAAGTCGGCGTGATCGGTCACTTTAAAGATGAATCTTCTTATTATCTGAAGCTGTTTCCGGAATGGGAGATGGTGGAACTTGCCAGCCTGGTCGGGGCAATTTCAGCAACGCCGCTGCGTGAAGCATATTATCGTGGTGAAATTATCGAATCTGCTTTGCCGCTCGGCACCAGTGAGTTTTTACACAAATTTCAGAAAACTGCCATTTATCAACAATTGCAGCACAAATACCAGACCCAAGATAAAACCAATCTGGAACAATCTTCAGTAAGCTTTTAGGTCGAGGCACAGCATTGCCAAGACCCAGGAGTGGATAAGATGAATATCCAAACCAGCTTACAAAGTGTCCTGATTGTCGGTGTAATCCATCTAGGTATCATCGCACAGGTCAATGCACAGGAATGGACACTGACTCCACAAAGCTATGTGGGCTTTGAGGTGAAGTCGATGGGCTTTTCAACCGTAAAAGGCAAGTTTGAACAGGTTCAGTCCAGTATGAGCTTTGATTCGGCCGCACCTCAGAATGCCTCGGCACGGTTTGTGATGCAAGTAAATAGCCTAAGCTTGAGCAAGCCTTCACTAAAAAATATGATTTTAGGTGAAGATTTATTTTATGCAGAGAAGTATCCAACAGCGACTTTTAACAGTCATGAATTTCTCGCTTTGGGGAATTATCAATACAAGATCAAAGGTGATCTGACCCTGCGCGGTATTACCCGGCCGGTGATCCTTGATGCATCCCTAGAAGCTAATCCATTTGATCCACAACTTATGAATGTAGAAGCTACAACTATGGTTAAGCGTAGTGATTTTGGGATGAAAAAGGCATTTGGCGGCATCGGAGAGAAAGTCAATATTGAAGTATCTGGGCAATGGCAACGCAAATAAGCAGTAGGATTTGCCACAAAATATCTGCTGATTTCCGTTTTTAATTCATCTGATGTCGAGCCTTTTCTAGCAGATCTACTGTTAATTGTTGTAGTAGCGCAGATTGCTGCTTCCAGTGATGCCAATACAATTTCATCTCGGTTTTAGCATTTGGCATAATTTCAACCAGTTTCCCGGTTTGAAGATCATCACCAATTTGATATTCCGGCACCAAACCGAAGCCTAAACCTAAATGTACTGCTTCCACAAATGCAGTCGAGGAGGGAATAAAATAATGCGGATAACTTTGCTGATTTAATCCAAACAAGTTCAGAATCACCTGATGATGCATCAGATCTTTGCCATTAAAAATAATGGCTGGGGAATGTTTTAAGGCATCGCGGTGAATACCATTTTTAAACCACCTTTCTACAAAGGAAGGTGTTGCGACCATACGATAAGTCATCTGTCCCAGATAATGCACTTCACAGCCTTTCATGGCTGTGGATTCAGTCGAGATGCAGGCATTGACCAAACCAGTTTCAAGCAGTTGATGGGTTTGGGTCTGGTCATCCAGAGACAGCTTCAGGGCAATTTTATGCTTGATTAATGTGCTTTGCAGAACTTTGAGCAGCCAGGTTGATAAAGAGTCAGCATTAGTGGCAATACTGAATTGATGAAACTCATGCTGGCTGGATTGCCCCATAAATTGTTGTAAAAGATTCTGTTCACGTAGACGTTGATGCTGTAGATGTTCCAGCAGTTTTTGACCGGCCTGCGTGACCCGACAAGGACGTTCGCGCAGCAATAAAATCTGTCCCAAATCTTTTTCCAAAGCCTGCACCCTTAAGGTTACCGCTGATGCAGTAATACACAGTCGCTGTGCAGCTTCATCAAAACTGCCGGATTCTGCCACAGCAAGAAAAGCTTCACAGGATTTACTTGAAAGCATAGGATGCTACCTAAGAAAAACTAAATTAGATTGATATTTTCTTAATTCTACTTAATTTATGCTTCAAGCTGGGATAATTCAAGACACGATTTTTGAATGATTTTTAAGTTTTATTGTGTATGTTAAATAGTGCCTTACATGGTTTTGTCATGGGTTTAAGTCTGATCGTCCCGATTGGCGCACAAAATGCTTTTGTGTTGAAACAGGGTTTAAAACAGCAACATGTGTTTGCCATTTGCCTGTGTTGTGCCTTATCTGATGCGATATTGATTTCATCCGGAGTACTGGGCTTTTCAGAGCTGGTCATGTTGCATCCGGATTGGCTGAATGTTGCCAAATATTTCGGTGCAATTTTCTTGTGCATTTATGGCGCGCAACATTTTTTTCAGGCCTGGAAAGGTGAGCAGCGTTTAGATGTCAGTCAAAACGAAGTGCCTGCTTTATGCAAGATCTTATTCATCTGTTTAAGCTTAACCTGGCTTAACCCGCATGTGTACCTGGATACGGTGGTATTATTGGGCTCGATCTCGACACAATATCCAGACACGCAACTGTATTTTGCCTTGGGGGCTATAACGGCATCGTTCTTATTCTTTTTTAGCTTGGGCTATGCAGCACGCTATTTGCAACCGGTTTTTCAACGGCCACAAGCCTGGAAAATACTGGATATGTTGATTGGCTGTGTGATGTGGTCCATTGCCATTTCCCTATTAAAATAAGTGAGCAGAACACAAAAGAAAAAGGCATGAGCAATACTATTTCTAGTTAAAAATCATGCCTTTTGATAATGAAAAATTAAGCTGCTTGCAGTGCTTTTAAGTCTTCCAGTACCTGCTCTGCATGGCCTGCAGCTTTGACTTTACGGTATTCTTTGACCAGTTGACCGTTATGGAAAATAAAGGTAGAGCGCTCGATACCCATCACTTTTTTACCATACATGTTCTTTTCTTTAATCACGTCAAAAAGATTGCACAGCACTTCTTCTTTGTCGCTAATCAGGTTAATGCTCAGATTTTGTTTTTCAGTGAAGTTCTGATGAGCTTTCACCGAGTCACGTGAAATCCCAAGAATGCTGGTATTTAAGGTATCAAACTGGTCTTTCAGGCATGAAAAACCGATCGCCTGTGTAGTACAGCCCGGAGTGGAATCTTTAGGATAAAAATAAACAATCAGCCATTCTGTTGGAACTTCGGTCAGGTTAATTTCACCGGTTGTGGTCGGGAAGCTTTGATTGGGCAGGGTAATAGCAGACATGGGTTCATCCTTATTCAATTGCATATGTCATATTGAGTTTGAATTTATGCTGCCATGATAGCGAATTTAGCGAGGTTTAGGCTGAAGTAGGGTATGTAATTTTCATAATAAAAGAGCCTGCAACAAAGGCAGGCTCTTTTTCAACATCAAGCGATTATTTCTTTTGTTGAGCAGATTTCATTGCTTCTTCAGTCAAGCTTTTAAGCTTGCCTGTCAATTGAGGACCAAAACAAGCTTGCAAGTCTTTATTTTGCTTTTGTACAAAAGCTAGCGTAGCAGGGCTTTTCTTTTGGTTAATGGTACTTTGGATTTCCCATTTTTGTGCATTGGTTAAACGGCCGTCAGCTTCCACTGCACAAGTACAGTATTTGCTTACTTCAGCAGAAGTAAGTTTTTTACCTTTAGCGCTTTCTTCCTTACAAACATTAATTAACGCAGATTTTACATTGGTGCTTTTATAAGCTTCCTGAAGCTTATTCGTTTCGGCTGCATTTGCAGCAGTCGCCATCAATGCGACTGCAGAAACCAATGTAGAAAGAATAATGTTTGATTTCAAATTTTTCATTTACTGTACCCTATTATGACGGTATATAACGTGTCGGATCTACGATACCTGCATCAGCAAAACCTTGTTTACGTAAGCGGCAACTATCACATTTGCCACATGCACGTCCTTGGTCATCTGCCTGGTAGCAAGACACTGTTTGACTGTAGTCTACGCCATGTTCTATACCTAAGCGAATGATATTTGCTTTGGATAAATGTAACAAAGGTGTTTCAAATTTAAGCGGTTTACCTTCTACTCCAACCTTGGTGGCCAGACGTGCCATATTGGCAAAAGCCTCAATAAATTCAGGACGACAGTCTGGATAACCCGAATAATCAACGGCATTGATGCCAATCACAATGGCTTCTGCACCAAAAACTTCTGCCGCTGCGAGCGCATAGGAGAGAAATATTGTGTTACGTGCTGGAACATAAGTTACAGGAATACCTTCTTGTTCATGTTCTGGTACGTCAATGCTATGGTCTGTTAACGCAGAGCCACCCAAGTTACCCAAATCGATATTAATCACACGATGTTCTACACCAGCACGCTGGGTTAATGCTCGAGCAGCATCGAGTTCAGTGGTTGAACGCTGCCCATACATGAAACTTAAAGCAATACATTCATAACGTGCTTGCGCCCAAGCCAAACAAGTCGTTGAGTCTAAGCCGCCAGATAATAAAACTATGGCACGAGGGCGCATATTAAAGTCTCCAAAAAATAAGTAACAACAAAAATGGATTAACGACCGGTTTCATCATTCCAGAGCAGTTTATGTAACTGTAGCTGGAAACGGACAGGGAGATGGTCATCTAAAATCCATTGAGCTAAATCACGGGCAAGTTGAGGTAATTTCACCGCACCTTTTTCTACGGCAAAAGCAGGAGAGAACCAGACGTTACTGACTTTATCGGCAAGCTGGTATTGTTCAACCTGCTGTTTTGACCATTCATAGTCTTCACGGTTACAAATTACAAACTTGATCTGATCGTGTGGGGTTAAAGAATCAAGATTACTAAGCAAATTTCGTGCAACTTCTCCAGAAGTTGGCGTTTTTAAATCCAGTACTTTGGAAACTCGCGGATCAACCTTGGATACATCCAAAGCTCCACTGGTCTCGAGCGACACTTCACAGCCTAAGTCAGCTAAACGCTGCATCAGGGGCAGGGCGTTAGGCTGTGCCAATGGTTCACCACCGGTCACACAAATATAGGGCGTTTTAAAATCGAGTGCAGTTTGAATAATGTCATCTAAGGACTGGCGTTCGCCACCTTCAAAGGAATAAGTGGTATCACAATAAGTACAACGTAAAGGGCAACCGGTTAAACGGATAAATACGGTCGGTAATCCTGCAGCGTTGGCTTCACCTTGTAATGAATAGAAAATCTCCGTAATACGTAACCCCGCAGACGGATCGGTAACAGGAATAGCGGAAGATCGAAGAGTACTCATAACAACATAATCCAGCTCAGGATAAATAACACAGTATAAAAATAAAAATCCCTACGGCTATTGCTAACCGTAGAGACGAGGAGCGGCTGAAGCTCCGAGGAACAATTAATGTTCCGCAAAAGATTACATCTTAGTCTTCGCGCAATAAATCGTTCAGGCTAGTTTTGGCACGGGTTTTCGCATCTACTTTTTTCACGATTACAGCTGCGTACAGGCTGTATTTACCGCATTTAGATGGCAGGCTACCAGAAACAACTACCGAACCTGCAGGTACACGGCCGTAATGGATCTCGCCAGTTTCACGGTCATAAATTTTGGTAGATTGACCAATGAATACGCCCATTGAAATTACAGAACCTTCTTCTACAATCACGCCTTCCACGATTTCAGAACGTGCACCAATAAAGCAGTTGTCTTCAATAATGGTTGGGTTGGCTTGAAGCGGTTCAAGTACACCACCAATACCTACACCACCCGACAAGTGAACGTTTTTACCAATTTGTGCACATGAACCTACAGTTGCCCATGTATCCACCATGGTACCTTCATCCACATAAGCACCAATGTTCACATAAGAAGGCATCAATACCACGTTTTTCGCCTGGAATGAACCTTTACGAGCAACAGCAGGAGGTACTACACGTACACCAGCAGCTTTAAACTGTTCTTCAGTCCAGTCAGAGAATTTAGTATCGACTTTGTCATAGAAACGAAGATCACAAGCTTCCATTGGTTTGTTGTCGTTTAATTTAAATGATAACAATACCGCTTTCTTAATCCATTGATGAACAACCCATTCACCGTCGATTTTTTCAGCAACACGTAAAGTACCATTATCCAGGCCAGCAATGACTTCCTCAACTGCTTGACGGATTTCAGCAGGGCAATCGGCTGCTGTGAAATTCGCACGGTCTTCAAACGCTTGTTCAATGATTGTTGAAAGCTGAGACATGATCTTCCTTCCAGAAAAAAATTTTTAAGATTTTACACTATATTGAGATATAAATAGATGAAAAAGTGGCTTTGGATCGGAATTAATTATGAAAGATGGGCAAAATGGGAGCGAAAATCGGCTACACAGATAAATAAACAAAAAATGAGTTAATAATCAAAAACAAATAGAAAATGTATCAAAAAATAACAAAAACTAAGCAAATTTCGAATAAAAGTTGAGCAATTAATATTTTATAGTTCTAACTATTAGATAGAAAAGCACTAATGACGAAATAGAAACCTTTTTGAGGAGATCTACAATGAAAACTTTAGCTACGCTTTTAGCAGTATCGGTATTGACCTCTGTTGCCGGAACGGTCATGGCAGCTGATGATGCAGTCGTTCAAGATGGCTATGCATTTGAACGTAACCAGCTTATTCCAACTGGTGTCCGTGCTGAAGTAGGTACAACCGGTTATGGTGGTGCATTACTGTGGACTGCAAATCCATATGTTGGTTTGGCGTTGGGTTATAATGGCGGCGATATCTCTTGGTCTGATGATATCTCGGTCAATGGTTCAGACTATGACATTGATATGGAAAATAAAAATACCTATTTAAATGCTGAAATTCGTCCTTGGGGTGCAAGTGAAAATAGATGGGTGCAAGGTCTATATATGGCCGCTGGTGTAGCCTATTTAGACAATGAGTATGAACTTGATCGTCGTGTAGGTGCGGGAGAAGGTTTTACCATTAACCATACAGACTTTGTTGCAGGTCCAGATGGCGCTCATATTAAAGGGACCATGGATTACAAAAATGACATTGCTCCTTATTTAGGCTTAGGATGGGCGCCTAAGATTAATAAAAATTGGGGCGTATTTGGTGAAGTCGGTGCTTACTATGCCGATAATCCAGATGTTAACTTACAGTTAGTCAGTGGTGGTGCGGCTGATAACCCAACACGCGGTTCACTGGTTGACAATATTGCAGCTGATGAAACTAAAATTGCGACTGATGACAAACACAAATGGCTTCCTGTAGGTAAAATCGGTGTAAGTTATCATTGGTAATAAAATAGTAGCCTTTAAAAAAACGAGCTTCGGCTCGTTTTTTATTTTTAGACAATGCAGCTATTTTTGCTAGAAGCGGTAACGGAGCTTAAGGCCATAAGCAACAGCCTTGTTATGGTTTACTGAAGATAACATACCAAACAGACTGCCTGAATCCTCCTGATTTTGCTTAACTTTGGCTTTGTTGAGTCTGAAATATTTTATACCCGCGACAATAAATACATTAGAGTACATAGGATAAAAACTACCAATACCCAAACTATAAGGCATAGCCGACATCTGTAGCAAAAGTGTGATCGTAGATGAGCCCAAAAGATCAGTGAGTGTGAGCTTGCAATTTAAATACAACATTTGAAGTATAAAAAAATGGGCAAAATTTGGGGTAGAAATTTAAGTAAATGTTGAGGGGGTATTCTGGTTTGGCTGAAGTGTTTTACTTGAAATATTGGCATCTACAATAGCCGTTGAGAACTCGGCTTAATGATGCGGCTGTAACAAAAAGGCAATGGATTTGTTAGAGCTTTCTAGTGCTGCAGCATAGAAGTCTCTAGTCATGAAAATGCCAATACTGAGACCAAATGCCTTAGCTTTTATAGATCTCCCCATTCAATTTTTTCTTTTGTGATTTTATATAGAATGAGCAAGTATTATGTGAAGTTTTTTATATTTAAATGATTGAAAAATTAAATTATTTTTATAAATCTGGTTTGCAACGACGGATGAATTTAAAAAGGGATATTTTTTATATCCCTCATTTTAAAAAATCATGAAATGCTTATTCTTCTGGATAAGCTACTTTTTTCAGGGCTTTAATGTCGGCTTCTGGCGAGCAGAGTGAAATAAACTCATAACCATAACCGCGCAGCAAATGACCTTTGCGTACCGCAATCCAGGTGGTATTTACCCCAAAGATATCGGTTGGAATTTGTTTGAGTCGATAGTCACGTTCAGCATCATAAGCGACATTGTTGACAATACCGACGCCCATATTCAATTCAACATAGGTTTTGATGACATCGGCATCGAGTGCTGACATCACAATATCAACATCAATACCTGCCTCTTCAAAGGCTTTGTCAATTTTAGAACGACCTGTGAAACCGCCATGGTAGGTAATAATCGGATATTGCGCCAAGTCTTCCAGCGTAATATCTGTCTTGTTGGCAAGTGCATGGTTTTGCGGGGTAATAATACTGTGCTGCCAATTATAATAAGGTACGCTGGCCAGGTTCTCCTCAGTGGTGAGAGACTCGGTTGCAATACCAATATCTGCTTCACCTTGTAGCAACATTTCGGTAATTTCAACCGGGCTGGCCTGTTGCAGAATCAAATGAACTTTTGGAAATTCTTTTTTAAACTGGTTCACAATCGGCGGCAAGACATAACGCGCTTGGGTATGCGTGGTTGCAATGGTCAGTGTCCCTTCATCGACGCGGTTAAAATCATCTGCCAGACGTTTAATATTGTCGGCATCAACCAGCATGCGTTCTACAATCCCGAGTAAAGACTGGCCAGGTTCGGTCAAGCCCAGCAAACGTTTACCTTTACGGATAAACAGCTGTACGCCCAGTTCATCTTCTAAATCTTTAATATGCTTACTGACGCCAGATTGCGAGGTATAAAGTGCTGCCGAAGCTTCGGTTAAATTAAAGTTTTGTCTAACAGTTTCCCGAATAATTCTTAATTGTTGGAAATTCATAATGCTGTTTACCCTAAAGAGGATGGGGCTGTTTTGCCCCATCTATTTGTTATTAAGCGACGTCATTCGCGAACAAATGTAATGCCGTTGGACTTAACCATACTGTTTGATTTGGCTTGAATTGATGTAGCTTTGCTTCATCAGAATTAAGCGAAATTTCAATTAAATTGCCCTGGCGATCCTGAAGTTCAGCAATAACCTTGCCGGCAATCCAGATTTCACGCAGGAAAGTGGCCTGAATGGCATTTTCTTGCGGTGTTGCATGAATGCGTAATTCATTTGGACGGGCAAAGGCAATCACGTTGCCTTGCGGAGCATCTTTCACCTGCGGTAGTTGCAGACGGTCGTCACCAATCTGGATAATGCCTTGCTGGTTTTGACCTTCGAAACGGTTGGCCTGACCCAGGAAGTCGAATACAAATGGCGTTGCCGGTGTTTCATAAACTTCACGTGGTGAGCCGATTTGCTCAACATTGCCTTTATTCATTACCACGATTTGATCGGCTACTTCCAAAGCTTCCTCTTGGTCATGGGTAACAAAAATAGAAGTGATATGCAATTCATCATGCAAAGTACGTAACCAGCGACGCAGCTCTTTACGCACCTTGGCATCGAGTGCGCCAAAAGGTTCATCCAGCAATAATACACGAGGTTCAACCGCCAAAGCACGTGCCAAAGCAATACGCTGACGTTGACCGCCCGAGAGTTGTGCAGGATAACGGTCGGCCAAAAAACCCAGCTGAACCAGATCAAGCAAACGGGTCACACGTTTTTTAATTTCAGCTTCTGATGGTCGGGTAGAGCGCGGGCGCACACGTAAACCAAAGGCGATGTTGTCAAATACGGTCATATGACGGAACAAGGCATAATGCTGGAATACAAAGCCAACTTCACGTTGACGTACATGCACATTGGTTGCATCTTCGCCTTCAAGAATCACCTGACCGCCATCTGCCGATTCCAGTCCTGCGATAATACGCAGCAGGGTAGTTTTACCACAGCCTGATGGTCCGAGTAATGCCACCAGCTGACCATCTGGAAAATCCAGTGAGATATTTTTAAGTGCATGGAATGCACCAAAGTGTTTTTCAATATTTTTAACTTGAATACTCATGATGTCATTCCTTAAGAAACTGTTGAATCTTCATTACGTTTGTTTTGTTTTTCCTGGCGCACTTCTACCCATGTTTTCAAGATCAGGGTCACAATTGCCAGTAAAGCCAGAAGCGATGACACCGCAAATGCCGCACTAAAGGTATATTCGTTGTAAAGGATTTCAACATGTAGCGGCAGGGTATTGGTTTCGCCACGAATGTGACCCGACACCACCGATACCGCACCGAATTCACCCATGGCACGGGCATTACACAGAATCACGCCGTAAATCAGACCCCATTTAATGTTGGGTAAGGTCACTTTCCAAAATGTTTGCCAGCCTGAAGCACCCAGTACAATTGCAGCTTCTTCTTCCTCGGTCCCTTGCGCTTCCATTAGGGGAATCAGTTCGCGCGCCACAAAAGGCACAGTAATAAATACGGTTGCCAGTACAATGGCAGGAACGGCATACAAAATTTTAATGTCATTGTCCATCAGCCAGCCGCCAAGCCAGCCTTGAGTACCGAAAATCAGCACCAGCATCATGCCTGCGATAACTGGAGAAACAGAGAAAGGTAGATCAATAATGGTGGTTAGAATGGATTTGCCACGGAAATTAAACTTCGCCACCGACCATGCGGCTGCTACGCCAAACACCACATTTAATGGCACGGCAATTACAGCGGTCAATAAGGTCAGTTTCACCGCAGACAAGGTGTCTGGATGCACCAGTGCCTGAAAATAAACCCCAACCCCCTGTTTAAATGCTTCAACAAAGACCAGAATTAAAGGCAGAATCAAGCAGCTTAAAAAGAAAATCAGCGCAATCGTAAGCAGTAAATAACGAACCCAGACCGGTTCACGCGTCGCATCGCGGGACTGTAATTTCTCGGCTAAGGCATTGCTATTGGTGATTAAACTCATCGTGCTGTTCTCCCGGTACGTTTACTTGCCCATGCTTGAAGCAAGTTAATCAGGAATAAAATCGCGAATGACAGGATCAGCATCACCACGGCAATGGTGGTTGCACCAGCATAGTCATATTCTTCCAGACGGGAAATAATCATCAGGGGCGCGATTTCAGTTTCAAATGGCTGGTTACCGGCAATAAAGATCACGGAACCATATTCACCCACACCACGTGCAAAGGCCAGGGCAAAACCGGTCAGTAGCGCTGGAAACAGAATGGGCAGAATGATTTTGCTGACAATCTGAAAACGGTTGGCACCCAGAGCAGATGCGGCTTCTTCCAGCTCGGTTTCCAGATCGCTCAGGACTGGCTGTACGGTACGTACCACAAAAGGAATACCAATAAAGATCAGTGCGAGTGTAATCCCGATCGGGGTATAGGCTACTTTAATTCCGATGGGTTCCAGATACTGACCGATCCAGCCTGTAGGTGCATATAATGAGGTTAGGGCAATACCCGCCACCGCTGTTGGCAGGGCAAAGGGTAAATCGACCAAAGCATCAATAATGCGTTTACCGGGAAAACTGTAACGGACCAAGCACCATGCCAGTAACAAGCCAAACACGACATTGACTAAGGCTGCAAATAGGGCAGCACTAAAACTTAACTGCAAAGATTTTAAGATACGTTCTGAACTTAAAATTTCCCATAACCCATCCCAGCCTATACCTAGCGATTTGATAAACACCGCAGATAGTGGAATAAGCACGATTAATGACAGATACGCTAGGGTAAAGCCTAGAGAAAGACCAAATCCTGGCAGCACTCGGGATCGCTGCGACATGATGATTCCTTAAAAAGAGCGACTACTGACCAATAAAGTCAGCGAAAATAAAAGTTTAATTCGGCACAAGCATAATTTGCAGGGTTTAAATTGCAAATTTGAAAAAGCACTTGCTATCATCAGTAAAATTGATATGTTGCAGCACATTTTCTGAAATTAAATAATCATAAATTTCAGGAAAAGGCCCAAAACCGGAAGCAACATTAATATGTCCAACCTGACCCAGATTAACCGGATTAAGTTCCCACGCCTTTGCAAGTTGCTGGGCATCTTCAAAATTTAACCAGGGATCGTTTTCACTGATCAGTAAAGTTGTTGGCACGGCAATTTTTAGCTGATGAAAATAGTATTGATAATCTTGCTGACTATCACGTGAAAAACCGGCTTCACCAAAACGTGCAGGATTGGCTGGAGCAACCAGAATCAAATTTTTAATTTTTTGATTGAGTTCCGGATGCTGGGCTAAAGCTGCCACAGTAGTTAAACAACCAAAACTATGCGCGACAATCTGGATGCTGCCCTGAATAGGCGCCACGGTCTTTACAAACTCGGCAATCCAGTTTTGTAACACAGGCGTGTTCCAGTCCTGTTGTTGCACACGGGAGCATGACATGAGTTGTCGTTGTAGCCACGACTGCCAGTGTGCATGTTCACTGCCACCTACGCCTGGAACAATTACGGTATGAATCATGTCGATGCTCCTGTCTATTGAACGCTATTATTTTGCACTATTGGCTTTAACAATCTGGTCAAATACGCCGCCATTTTCAAAGTGCGCTTTTTGAACTTTGCTCCAGCCGCCAAATTCCTGATCGATGCTGACCAGTTTTAAGGGCTTAAATACCTTGTTGTATTGCGCCAGTGTTTTTGCGTTGCGTGGACGATAAAAGTTCTCAGCCGCAAGTTGCTGACCGCGTGGCGAGTAAAGGAAATTTAGGTAGCCTTGAGCCAGGTATTTATTGCCTTTTTTCTCTGCATTTTTATCTACAATCGCCACGGGTGGCTCAGCCAAAATAGACAAAGATGGCGTGATAATTTCAAATTTTCCTGGCTGTTCACGAAGGGCTAAGTGAGCTTCGTTTTCCCAAGCCAACAGCACATCACCAATGCCACGTTCTGCAAATGTTGTGGTTGAACCGCGTGCGCCAGAATCGAGAACCTTGGTGTTTTTATAAATTTTACGCACAAATTCCTGTGCAGTTTTGTCATTGCTACCCGCTTGGTGTTTTGCCCAGGCCCATGCCGCTAAATAGTTCCAGCGTGCGCCGCCAGAGGTTTTAGGATTTGGTGTAATAATGCCTACCCCCGGCTTAACCAGATCACCCCAGTCCTTAATGTGTTTTGGGTTGCCTTTACGCACTAAAAATACGATGGTAGAAGTATAGGGCGTTGAGTTATGTGGCAGCTTCTTTTGCCAGTCTGCAGGTAACTGTCTGGTTTTTTCCGCAATTACATCAATGTCGGCAGAAAGTGCCAAAGTCACCACATCGGCATCCAGCCCATCAATGACCGCACGTGCCTGTTTGCCAGAACCACCGTGTGACTGTTTGAAGTTAATTTTCTGTCCGGTACGGCTTTCCCAGTATTTGCTAAAATCTTTGTTCACGTCTTCATAAAGTTCACGTGTTGGGTCATAAGAGACATTGAGAAAATCTTTCGCTGCAGCACCTAAAGAAATGGTCGATATAACTGCTGCTAAAACTCCAAGTTTCAATTTTGCCGAACTGCTCATGCGAACCTCAATATTCTTAATGTGTTTCATTACAGGGGTACAGAATAGCTATATTCTTTATGCATAAAAAATAATAAAAAATGAATTTTATATGAATAAAAAAGATAAATAAGGCTGGGTTCATAAAATAAGCACCAGTCTTATGAATAAAACTGATGCTTTGTTTGCTTGACTGAGATTATTTGGTGCTATTGGCTTTTACGATCTGGTCAAATACGCCGCCATTTTCAAAATGTGCTTTTTGAACTTTGCTCCAGCCGCCAAATTCTTTATTAATGGTGACCAGTTTCAAGGGTTTGAATACGGATTTATGTTTTGCCAGTATTGCTGCATTGCGCGGACGGTAGAAGTTATTGGCAGCAATGGTTTGACCTGCAGGTGAATATAAATAGTTGAGATAAGCTTTGGCTAAATTCAGGTTGCCGTCTTTCTGTGCATTCTTCTCTACAATCGCCACAGGGGGTTCAGCCAAAATAGACAACGACGGTGTGATAATTTCGAACTTGCCCGGCTGTTCACGAATCGCTAAATGAGCTTCATTTTCCCAGGCCAGCAATACATCTCCAATGCCACGTTCAGCAAATGTCGTGGTTGCACCGCGTGCACCAGAGTCGAGGACCTTGGTGTTTTTATAAATTTGACGTACGAATTCCTGTGCTTTGGCATCGTTACCGCCTGGCTGATGTTTCGCCCAAGCCCATGCGGCTAAATAATTCCAGCGTGCACCACCAGAGGTTTTAGGGTTAGGGGTAATAATGCCGACATTATTTTTGACTAGATCGCCCCAGTCTTTAATGCCTTTCGGGTTGCCTTTATGTACCAAAAAAACGATGGTAGAGGTATAGGGGGTAGAGTTATTCGGGAATTTTTTCTGCCAGTCTTTTGGAAGCAAATTTGAGTTGGCTGCAATCGCATCGATATCTGCTGCAAGTGCCAAAGTCACCACATCGGCACCCAGACCATCAATCACGGCACGTGCCTGTTTGCCAGAACCGCCGTGTGACTGTTTAAAATTAATATCTTGGCCTGTGGTTTTCTTCCAGTATGCCGCAAACTCTTTGTTGTAGCTTTCATACAATTCACGCGTTGGATCATAGGAAATGTTTAAAAAGTCTTTTGCCAGTGCAGTAAAAGATGTTGCTGAAATAAGAGCTGCTAAAACCCCGATTTTTAGTGAGCGCATTTTGCTATCCTTTGAATTATTAATGTTTTGTAACGGAGCCAAGCATAGCGTCATCTTTTTTGTTGAAAAAATAATAAGAAACGAATTTGATATGAATAAAAAAGCTATCAATTAAGCGCCACTATTTTTAAACTAGGTCATCATTTGCAGGATGTTTGTTATGCCATGTTTTAAGAATGCACGGGAAATAAATGAAGTGTCATTGCAGGACCGTGCTTTCCATTACGGAGATGGCTGTTTCACCACGGCACGTGTTCGGCATGGCAAAATGGAACTTGAAAGCTTGCATCGGGCACGGCTACAGTTAAGTTGTGAACGGCTGATGTTGCAGGCAGATTTAAGCTGCATTGAAAAAACTTTGGTTGTGTTACAGCAGCAATTTCTTGAACTGAATGGCACATTAAAAATTATCATCAGTCGTGGTGAGGGACAACGCGGCTATAGCCTGCCTGAGCATCCGGCAGATGTCTGGGTGTTTTTTTATCCCCAAGCAGTCGATGATTTTCAGATAGAGAAAATTAAATCCGGGGTGTTACAGCAAGCATTAGGGCTGAGCATGCCCAATTTGGTGGGTTTGAAAAGCCTAAACCGTTTGGAGCAGGTTTTGTTAAAATATGAAGCCGACCAGCGCGGATGGGCGGAGGCTTTAGTGACCGATGTACAAGGCACTGTTGTGGAGGGCGTAAGCAGTAATTGTTTCATTCGTTTAAACAATGCCTGGATTACACCAGAACTTCGCTATAATGGCGTGCATGGGGTGATGCGGGCCGAAATTTTGTCCCGGATGCAGCAGCATGGTATTCACTGTGAACAGCGGTTTATTGAAATGGAAGACATTGCAAAATTTGAAAGCCTGTTTTTTTGTAATGCCTTAAGTCCCATGAAAGCTGTGACTGAACTTAACCGGCAACCGTTGAATATTCAGCCGTGTATTGAACTCTTTAATATCCTTCAATTGAATCAGATTCATTAATATGTCTAGCAAAAAGCAAAAATCGAAAAATAAAACTGCATCAGGATTTCCTTTAAAAGGCATCCTTATTTTAATTGCAGGTCTGACGGTATTATTTGCAGTTATCTTGGGTGCCAGCTTGTTCAAGTCCTATCCGGTGCAAGGTGAAAAGCAAATGCTGGCGATTGGAGATGGTGACAGTTATTCAGGCTTTATTGACCGTCTAGCTCAGCAAGATAAGGTCAGTTTTCCTATTATCCTGAAGCTTTATCAAAAAATCATGATTCATGACAGCATGAAAGCTGGTGTGTATGAAATTCGTCAAGGCATGTCGGTACGTGAAGTGCTGGAACTGGTCTCGAATGCTGAAAATGCACAGATGAACCGCATTCTGGTGATTGAAGGTACGACCTTTAAACAGTTAATTGAACTTCTAAAGAAAGATGATTTAGTCACTAAAGAAGTGTTGAATCTACCTCAGGATCAAATGTTAAAAGCCTTGAATATTCCATTTAACCATCCCGAAGGCCTGTTTGCGCCAGATACCTATTTCTTTGCCAAAGGTGAAACGGATAAAAAGATTTTGACCGATTTATATAAACGTCAAATGAAGGCTTTGGATACGGCATGGGCCAATCGTGCCAGCGGTTTACCTTATAAGGATAAATATGAAGCGCTGATTATGGCTTCCATTGTGGAAAAAGAAACCAGCCTGGATCAGGAGTTAAATCAGGTATCGGGGGTGTTTATCCGTCGTCTGCAACAAGGGATGCGTCTGCAAACCGATCCAACCGTGATCTATGGCATGGGCGACCGTTATAATGGCAATATCACCCGTACCGATTTGCGTACACCTACGCCATATAATACCTATACCAACAATGGCTTACCACCAACGCCGATTGCCTTGCCAAGTCAAAAAGCTATTGAAGCTGCCATGCACCCGGACAATTCCAGCAATATCTATTTTGTCGCCACGGGTAATGGTGGGCATAAATTTAGCGCAACTTTGGATGAGCATAATCGTGCTGTGCAAGAATATCTAACTGTCATTCGTTCAAAAAATTAAGGAGTGGGGATGTTTATTAGTTTTGAAGGCACTGAAGGTGTCGGGAAAACCACACTCATTGGTAAAATTTATGATTATCTGCAACAGCAAGGTCATGAAGTTGTACTGACGCGTGAGCCGGGGGGGACGCCGATGGCAGAACAAATCCGTTCCCTGCTGTTGTCAGTCAACCATGAAGAAAGCATGTCGAATGACACAGAACTGCTTTTAATGTACGCAGCACGTGCACAGCATTTACAGCAGGTGATTGTTCCGGCATTGAAGGCTGGTAAGACCGTACTGTGTGATCGTTTTACCGATGCCAGTTTTGCTTATCAGTGTGCAGGGCGTGGCTTAAGCAAAGAAAAACTGGCTTTATTAAATGCAAATTTTGTCTCGCATATGCCGAACGTTACTTTTTGGCTGGATGCGCCGACTGAGTTGGGGATGTCACGTGCGCGTGCACGGGGTGCATTAGATCGCTTTGAGCAGGAGAAAGCCACATTCTTTGAGAAAGTACGTTCAGGCTATCAGGAGCTTTGGGAACAGCAGGGGGAACGGATTAAACGTCTGGATGCCACCCAAACACCAGAACAGGTATTCACTCAGGCACTCGCGTGTTTGCAATCGGTGTAGTCATCCCCAGCAATTGGGTTTAAATGAAAAATCTTCTATAGTGGCTAACATTATGGAAGATTTTTTTTATAAACAATGAAAAGTAATAAAGTCGAAATTATTGAATTTTTGCAATGTGAATTTCCGCAAAGCCTGGAAAAATGCGAAATAGAAACAGTCACTGAAAAAGGAGCCACCATCTTATATCATGTGAATACTGCTGATTTAAGACCGGGTGGAACGGTATCAGGGCCGACCATGATGACCGCTGCTGATTATGCACTGTATATTGCCATACTGGGTGAAATCGGTATTGTGGCCTTGGCTGTCACGACCAGTTTATCCATCAATTTTTTAAGAAAACCGACGGCAGCACAGGATATTCGTGCGGTCTGTCAATTAATGAAAGTGGGCAAGGCTCTCATTGTCGGTGATGTATGGTTATATTCCATCAATTTAGATGAGCCGATTGCACATGCAGTGGGGACTTATTCCATCCCACCCCGGTAATAAACAGATATCATGCCAATTGAAAAAGCCGAACAAAGATGTCCGGCTTTTTTATTTAGGCTACACGGGTTTAAGCATCTACATTGACCAACGGAGTTTCCACCTGGAAGTTGGGTGGAGTCAGTACCGTTTTACGCAATTCACGCCCAAGCTCCGGATAATCCAGAGTGTAATGCAAACCGCGTGATTCCTTGCGTGCCATGGCACAGCGCACAATCATCTCTGAAACCAGTACCAGGTTACGCAGTTCAATCAGGTTTTTGCTGACATGGTAATCCTGATAATATTCAGTGATTTCACGCTTCAACATTTCGATACGATGTAAGGCACGTTGCAGACGTTTAGTGGTCCGGACAATCCCGACATAGTTCCACATGGTCTGACGCAGTTCATCCCAGTTTTGCAGAATAACGACATTTTCATCCGGATTCATCACTTGGGAATCATCCCAGCTTGGCGCATCAGGAGAAACATAATCTGGATTGAACAGGCTTTCTATATGTTTGGCTGCACTCATGCCGTAGACAAAACATTCTAAAAGTGAGTTACTTGCCATCCGGTTAGCACCGTGTAAGCCAGTATAAGAGGTTTCACCAATGGCGTATAAACCTTGAAGGTCGGTCTGGCTGTTTTCATCGACCACCACACCGCCACAGGTATAGTGCGCCGCAGGAACCACAGGAATCATGTCTTTGGTAATGTCAATGCCAAGTTCTAGTAAACGGGCATACAGGGTAGGGAAATGTTCTTTCACAAACTCGGCTGGTTTATGGGTGATATCCAGCCAGACATGACGGATACCCAAACGTTTAATTTCATAGTCAATGGCACGTGCCACAATATCACGCGGTGCCAGTTCAGCGCGTTCGTCAAAACGCAGCATAAAACGTTCACCATCAGGCAAGCGTAAATAAGCCCCTTCACCACGCATGGCTTCGGTAATTAAAAAGGAGCGTGCTTGAGGATGATACAGGCAGGTTGGATGGAACTGGTTAAACTCCATATTGGCAACCCGGCAACCGGCACGATAGGCCATGGCGATACCATCACCAGTCGCAATATCGGGATTAGAGGTATACAGATAGGCTTTCATTGCCCCACCACACGCCAAGGCGGTAGAGGGTGCCAAGAAGGTATGGACTTTTTCAGTCTTTTCATCGAGCGCGTATAAACCCAACGCACGATTTTCTTGATCTTTCAGGCCGAGTTTTTTTGAAGTAATTAAATCAATGGCAATATAATTTTCAAAAATAGTGATGTTTTGCTTTTCACGGGCACGTTGCACCAAAGTGGTTGAAATGGCGCGACCTGTCGCATCTGCAGCATGGATGATACGGCGTTGGGAGTGACCGCCTTCACGGGTTAAATGCAATTGTTCCTGTTCATCTAAGGTAAATTGCACGCCATGTTTTAGCAGAAAGTCGACCGAAGGTTTTCCGCCTTCTACGGTCTGCTTGACCGCTTCACGCTCACATAAATGTGCACCTGCAATCATGGTGTCATCAATATGCTGTTCAATTGAGTCAGTTTCATCTAAAACCGCCGCGACACCACCTTGTGCATAAAAAGTACTGGCTTCGGTGAGTGCCGATTTGGCCAAAACAGCAATATTGAAATGATCTGGTAATGATAAAGCCAGGCTTAAACCTGCACCACCACTGCCTACAATGATCACGTCAAAATGATGTGTTGTATTTAAATTAGACATGTTCATCAGCTAATTTGAAAAAAGTTTGCTAATAACACCCCTTTTTTCATCAAAAAACAAGAGCTAATATGCTAATGTATGATGAGAAAAAGTAATAAAGCAACAAACTTTTAAGAAAGATTTAAGCTGTTGTTTATACAAATATAATCAAACATATTATTACCCAAGACAGACATGTTTTATGCTAAATACTGTTTACGCATACTTATAATGAATGGAGTGAATGCTTTATATGAACAATCGCTATATAAAAAAAGGAATGTATGCTGCTGTATTCACCATGGCAGCGATGCAAACACAAGCAGCTTCTTCGGTAGACTTTTCCAATTTGGTTGAACAGGTCAGCCCTGCTGTAGTGAGTGTCAGTGTCGTTAAAAAAATGACTCAGGAAGAGCTGATCCAACAGCAAATTCCTGAAATTTTGAAACGCTTTTTTGGCAACCAGGTGATTGTTCCACAGCAACAGGCTCAGCAAGAGAAAACAGCTTACGGCAGCGCATTTTTTATCAGCAAGGATGGTTATCTGTTAACCAATCATCATGTGGTTGAAGATGCATCTAAAGTGACCATTATGTTTAATGACCGTCGTGAGATTGATGCCACCATAGTTGGAAGTGATGCGCGTACCGATGTGGCGCTACTGAAAGTCAATGGTTCCAATTTCCCTGAACTGCGTACAGGCAATGTAGACCGGCTGAAAGTCGGTGAGCCGGTACTGGCCATTGGTTCACCTTTCGGTTTTGACTATTCTGCATCTGCTGGTATTGTCAGTGCGAAAATGCGTAACATGATGGGGGAAACCTCGGTGCCCTTTATTCAAACCGATGTGGCATTAAATCCGGGTAACTCAGGCGGTCCCTTGTTTAACCAGAATGGTGAAGTGGTTGGGGTAAACTCGCGTATCTTCAGCGGTACTGGCGGATATATGGGCCTGTCATTTTCCATTCCGATTGATGTGGCGATGGATGTGGCAGAGCAGCTGAAAAAGAATGGTAAGGTCACCCGTTCATATTTGGGAGTGATGTTGCAAGATATCGACCGTAACCTTGCTGAATCTTATAACCTGTCCAAGCCTGAAGGTTCATTGGTGACCCAGGTCGCTCCCAATTCCCCTGCAGCCAGAGCTGGCTTTAAGGCGGGTGATGTGATCCTGAAATATAATGGCTTGCCTATTTCCAGAACTTCTGATTTGCTCAACTATTTAAACCGGACTTCACCGAATCAAAACATTCAATTGCAAGTTTTGCGGGATGATAAGACTCGTAATATCTCGGCAATATTGACCACTGCACCGGACGACACACCGGCACCAGTGGAACAGGCAGCACAAAATAAAGGTCCTGTTTTGGGGGTGACGATTCGTAATTTGACTGCCAGTGAACAATCCCAACTGAATCTTAAAGGCGGTATTCTGATTCAAGAAGTCAAACGGGGAGGGATCGCATCACAATCCCGTATCGCTGTAGGTGATATCATTACTCAAATCAATAATAAAACCATTTTAAATAGTAATGACTTTATTAAGACAGTATCCGAACTGAAAAAAGGTTCAATTGCACGTGTTTCTATTATTCGTCAAGATCAGCGCGCAATTTTAGGCATGCGTATTGAATAGCAATAATCCATCAAATGAGAAACCACTCTATAGATGAGTGGTTTTTTATATTTTGCAATTCTACTGCAATGCAAAATTACGTAGACTGTGTAGCCTTGAAGGTCATTTTTTGCATAGTGTAAGGATCAGTAAAATAGATGAGCACAGTTTTTGATTTGGAAATCACCGTTCAAGCAAAAGATATTGACAGTCTGGGACACGTAAATAACGTAGTGTATATGCACTGGATGCAGGATGTCGCTACTGCACATATTGATGCCTTGGGTTTGGGGCTGAATGAATACATGGAACTGAAGCATGCCATGGTTGCGGTAGAGCACCATGTGCAATACCGTAAAGCGGCATTTGAAGGCGAAAAGATTATCTTGCGTACTTGGCTGGATGATATCAATGCCTTGTATTCTTTCCGGCAATATGTGTTTTATCGTCCCCAAGACCAAAGCGTTTTATTTATGGGGAATACCAAATGGGCCTGTGTGGAAATTGCCACAGGTCGGCCAAAACGCATGTCTCCCACTTTTAGCCAAGCCTACCAGCCGATATCGGAACAGGTGAATCCGCTGGATTTTAGTCAGTATGATGCGATGGCTTCAAATTGAGTACATGACTACAATCCGGTTTTATTTTGAAAATAACTGTCAAAGCGAAAAACGAACTCATTATTTAGGATACATTGAAAAATCCATCTGTTATAATCCTACGCAATTTCTATTCAGCTTTTGCCATGCATTAACTATTGGTTGCATGGCGTGTTTTTTTCTCAAGGTAGCCCATGGCGCAAGCTAAAAAATCTGTTGATATTAAAAACATTCGTAACTTCTCGATTATTGCGCATATCGATCATGGTAAATCGACACTGGCAGATCGCTTTATTCAAACCTGTGGAGGTTTGCAAGATCGCGAAATGCAGGCTCAGGTTCTGGATTCTATGGAATTGGAACGTGAGCGCGGTATTACCATTAAAGCAGCATCAGTGACGTTGTACTATACTCATCCGAACGGTCAAGAATACCAATTAAACTTTATTGACACTCCAGGACACGTGGACTTTTCATACGAAGTATCACGTTCACTTGCAGCATGTGAAGGTGCGCTTCTGGTTGTTGATGCTGCGCAAGGGGTTGAAGCCCAGTCTGTAGCAAACTGCTATACTGCGATTGAACAGGGACTCGAAGTTTTACCAGTACTCAACAAAATTGATTTGCCGCAAGCTGAACCTGAGCGTGTGATCCAAGAAATTGAAGACATCATCGGGATTGAAGCAACTGATGCACCTACCTGTTCAGCGAAAACAGGTCTCGGCATTGAAGGGGTGCTTGAAACGCTAGTCAATGTTATTCCTGCGCCTACAGGTGATCGTGAAGCACCATTGCAAGCTTTGATTATTGACTCATGGTTTGATAACTACCTGGGCGTGGTGTCTTTGGTGCGTATCAAACAGGGGCGTGTGCGTAAGGGTGATAAAATGTTGATTAAATCAACAGGCCAATCGCACATCATTACCTCGGTCGGTATCTTCAATCCTAAACATACTGAAACAGGCATGCTTGAAGCGGGTGAAGTTGGCTTTATCATTGCAGGGATTAAAGATATTTTTGGTGCGCCTGTCGGTGATACCATTACCCTTGCGACTACGCCTGATGTTGCAACTTTACCTGGTTTCAAAAAGGTTAAACCTCAGGTGTATGCGGGTTTATTCCCGATTGATTCAAGCGATTTTGAACCGTTCCGTGAAGCACTTCATAAACTGCAAATCAATGACTCGGCATTATTCTTTGAACCTGAAAGTTCAGATGCCCTGGGTTTTGGTTTCCGCTGTGGCTTCCTCGGCATGTTACACATGGAAATCGTACAGGAACGTCTAGAGCGTGAGTACGATCTTGACCTCATTTCTTCTGCGCCAACCGTAATTTACGAAGCCGTGATGAAGAATGGTGAAACGATCTATATCGACAGTCCATCAAAAATGCCAGACGGTTCAACGGTAGAAGATTTGCGTGAACCGATTGCAGAATGTCATATTCTTGTACCACAAGAATACTTGGGTAACGTGATGACTTTGTGCGTGGAACGCCGTGGTGTACAAAAAGACATGAAGTTTATGGCTAACCAGGTTTCAATTACCTTTGAAATTCCAATGGCCGAAGTGGTCATGGATTTCTTTGATAAATTGAAATCATGTTCGCGCGGTTTCGCATCTTTAGACTACAACTTTATCCGTTTTGAAAGCTCATCGCTGGTGAAGGTTGACGTGCTTATTAATGGCGATAAAGTTGATGCCTTGGCCATGATCTGTCACCGTCAGGATGCACGTCACCGTGGTATAGCCCTGGTTGAAAAAATGAAAGACCTGATTCCGCGTCAAATGTTTGATGTGGCGATTCAGGCTGCCATCGGTGCGCAAATTATTGCCCGTTCAACTGTAAAAGCGATGCGTAAGAACGTATTGGCCAAATGTTATGGTGGTGACGTATCACGTAAGAAAAAACTTCTTTCTAAACAGAAAGAAGGTAAGAAGCGTATGAAGCAGGTGGGTAGTGTTGAAATCCCGCAAGAAGCGTTCCTTGCTGTGTTGAAAGTAGAAAGATAATAATAGAGGTCATATAGCTCATGGATTTTGATTTTAATTTAATTCTCGTTCCCGTCACGCTGATTTTTTTCTTGGTGTGGCTACTCGATAAGTTTGTTTTCAAACAAAGACAAAAACTGGGTAAGGGGAATGAAAATTTCATCATCACATGGGCATATGACTTCTGGCCAGTACTGGCCGTTGTTCTGGTGCTGCGTTCATTTCTGTATGAGCCATTTAACATTCCATCCGATTCTATGGTTCCGACCTTGGAAACGGGTGATTATATTCTGGTCAACAAGTTTAACTATGGTGTGCGTCTACCGATTGTCAATACCAAAGTCATTGACGTGGGTGAACCGGAACGTGGTGATGTGATTGTGTTTCGTTACCCGCCACAACCGACTATCAGTTATATCAAACGTGTAGTAGGTTTACCGGGAGATCATATTGTTTATGACCATGGTCAACTCACTATCAATGGACAAAAAGTGGCGAAAGTTCCAGTGGAATTTAGCCGCGAAAAAGATATTCTCGATACACCAACTTCAATTTACCATCATGAAACATTAGGCAAGCATACCTTTAAAATGCGTGAGCTTGAAGGTGTAAATGTGGCCCGTCAAGCACCCTTTATCAACTATGTTGAAAATGGTAAATATTCATCTGAAAATGGTTTATATTGGGAAGTGAAAGTACCTGAAGGTCACTACTTCGCGATGGGGGATAATCGTGATCAGAGTGCTGACAGCCGTTTTTGGGGCTTCGTTCCAGAACAGAATCTAACAGGTCGTGCATTTTATATCTGGATGCATAAAGAACCTGGATTTAAATTACCGTCGTTTAAGCGCAACGGTGTAATTGATTAAGCATGATTGGAAAAAATAACAAATGCGTAAAAATCAACAAGGGGCATCTTATATTGCAATTTTAATTGCAATCATTGGCTTTGCTTTCTTAGCAAAAATTGCCATCGCTGTTTGGGCACCGTACTGGGATGATCGGGTTGTAGATAGCCAGATTACAGAGTTGCTGCAAAGTAGCCCTGCCGATACTGATCCTTCAAAGTTTGCAACTCAGATGAGTCAACGTTTAGAGATGAACAATGTTCGTGATCTTAAATTTGATGAAATTGCTCAGGTGACCAATATTGATGGACTGCAAGTGAAAAAAGAGTATGAGATAAGAAAGCCGTTCTTACTCAATATAGATTTAGTGTTAAAGTTCGAGAAAAGTTTTGATCAAAGGTCAGTCCAAACTAAGTGATATGCGCTTAGTCAACCGTATCGGTTATCAGTTTAAACAACCTGAATTATTGCAGCTTGCACTGACCCACCGATCGGTTAGTCATAAAACTAACTATGAACGTCTGGAGTTTTTAGGCGATTCATTGTTGGGGATGATCATTGCCCATTATTTGTATCAAGCCTATCCGCATGAAAATGAAGGGCGTTTAACGCGTATGCGTGCCACACTGGTTCGTCAGGAAGCATTAGGCAAAATTGCAAACGATTTGAAACTCGGTTCGTGTTTAATTCTCAGCACGGGTGAGTTGAAATCGGGTGGACATCATCGCGAATCTATTCTTGCTGATACTGTGGAAGCGATTATTGGTGCAATTTATGTCGATTGTCACGACTTAAATGTCTTGCAAGACATCGTGCTAAAATGGTACACGCCATATTTAGACCATATCGAACCTACAGACCAGCTGAAAGATCCTAAATCACGCTTACAGGAATATTTACAGGCACGTAAAAAACCTCTCCCTGTTTATGACGTTGTAGATATTCAAGGCGATGCTCCGAATCAGCATTTCAAGGTGGAATGTACGATTGAAGGCTTGCCTGTATTGTGTGGTGAGGGTTCAAGTCGTCGCTTTGCTGAACAGGCAGTTGCGGCAGATATCTTAAAACAATTGGAGCAAAAGTCTTAATGACTACTCATTCCGATCACATCGATGCTGATCACGAACCGCAAGACGGCGGTAACGATTTAATTAATCAATTCTTCAGTTCACAAGGAACGACGATTCCTTCGGACTTTAAAAGTGGCTTTGTTGCGATTGTAGGACGCCCGAATGTGGGTAAATCTACCTTGATGAACCATTTGCTGGGTCAAAAGCTTTCAATCACTTCACGTAAACCACAAACTACGCGCCACAAGATTGTGGGGATTGATACCCGAGAAAAATCTCAGGCAGTCTTTGTGGATACGCCGGGGATGCATAAAAAAGAAGTACGTGCCATCAATAAAATGATGAACCGTGCCGCTCATTCTGCACTTCGTGATGTCAATCTGGTGCTGTTTGTGGTTGACGCGCAAAAGTGGACGCAAAACGATGAACTGGTGCTGGAAAAACTGCAAAATGCAGAAATGCCGGTGATCCTGGTCATCAACAAGCTGGATACTTTTGAAAACAAGAATCAGGCCTTACCCTTGATCCAGGAACGTGCCAAGCTGATGAACTTTGCCGAAATCGTACCTGTATCCGCTTTACGTGGTGCCAATCTGGAACATTTACGTAATACCATCGAAAAGTATTTGCCATTCCAGCCGCCACTCTATTCACTGGATCAAATCACCGACCGTTCAGAACGTTTCCTTGCTTCGGAAGTGATTCGTGAAAAAATCATGCGTCAATTGGGTGAAGAACTGCCATATGATTTGACCGTGCAAATTGAATCTTTCAAGACTGAAGAAGCGACCATTAATGCGAAAACAGGTCGTCCAAAAGCGGCGTGTACCTATATTGATGCCACCATTTTTGTTGATCGTCCTGGTCAAAAGGCCATCGTAATTGGTGAAAAAGGTTCTAAGCTGAAAAAAATTGGTATGGATGCGCGTGCCGATATGGAAAAAATGTTCGAACAGAAAATCATGCTGACCCTTTGGGTGAAAGTTAAAGGTGGCTGGTCTGATGATGAGCGTGCATTAAAAAGCTTGGGTTATAGTGATATCTAAAATCTAGGTTTTACTTTGAAAGGAGCTGTAATGATGAAAGTACTGACTGTTGTGGCATGTATATTGTTCCTGCAAGGCTGTATTTACAAGATTGTTACGGTTCCGGTCAAAGTGGCCTATAAAACCACTAAAGGCGTGGTTAAAGGTACGGCAGCTGTGGTGGGTGCCGTCATTCCAGATGGGGATGATGAAGAATCTGATTCTGAAAAGAAAAAGGATTAGACTTAAGCCTGTATGCGCAATGAAACCTTGCATGGTTATTTAATCCATCATCGTAAATACCGTGAGCGCAGTCATATTGTGCATCTGTTTACTCAGGAGCATGGTCGTGTGGATGGAATTTTAAGGCAAACTCCACCGCCACAATATCAACCGATTTGCCTGCAAGCTTCGGGTAAATCTGAGCTGAAAAATTTTACCAAACTGGAAATTGTCAATCAGCCGATTTTCTTTTTTGGCGATGCCTTCTTTTCCGGTTTTTATCTGAATGAAATTATCCTGCGCTTGTGCCTGGTTGAAGAGGAAATGCCACAAACCTTTGTGCAATACCATCAGACCTTGCAGCAATTGCAAAAAATGGCACAACAGGAAAAACCTGATCTTTTTTTAAGACAAATCTTACGTCAGTTCGAGCATGCACTTTTAGAAGAACTGGGCTATGCACTTGATTTTACAGTGGATGTACAGCAACATAAAATTCAGGAATCACAATCTTATCTGTTTCAGCTCAATGATGGTTTTATTCCGACAGTACAACAGTCACGTTCGACTTTATCTGGACAGCAGATTCTTTCGATGTGTGATTATGAAAAGGGTAGGGATTTCAATCATGAGCAGTTACAATTGTTGACTAAGCTGTATCGGCAGATCATCACCGCGCTTTTGGGCGACCGACCGCTGAAAAGCCGTCAATTGTGGATTCAAAACACTCAATCTCAATCTTAATTTTAAACATAGTTAGGTAATTGTTATGGCTGCATTACTTGGTGTAAATATTGACCATGTGGCGACTTTGCGACAGGCGCGCGGAACCGCTTATCCAGATCCGGTAAATGCTGCTTTAATTTGCGAACAGGCCGGTGCAGAGGGTATCACCCTGCATTTACGTGAAGACCGTCGCCATATTCAGGATGATGATGTACGTCGTATGCGTCCTGTGCTGAAAACGCATATGAATCTGGAAATGGCCGTGACGGCTGAAATGGTGGAATTCGCCAAGGAAATCAAGCCGCATCATGTGTGCTTCGTTCCAGAAAAGCGTCAGGAAGTGACCACTGAAGGCGGTCTGGATGTGGTGGGTCATTTTGAAGATGTTAAAGCCGCGACTCAGGCCTTGTCTGCTATTGGTTGTGAAGTGTCTTTATTTATTGATGCTGACTTTGCCCAAATTGATGCAGCTGTGGCTTGCGGTGCACCTACCATCGAGTTACACACAGGTGCTTATGCCGATGCTGAAACTTCAGAAGCACAGCAGCATGAACTTGAGCGTATTGTTAAAGGTGCGGAATATGCTGCATCTAAAGGTTTAATTGTGAATGCCGGGCATGGTCTGAACCTGGAAAATGTCACCCCAATTGCTGCAATTCCACACATTCATGAGCTCAATATTGGTCATTCCATTATTGCCGATGCAGTATTTGTCGGTTTGGCCCAAGCTGTTCAACAAATGAAAGCTGTGATTAAAGCAGCACGTTAAGATTTAAGTTTAAAAGTTATGTCGACAACCCATTATGATGATCTCATGAAACCTGTGATTGGCTTCCTGGGATGTGAAACACCAAAAGCTTGGCTAGATGAAGCCGTGAATAACCTGGAGTTACTCATGCAGGATCATGCCAATTGTGAAAAAAAAGCTGCTGGCACAGCCATGAACCTGATGTTCCGCTACAGCTTTTTTACCGATTTGCAGGTCAAGCTGGCACAACTGGTACGCGAAGAAATGCTGCATTATGAGCAGGTGCTGGAATTTATGTCCAAACGTGGACAAGAATGGAAAGCCGTGAGTGCAGGGCGTTATGCAGGCATATTGCGCAAGGAAATTCGTACCTACGAGCCTGAAGCATTGATTGACGTGCTGATTATTGGTGCCTTTGTGGAAGCACGTTCCTGTGAGCGTTTTTATGCACTTGCGCCACTGGTTGATGAAGAGTTAGGACGCTATTATCGCTACCTGCTTAAATCTGAATCACGCCATTATGAAGATTATCTGGCATTGGCCTTAGATGTTGCCAAAACATCTAAAATGAAAGACCCGGAAGAAGACATTCAGGGGCGCATCGAGCATATCCGTGAAGTAGAAAAGAATTTAATCCTCTCGGAAGATGATACTTTCCGTTTCCATAGTGGTGTCCCAAATCAGGCTGCTTAAGCTTCTTATTTATTTCATTAAAAAAATCCCCTATTTAAATAGGGGATTTTTTATGGCTGATGCTTTTGGAACTTTAAAATAATAATGCCAATCTAGAGGTCTTAGATTGGCATTCATCAGACGGTTTTTAAGCTTGGTTTTAATTAAGCTTCAATGGTCTGAACTGCAATTTTTTTCGCAGGATCAGTTTTGCGACGTACCGAAGGAACCGGTTCACCATAATACTGACGGTCGGCAAAGTAACTTGAACGAACCATCGGCGCTGCCCAGATATTCTTGAATCCAAGTTTCTGACCGTGTGCGGTATAGCGTTCAAATTCTTCTGGAGTCACGAAACGGTCAATCGGTGCATGCTCTTTAGAAGGCTGTAAATACTGACCAATAGTCACGTAATCGACATCGTGTGCTTTTAAGTCATCCAGCAATGCAATCACTTCTTCTTCAGTTTCACCAATACCAACCATCAAGCCACATTTGGTTGGAACATCCGGGCAGTATTCCTTAAACATTTTCAGCAGGTTTAAAGAATGCTGATAATCTGAACCTGGACGCATCGCTTTATACAGGCGCGGCACGGTTTCAATATTGTGGTTGAATACGTCCGGTGGGCACTCGGTCATGATGCGAAGCGCGATGTCCATACGACCACGGAAATCCGGTACCAGAATTTCTAATAAGGTATTCGGGCTTAAATTGCGGGCTTCTTTAATGCAGTCCACGAAATGCTGTGCACCGCCATCTCGAAGGTCATCACGGTCAACCGAAGTAATAACCGCATATTTTAAACCCAGATTGGCAATGGTTTCGGCCATATGGCGTGGCTCATCCGGATCAAGGGCATTTGGACGGCCATGTGCCACGTCGCAGAAAGGACAGCGACGGGTACAGATATCACCCATAATCATAAAGGTTGCGGTACCGCCACCAAAACATTCTGGCAGGTTCGGGCAAGCGGCTTCTTCACACACCGTATGTAATTTTTGCTCACGCAGCGTGGTTTTAATACGTTGAACTTCTTCAGGAGCCGCCATTTTTACCCGGATCCAGTCCGGCTTGCGTGGCGTTTCAACCGTAGGTACAACTTTTACAGGAATACGAGCGACTTTCTCTGCGCCACGAAGTTTGACACCCTGTTCAGGTTTACGGTTTTCAGACATATTCAACTTTTCCACTGTTTTTTGACGGGGGAGATACTAGATATATTAGGTCTCTCATTATAACGGACTTCAATCTAAATGGGGTAAAAAGGATATTCATTTAATAAATGTAGTCATCACTTAATATATGTGAGGTAAATACAGAAAATTGCGAGTATTTACGTCATAATATAGCCAAGATAGACCAATATTGAAGATAGGAGCGTTGAATGCCACGTAAAAAAGAGGTCGTTAGTGGAACTTTCGTTAAATACGATGCGGTAGTTCTCGGCTCAGGCCCTGCGGGTGAAGGCGCGGCAATGAAACTTGCTAAATCAGGCAAGCGTGTTGCAATTGTTGATATGCGTGAACAATTAGGTGGTAACTGTACACACGTAGGTACCATTCCAAGTAAAGCATTACGTCAAACTGTATCGAGCATTTTGCGTTACCAGCGTGACCCGATGTTCCAGAAAGTGGGCGAATGGAAACAGTTCACCATGAAACAGGTGCTGCGTAATGCCCATAAAGTGATTCAGCAACAGGTTGAAACACACTCCCGTTTTTATGACCGTAACAAGATTGATATTTATCATGGTCGTGCCTATATCCAGGATAAAAATACCGTATTGATCTTTAGCCCTGAAGGCATAACAGAAACGATCGTTTTCCAGCAATTAGTCATTGCGACAGGTTCACGTCCATACCGTCCGGCGGCGCTTGATTTCAATCATCCACGTGTATTTGATTCAGACAAAATTCTGGATCTGGATTATTCAATTCAAAAAATTATTATTTATGGTGCCGGCGTTATTGGTTGTGAATATGCATCCATTTTCATTGGTCTGGACCATAAAGTTGATTTGATTAACACCCAGCCTAAATTGCTCAGCTACCTGGACGATGAAATTTCTGATGCCTTATCTTACCGTTTACGTGAACAGGGTGTATTGATTCGTCATAATGAACAAATTGATCATCTTGAGACATTTGATGATCATGTGGTGTTGCATTTGCAAAGCGGCAAGAAAATTAAAGCCGATGCCATTTTGTGGTGTAACGGCCGTTCGGGGAATACTGATGGTTTAGGTCTCGAAAATGTAGGCATTACCCCAAACAGTCGTGGTCAGCTTACAGTGAATGATCAGTACCAGACTGAAGTGGAAAATATCTATGCTGCCGGTGACGTGATTGGTTGGCCATCACTGGCTTCTGCTGCTTATGACCAGGGGCGTTGCGCTGGTTCAAACATGAGCGGTGAAGAGAACGTTAAACCGGTAACGGATATTCCGACAGGTATTTATACCATTCCGGAAATTTCTTCGATTGGTAAGACTGAACAGCAATTGACCGAAGAAAAAATTCCTTACGAAGTTGGCCAGGCATCTTTCCGTCATCTGGCACGTGCACAGATTACCGGTGACACCGTAGGTGAATTGAAAATTCTATTCCACCGTGACACCTTAGAAGTGTTAGGTGTGCATTGCTTTGGTAATAACGCTGCCGAGATTATCCATATTGGTCAGGCTGTGATGAATAGCCCGAACAATACCATTAAGTATTTTGTTGAAACTACCTTTAACTATCCGACCATGGCGGAAGCGTACCGTGTAGCAACCTTGAATGGTATGAACCGTTTATTCTAAGATTTTCTGAATTTTAGATGCGAAACCCGTAAGTGAAGGCTTGCGGGTTTTTGTTTATTTTGTAGGACAAAATATCTCATCAGGGCATGAGAGTGAGAATAGCGCTTAGCGAAAACCCGCAGATCAAGTGTTCCTATTTTGCTTATCACTTGCTTGGATTTAGGCTGTCATTTTACGGCATTCTGCCGCACATTGCTGGCAGGTTTCGGCACATCGCTGGCAATGTTCAGCTTCATGTTTACTGCATTCTTTGGCGCAGTAATCGCACATTTGAGCACAGAGCTGACAGATTTCCTGCATAAAGGCAGAGGTTCTTTGTTCAGATCGAGCGCATAAGTTGCACATATCTGCACAGTCCAGACAGCGTTTAATGCATTCACGCATCATCTCTATGTCATTTTCATCCAGACAAGCAGCTGCACAGGTGGTACAGGTCAAAGAACAGGTCATAGACATTTGGACACAGTCTGAAAAGCTGACAGTATTCATTCTGTTTTCCTGATTAATAATTTAAATTGATATCTGAATAAGCTAATTAGAAATAGACTAAGAAAATAGAGAGATTGAGTGATTAAAAGTAAACAGTGTTCGCTTTAAGTAAGCGAATGCTGCATGATAAAAAAACTGGGTAAATAGAGAGTGGATCACTGGATTCTATAGGCTATGAGAAAAAGCCATGATAATCCAATAACCATAATAGTCCGTAATAGCTAAAGAAACTGCTGATTAAGGTCAGCCAGACTGGAATTTTGCTCCTAAGCAATGCAATGACAGCGATAATAAAAACAATATCTAAGCCAGACAGTACATATTTTTGACCCATCTGCACCACCAGACATAATAACAGGCCCACCACAGCAGCATTAATGCCTGCCAAAGCTTGAAATAAACCTGGAAACTGCATTAAACGCGACCAGTAAGGTAAAGTGCCGAAAATGAGGAAAAAAGAAGGCAAGAAAATCACTGCAGTTGCAAAGGCGGCATTCAGTACTGCCGATGAACTTAAAGGCAATAAAGCACCCAGATAGCTGGCAAAACTGAATAATGGGCCTGGCATCAGCTGGGCAATGGCATAGCCCAGGTCAAAATGTTGCTGGGAAACCAAACCGGATGCAACAAAGTCCTGCTGTAAAAATGGCAAAATAATATGTCCCCCACCAAAGACTAAAGAAGCCGTGCGGTATAAACTGGTAAAACTGTCTAGCCAAATACTGGGAAAGAAATATTGTAGCGCTGGAACCAGTACAAAAGGCAAGGCAAATAAAATCAGCCAGCGATAAGCGAAAGGTTTTTTAGCTGTGATTGAGATGCCTGTAACAGCTTTAGGGGTATTTTTTTGCGGAAAATAATGCAGATAAATCAGTCCTGCCAAAGCACCAAAAAGAATCACCAAAACCTGATTGATACTGATAGGAACTAGATAGACAAATAAGCCCGACAGCAGCATTAATACATACTGCCATTGCTCTTTACAAAAGCTACGTAACATTTGCCAGAATGCCCATGCCACCACGCTAAATACAATAAGTTGAATCACATGGAAAAATTCGACAGAAAAATAATCAGAAAATTGAATGCCCAGCAGTGCCGCAAGGGTCATCAGCAGGGCAGAAGGTAAAGTAAAACCCAGCCATGCCAGCAGTGCACCCCGATAACCTTTTAGCTGATAGCCAATCGCAAGACCCAGCTGGCTACTGCTAGGTCCAGGTAAAATTTGTGCCAAGGCCAGCAGGTGGGCATATTGATGCTCATCCAGATAACCAAGCTGTTGCACAAAACGCCGATAAAAAAACACCAGATGGGCTGCTGGACCGCCAAATGCCGTACAGCCTAATCTGAGGAATATTTTAAACAAGCTGAAATTTGACAGCGTGGGAACAGGGGATGACATGATGAAATGATCCAAAAATATTTGAGTTTTAGCCCGAGCAAGATTAACAGGTCGGATTGACCTTGTTGTATGGTTTTCCTGCAATACATATTGCAAATATGAAAAAGCCCATCCCAAGTAATTACTTTTGATGGGCTTTTATTTTTTAATTTAACTCGTAAATATTTAAACAAGATGACCATCATTGAAAATGATCCCCGATGTGATGTATCGCACGCTAGTTACTGATAAGCAGAGGGAGCCTATCGTAAGGTAAGGGGGATAATAAAAAATTGCAGCATCATGACGCATTTTTTATTTTATTTACGATTTTGCCTATTCGTAAATGTAGATGAGGTCATGATGCTGTGGAGTAATTTTTCAGCTATTGTTTATTGTTATTATTTCAGATGGATGAATCCCTTAATAAGGCCGACCACCTGCCAGACTGATACGTTTTAGCAAACGGCGCTGCTCACTAGGAAAAGGTTTGCGTGAATGCAGGGTGACCTGATTATCCCAAAATACAATATCGCCCTGTTGCCATTGATGTTCATAGCGGAATTCAGGTTTTAACAGATGTTCGCGCAATGAAGCAATCAATTCACTGCCAGCCTGATCATCATAATTGACCAGTTCCACCTCGGAATGGGTATTTAACCAGAGCGCTTTACGACCACTCTCAGGATGGGTACGCACCAGTGGGTGAGGATAGGCATGACCAATAATTGGCTGATCTTTAAAACGGTATAAGGGACTGCTGCCATAACCATTATTGTCATTGTCTTTAATGTGTTGTCGACGGACAAAGGGGTTATAGGTAATCAGTTGTAATTGATCGATATGCTGTTTGGTTGCTTCATCTAAAGCATCATAAGCCTGGATGGTGTTAAACCAGGATGTTTGCCCGCCGTCTTTTGGTAATTCAATGGCATAAAGCAATGAACCAAAAGACGGTTGTGGTGTCCATTGGTGATCGGCATGCGGCGAAAGTTCACCATAGCCCGTGTAGTCTCCCTGTCCCACAGCATTGGAAACGGGCACGACATCGGGTGGTGTACCGGTATCTGTTTGGGTGGCAAGTACCGGATTATCTGCACTTGGGCGGAAAATGGAACCAAAATAGCTGGCAAAGGCCAAATACTGTAAATCGTCCAAGCGCTGGTTTTTGAAAATTAAAATCAGATGTTCGGCCAGTGCTTGTTTTAGATGGTAAATGGTTTCACCTGCTTGGGCTTTACGTGCATCTAGGCCAAAAACCACAGCCCCTAAAGCTTCACCCTCTAAGGGCACAATAGTAATATTTTGCGGGTTTTGAAATTGTTCTGGCTGATGCCAGCGCGGTGCATCATGTATTGCCTGAGAAAGTTGGGTAAGTGCCGTCATTGTTTTGCTCTGATGTTTTTTACGTTGAAGTAAAATCTAAGCAATCCAGAACAAAAGATAAAATCAAAATATTTTCTAAGCTTATGAAATCCTAGTGAAAAATTCTTAAATCTATGATTGTTAAACTTTTAATATAAACAGCAAAAGAAAGCGGTTTTTTTGCTGTTTTCACTGCTGATATTTCAGCATTAATGCGCGCAAAAGGCCTGATTGAAATACTCAAACAGTTGTGGTGTTTTGACCCAAAGCATAATCGCAATCCCCAACAACAGGCCAATTGCTGCGGTAATCAAAATTTTGAGTCCAAGCATAGAAATAGAATCAGTCATGAACCACATGCTCCTCATTGACAAAGAAATGAACCAGAACCCCAAATACACTTAACAGGATAGAAAACATCCAGATCATATTGTAGTTGCCAGTCATATCATGATTGACACCTCCCAGCCATCCGCCAAAGAATGAGCCGACCTGATGGGTAAAGAACACGATGCCACTGAGCATGGACAGATATTTTATGCCAAACATGTTCGCCACAATACCATTGGTGAGGGGAACCGTAGACAACCACAATAAGCCCATAATGATGCCAAAGCTGTAAATTGTCCAGGTACTCAAAGGCAGCAATAAAAAGCCAATAATGGCAATACCACGCAGGCCATATAAACTCATCAGCAAATGAGGTTTGGAGTATTTTCCACCCAGCCAGCCTGCGGTATACGTACCAACAATATTAAATAAACCGATCAGGGCCAGGAACACTGTGCCTGTAGTGGCATCAAAACCATGATCAATCAGGTAACCAGGTAAATGAATACCAATAAAGACCACCTGAAAACCGCAGACAAAAAAGCCTAAAGACAGGAACCAGAACGGTTTGTGATTTTTGGCAATCCTCAGAATTTCTTTGATACTCAACGCAGGTTTATTGATAGTAGCTAATGCATTCGGAGGAGTATAAGCAGGTGCTTTTAAAGTCCACGCCAATGGAATAATGAAAGCAATTAAAATGGCACTGACCATCAATGCAGCTGACCAACCGACACTTTGTAAAAGCAGCAGGGTCGATGGCAGCATGATAAATTGGCCAAAAGAGCCTGCTGCACTGGCAATACCCATCGCCAGACTGCGTTTTTCAGGATGTGCGGCACGCCCCACAGCAGAAAGTAATATGGGAAAAGAGGTCGCAGAAAGTGCCAGACCTAAAATTAAACCGACGCTTAAATTCAGCAGCAAGCCACTTGAGCTGACCGCCATCAGCAACAGGCCAAGAGTATAGAGGACTCCCCCCACAGCGACCACAATTTTACTGCCATATTTATCGGCAAAAACTCCGGTAATGGGTTGTACTGCACCCCAAATCAGGTTTTGCATGGCAATGGCAAGACTAAAGACATTATGTCCCCAGCCAAACTCATGGCTCATGGGAACAAGATATAAACCAAATGCATGACGGACACCCAAGGATAAAGCCAGAATAACGGCACTTCCAATTAACATGTAAATCAGAGGTTTGGAAAAACGGGTGTCTGACATATTTCATCCATGCGGAGTTGTGTTGTGGCTATGTTATTCGATTATAAAGGACGAGGCGATTAAATTAAATTTCAACAAAAGATAAAATTAAGTTATAGAAAGTTTTATAAAGACTAAAAAGACGACACGAAGCCGTCTTTGGATTATTAAAAACTTAGAAACGCATACCGATCCCCGCATAAGCAAGTATCGGGTTGACTTCAATATCTGCTTTGGAGGTAATTAATCTACCTAATTGTTCATCAGCTACTGTAATCGTGGTTTCATTTTTCATGTGGGCATAAGATACGGAACCCACTGCGAACCAGCGCTCATTAAAATCATAGGTAAAACCGACAGTTGCAATTGGGGCAATAACATCCGTTGCTTCAAGGTTGACTTGAGGATTGGCTTTACTCGGTTTGCCTTCCAGTGAAGCTCCGGCATTGCCTTGTTTGATGTTGGCAATCATATGACCAGCTGCAATCAAGTCCTGTTCTGTACGCGGATTGATTTCCAGTTCATTGAAATAAGCATACATCAAACCTAAACCAACATAAGGGCGGAATTTATTGACTCCGGTTTTACCAAAGTGATACTGGAACTCAAAGGCCGGTGTCCAGGCACGAGCCGAGGCAGCAGGTCCATGAGCTTCTAAATCGGTAATAAAGATATTGTTTTGCAAATCAATATTGAGGAATTCTAAGGGCAAGTTACCAATTTGCGGTGTTGCTACAGCCGAGAAGGGTGCATAAATCTTTCCTTTACCCTGTAAGTCAACTTTGGGCGGAATACCGGCCTTGATTTCAAAGGAAAGGTTATCGGTAAAGAAGTAATTGGTCATGATCCCCAGTGTTGTGACATCATCGGCCTCCAAGCCTGTACCTGGGTTATTCCATTGCTCCAACCCATAAATCTGTGAGCTGCCACTGAGTTCGCTTCCAAGCTGACCTCCGGTAAAAAAGCCCAAACCTCTTAAAACGGTGGCAAGTGCAGTCTGATTGACCTCCGGATTCAGGTTGTTTAGGACAGTATCAACCTGAATATCGCCATTCTTGGCAACTTCACCATTTTTAACAGCCGTATTCACCTGAAAGGGCTGGGCTTTACCCTGTGGCATGACATGTAGGACACCGACAGAAACAGAAAAGCGTTTAAAGCCATCGCCATCTTTTAAACTAAAATAATGTGAATCGGCATAGCTTACAGCGGGTAGGACAGCAAGAGATGACATCATACAAAATAACGTTTTTTTCATTCAGGGACTCCATGTCCATTTTGCGATTATTCATTTTTTTTGTTCACATTTCTTATTCTATATTTAGAGAAAAATCATTTTGTTACTCAAAAATATTAATTGGGTAGTATTCATGTAAAAATTTAACTGTTTTGTTTCAGTAACATGAAGAAAAATAATTTTATGTAAGCTGCTGTTTTTGCTAATGGATAAAGTTTTTGTAGGTTAATAACAGGTAGGAATTGAGATGATATTTATATATTTTTAATGTATTAATAGCGTTGATATAGGGGCTGATGTGGTCAATGCTGATGACGATGCAGTTAAAAATAGATCATCGCTGGCATAACTAAAGCAATTGACTCAAGTGATTACACCATGAGCTAAAATCCTATCTCGCACTGAGAAGCATTTTTCCGTACAATATGCTGCAGCAATCCTTGAGTGAATCATATGAGCACCCAAAATACGCCCAAGAAAAAACCCTTGGTTAATTTACCTTTTTCGATGAAAAAAGCAGATGAGAATTCTTCCGATGAAGTCTTAGAAGATTTACGCCCTAAACCGCAGCGCTATGCTGATCGTACATGGATGCCACCACGTGGTACACGCCGTTCCATGGGCAAGCGTTAAGTTCTTCATATAAAAAATAAAAAAGCCATGGTCTGACCATGGCTTTTTTATTGCCGTTAAACCAGTGTTTTGGGTATTTAATTCGAGTCAGAAAGTTGGTTTCGTCTATCATGGTTCTGATAGTAATTCTTTTTCTGGTGATACATCTCCAGGTCAGCACGCTTCAGCATATCTTCAATCCGTTCATGCGGCAAATTTGTCGCATGACCTATAGACAGGCTGATCGGCTGATTGGCATAAAATTGATTGTCCACCGACAAAAGTTCCTGCAGACTTTGCAGGCAGTTTTGTAAGGCAGCTTCATCTGCACCCGGTAAAAGGACTACAAACTCATCTCCGCCAATACGTGAGGCCGAATAGGGCGTATGCTGAATCAGCTGGTTCAGGATGTTGCCTATACGCCGTAAGACACCGTCACCTGCATCATGTCCCTCGCTATCATTCAGTATTTTCAGTCCATTTAAATCTATAAAAATACACGAAATTGGATGTAATAAATTGCGTTCAAGCCGGTTCAGTTCTGCCACATAAAAAGAACGGTTGTACAGTTGGGTGAGTACGTCGTGTTTGCCTAAATATTCAAGATAATGTTCAGCTTTTTTGCGCGCCGTAATATCAGTCAGGGCAACCTGTACAATGCTCCAGTCATCCAGATAATCCGGAAATACGGTAAATTGCAGCAGTACATGGCGAATGCTGCCATCAATTGCGTAATTGACTACTTCACGTTGATGATGCAGATGACCGTTCCACAGTTCAATCAATTGTTCCCGGAATGTTCGAACCATTTCCTCAGCAAAAACTTTATGAAGATTTTTTAATAAAATTTCTTTACTGGCTGCACCAAACAAATCGAGGGTGGCTTGATTGACATCAATGACTTTAATTTCCTTGATGCATTCAATGACAAACTCACTATGCACATCCAGAAAGGTGGCAAAATCTTCAATGCCTAATTTACGCAATTGATCCAGTTTAATTTTAATACGGCTGAAATCTTCTATCCAAAGAGAGGTTGGAGAATAAGTAAAGCGTGCCTCTGCCAGATGGCGGCTTCGTTCTTCCTTACGGCAGGCTTCAGTGTAAGAAGTGATGTCTTCGGTGGTAATTAATACCAGGGATAAATCCTGTTCATGTTGCGGCAGTACAATGCCTTTGAGCTGGATATCCAGGCGCTTTCCAGTCAAGGTATAGTTTACCGCAGAATTGGAAAAACGGGTTTCACCATTCCACAATGCAACCAGTTCGTGGATATGGGTTTTTGCCATGTCTTCTTTAAAGACTAATTGCAGGTTTTGCGATAGATGTTTAAAGTCATTGGCCTGATAAAGTTCAAGGGTTTTAGAATTGACCTTTAATAATTTAATTTTTTTTGCGCATGCAAGAATACGCGATTCATCTTCTTGCAGGAAACTGAACAGATCTTGCACGCCCTGACTACGCCAAAGATCAAATTGTTTTTTGATTTCACTATAGTCTTCCAGCCACATGGCAACGGGAGAGAGTTCAAAAAAAGGGGAGTTCAGCATGTCCATTTAAGGCGCTCATTATTTTTTAGAATTTAAGTATCAAGTATATGATGTAAAAAATGATTTTAAAATAATATGATAAGTAAAATAATATGTATTTTTAATGAGCAGGGTGTCTCAAAATAAAAAAATTAGGTAGATAAAAAAGCCAATTCAGGAACTGGCTTTCAAGATCGGGTTTATGAAATAGGATTAAAGCTTAGCGGCTGGCTCTACGGGCCTTGTTTTCTGGCTTAGGCGCAGAAATTTCACGTTCCCCTTGCCAGACATCGATAAAGTCTTTTTCGTTGATATTGTAGAGTTCAAGCAAAGCCAGGATGACTCCGCCAAACATCATTGAACCTTCTGAATGGTCTTGCCAGTCAAAAATCTTGCCGTTTAACACATGCAAAATGTCTGAAATTTCAAAATTTCGGTCCCGGCCATTACTGTCGGTTGGGTACATTTGGGTATTGAGAATAATTCGGGCGGCACTTTTTTCATTTTCTGATAAATCTAAAGAGGCAGTAATATCTTCATCTGGGGAGGAGAAAATAACCTCATCGGTAAATACTGTTCTGAGAAAATGACGGGTTAGTTTTGGTAAGGCTCTTTCTACAAAAGGGCGGAAAGAAATGGGAAAAATCACATTATGTGAAATACCCTTAAACATTGGGGCAATTTCTTCGGTTTTATAGCCAGCAATGCCGCAACCCACCGAGGTAATGAAATAGGTCATTTTCGGATGGTTTTTGGTATAAATCTTGAAATCATCAATATAGTGCTGAATTTGCGACAAGGGCATCTGTTGCAAATGCTCGTTCATGGTGGGAATGGCATAACTTTGACCTGACCAGCCACGTCCTACGCCTTGCATTGCGCCAAAATATTGCAGGGCAGTACGCGCAGCCCCACCTGCATGGTTTCCTGCCATGTTGCTGCCAAAAACAAAAACGGTATCTTCCGGTAGATTTTTGACAATACTTTCGTCATGGTAATGGTAAGTCATAGGCTTTATTGTGATCATGAGGCTTTGTCTCATGTTGCTATTGAATGCACATGCGGTCAAGACAAAAATGTTGCAATTTTCTTTATATAAGTCCCTCGCTAAATATCAGGAGATTGATATTGAATGTTGAGCTTTAACCCTCATATCATTCAAACTGCATTAGTGTATAGAAGCTGAATAATATGTCGGATAGTCATCAACCTTTTGAATTAGTGACCAGCTATCAGCCTGCGGGAGATCAGCCACAAGCCATTGAAAAATTAGTCAAAGGTATTCAAAAAGGCTATCACGACCAATTGTTACTTGGGGTAACCGGTTCAGGTAAAACCTATACCATGGCCAATGTGATTTCCCAGTTACAGCGTCCTACCATTGTCATGGCACATAACAAGACCTTAGCTGCACAGTTGTATGGTGAGTTCAAGTCATTTTTCCCGAATAATGCGGTTGAATATTTCGTCAGTTATTATGATTATTATCAGCCGGAAGCTTATGTACCATCTTCTGATACCTTTATTGAAAAAGACTCGGCGATTAATGACCATATAGACCAGATGCGCCTTTCGGCAACGCGGTCATTATTGGAGCGCCGTGATGCGATTATTGTCGCGTCGGTGTCTGCTATTTATGGTCTGGGTGATCCGAATGCTTATATGAGCATGTTGCTGCATATTGTACAGGGTGACCGGATCAGCCGTGATGACATTATTCGCCGTCTGGTGGAAATGCAATATAGCCGTAACGAACTAGAATTCTTGCGTGGTACTTACCGTATACGTGGTGAAATTATTGATATCTTCCCGGCCGAGTCGGATCAGGATGCTATTCGTATCGAGCTGTTTGATGATGAAGTCGATTCCATTCGCTGGTTTGATCCCTTAACCGGAAAAATGGTGCGTAAAGTACCGCGTGTGACCATTTATCCTAAAAGTCACTATGTCACCCCGAAGGATAATTTGCAGCGCGCCATTGGGACCATTCGTGAGGAACTTCAGGAGCGTTTAGGTTTCTTTAGGGCTAATGACAAATTACTGGAAGCACAGCGTATTGAACAGCGTACCCGCTATGACTTGGAAATGATGCAGCAATTGGGCTATACCAACGGCATCGAAAACTATTCACGTCATTTGTCTGGCCGTCCGGCAGGCGAGGCACCACCGACCTTATTTGACTATATTCCCGATGATGCCTTGCTGATTATTGATGAATCGCATGTCACGGTGCCGCAGATTGGTGCCATGTATAAAGGTGACCGTTCGCGTAAAGAGAATCTGGTGAATTATGGTTTCCGTTTGCCAAGTGCGCTGGATAACCGTCCCATGCAGTTTGAAGAATGGGAACGTATTATTCCATCCACAATTTATGTCAGTGCAACGCCGGCCAAATATGAGCTGGAAAAAGCGCAGCAGATTGCCGAGCAGGTGGTTCGTCCAACCGGACTGGTCGATCCTGAAATCGAAATTCGTCCCGTGCTGACTCAGGTCGATGACGTGTTGTCGGAAATTAATATCCGTAAGGAACAGGATGAACGCGTTCTGGTTACGACCTTAACCAAACGCATGGCAGAAGATTTAACTTCGTATTTAAAAGAATACGGGGTCAAGGTAGCTTATCTGCATTCAGATATCGATACCGTGGAGCGGACCAAGATTATTCATGAGCTGCGTAGCGGTGTACATGATGTGCTGGTCGGCATTAACCTGCTGCGGGAAGGTCTGGATATGCCGGAAGTGTCCCTTGTGGCCATTCTGGACGCCGATAAAGAAGGCTTCTTGCGCTCGGAACGTTCATTGATCCAAACCATTGGTCGTGCTGCACGTAACGTGAACGGTAAAGCCATTCTGTATGCAGATCGCATTACCGACTCCATGCAAAAAGCCATGGATGAAACTGAGCGCCGCCGAGCCAAACAGATCGAGTTTAATCAACTGCATGGCATTACACCACGAAGTACCAAGCGTCAAAATAACCAGGATATTGATACCGGTGAAGTGCTGAATGATGATCAAATTGACGAGAAAATTTCGGATCAGGCTCGTGCCTTAAGTGCCGATGAGCGCCACATTTTGGCAGACCCTAAATTGCTGGCAAAACATTTGTCCAAACTGGAAAAAGAGATGTTCAAAGCTTCGAAAGAATTGCAGTTTGAACAGGCCGCGCGACTGCGTGATGAAATAGTTCGTCTGAAGGCACAGATGCTTAGCTAGCTTGAAGATTTTCATTGCAAAATAATTAAGGTCTGTTGGCAATCCATATATGAAATGTCAACAGACCTTACATAACGCTACAGTATGGTTGGGTTGGAGTCGTTATTTTTAAATGTGTAAGCACTTAAAGAATTTAAAATTTTGACTGAAAGGTACTTTTATGACAGGCGATAATCTTCCAAAAGCGGGCTATAAACTGGCTAAAATTGCCGTCGGTGGAGCCGTATTGCTGGGTTTGGGTGTGGCGACAATGGCATATGCGCAAACCAAGCCACTACAAACGGTGGAAAAGGTTGAGCTGGATAAATATCTGGGTGTCTGGTATGAAGTGGCCCGCAAGCCGCTGTATTTTCAAAACAAGTGTGATCGTGATGTCACCGCGACCTATACCGTGAACGAGAACGGCAATGTGGTCGTAGATAACCGCTGCTATACCAAAGAGGGTAACCTCACCCAGTCGATTGGAGAGGCATTTATTGAAAATGCACCTTTTAATACCAAATTAACAGTCAGTTTCTTGCCTGAGGCGATTCGCTGGTTACCCTTCGGTCGAGGTGATTATTGGGTGCTTAAACTTGATGAAAATTATCAGACGGTATTAGTGGGGGAACCACGCCGCAAATACATGTGGGTATTGTCCCGTACTCCACAACCTGATCAGGCAGTCGTCAACGAATATTTGGAATATGCCAAGTCGTTGGGCTATGACGTGGGTGATGTGATTCATACCAAGCAGACGATCAGGTAACATACTGCATACTTTAACAAAAGTTCAAAACCATGCTTAGGCATGGTTTTTTATTTGTTAAGATAGCTTCGGTTTTAAAGTTGAATGATCCAGTATTTTGGATGGTTTCGTAAAGTCATGAAATGAAGAATCCCCTTGAGGTAAAAGATGTATAAAGGCTTGGCTTTGTCAGTATTGGCATCCGTTACTTTTGGGGTGTTGTATTTTTATACGCAATTTTTAAAACCTTTGGACAGCGAACAGACTTTTGCCTGGCGCATGCTGGCCACGCTGCCTTTCCTAACCCTGTTTATGTGGTGGTCGGGTGATTTGCAGCATATTTCCCAGATTTTTAAGCGTATGGTTAAACAGCCTGTGTTCCTGATCTGGCTGATTTTTAGCTCCCTGCTTTGTACCACACAACTGTGGCTATTTCTCTGGGGTCCCATTAATGGCCGTGGTCTGCAAGTTTCACTGGGGTATTTTCTGTTGCCTTTGGTGATGGTGCTGGTGGGTTGTGTGCTTTATAAGGAAAAACTGTCGAAATGGCAGTTGGCTGCCGTGATGTTGGCCATTTTAGGAGTAGGACATGAAATCTGGCGTATCGGCAGTATCGCCTGGGAAACGGTTTATGTTGCTTTGGCTTATCCCTTATATTTCTTTTTACGCCGGGTCTTTAAAACGGATCATTTGGGCGGTTTTTGGTGGGATTTATGTCTCATTTTGCCAGTGGCTTTTTACTTGGGCTTTATGCATAGCGATAGTCTGAGTTTAATGGCTCATTTTCCACATTTAATTATCGCGGTGATTGGCTTGGGTTTTTTAAGTGCGTTGGGACTGGGCAGTTATATGCTGGCCAGCCGTTATTTGCCTTTTGTGATTTTTGGATTGCTGAGTTATCTCGAACCCGTGCTTTTGGCCTTTGCTTCTATTGTGTTGGGGGAACGGGTTGAGACAGGAGAATGGCTGACTTATATTCCCATCTGGATTGCCGTTTTATTGCTGGTCATTGAAGGTACAATTCATATCATCAAACAAAAGCATAAACAGCGTGCACTGAATCAAAATGTGGAAAACTATCAGGATCGTTTGAAATAGACTGCATTCGGTAAACTGGGTAAAAACTCAGGTTGTTTGATTAAGCAACATTTAACAAAAAAGTATACTTTTACTTTTTAAATCGCTTTCTGATCTTTTAACAGTAAAATCATGAAAATAATTACAACTATTTTATAAATTTATAGTGAATATATTGTAAAAAGCACGTTGAACATTCAGCTTTTGATTCAAAGTTGCTGATAATTCCTTTACAATTGTCGGGTTTGAAATTTATGCCTAGATATACAATTAATTAGAGGACGTAGCTGTGAGCAAAGACACTATCATCGCCCTACATGCAGAGCACCAAGGTCGCTGGAAAAACCGTGAAGAAATCGCGGAACGTATGATTGCCCTGATTGGTCAACTATATCGTGAAAAAAATATCGTGACTTCTGTATACGGTCGTTCTTTAGTTAACCGTTCAGTAATCCAGATTTTAAAAGCGCATCGCCGTACACGTGTTATGGATGTTGAGCTTTCTGTGGTTCACACTTTCCCGATTTTAGAAGCTTTAGCTAAAATTGAAAATATTGGTTCAGCAGAAATTGATCTAGGTAAACTTGCTGTTGAATTCAAAGAAAAAGGCGGTGATGTAGACGCTTTTGTTGCTGAAGCAGTGAAATCTTTAGCAGGTAATGCGAAGGTTGTAGAAGGCAAAGATGTTGTTCTTTACGGTTTTGGTCGTATTGGCCGTATTCTTGCGCGTTTAATCATTGGCCAATCAGGTTTGGGTCGTGGTTTAAATCTTAAAGCAATCGTGGTGCGTAAATCATCTGATGGTGATTTGGAAAAACGTGCTTCATTGCTGCGTCGCGACTCTATCCATGGTCCGTTCCAAGGCACAATTTCAGTTGATGAAGAAAACGAAGCCATTATTGCAAACGGTAACTTCATTAAAGTGATCTATGCATCTAGCCCATCTGAAGTGGATTACACTACTTATGGTATTAACAATGCATTGGTTATTGATAACACTGGTAAATGGCGTGATGCAGAAGGTCTTGCTCAACACCTTCAATGCCCAGGCGCTGCACGTGTAATTTTGACTGCACCTGGTAAAGGTGACATGAAGAACGTTGTATACGGTGTCAACCAAGCTGACATTCTTGATGAAGATACTATTATCTCTGCTGCAAGCTGTACGACTAACGCCATCACTCCAACACTTAAAGTGTTAGAAGACAAATACAAAGTGCTTAATGGTCACGTTGAAACAGTTCACTCGTTCACAAACGACCAGAACCTGATCGACAACTACCATAAAGCTGACCGTCGTGGCCGTGCTGCAACATTGAACATGGTTATTACGGAAACAGGTGCTGCTAAAGCGGTTGCTAAAGCACTTCCTGCGCTTAAAGGCAAGTTGACTGGTAACTCTGTACGCGTTCCTACACCAAACGTTTCATTGGCTATTCTTAACTTAACCCTTGAGAAAGAAGTAGATCGTGAAGAAGTGAACGAATACATTCGTCAAATCTCAATCAACTCAAACCTTCAAGGTCAAATCGGTTATACCAACTCAACTGAAGTAGTATCTTCTGACTTTATCGGTTCACGTACTGCAGGTGTATTTGATGCGCAAGCAACAATCACTTCAGGCAACCGTTTAACTTGCTACGTTTGGTACGATAACGAAGTTGGTTATAGCTGCCAGGTATTACGTATTGCAGAACAGATGGGCGGCGTAAGCTATCCAAAAATTCCTGCCGAAACAAATGCATAATTTGTTAAAGTAGTAAAAGGGAGTCTCTATAGAGGCTCCTTTTTTTATGCCGTTATTTTAAGCTCATGTTATAAGCAGAAATTTTTACTGAATTTAATTAAAAAATGATACTTGTAGCCGAAATTCTAATCTGATAGCTTACAAATGGTAAGTACATTAAAAATAGTAAGTAAAAGATAAAAATATACAGATGGAGAGAGCTTGAATGAGTAAATATGCGATCAGTCCTTTGTTAGGGCAGGTGTTATCGAATGAATGTCCATCACGGGAAATATTGGAACATCTCGCGAACAAATGGTCTGTATTGGTTCTACGTTGCTTAAGTGAGGGGGTGCATCGTTTTAGTGAGCTGAAACAGCGCATTGAAGGGGTGAGTGAAAAAATGCTGTCACAAACGCTAAAAATGCTGGAACAGGATGGTTTTATCCTACGCACGGTCTATCCGGTGGTGCCACCTAAAGTTGAATATCAGCTGACCATTTTAGGCTCGCAAGCAGCGGAAAAAATGAATTACCTGATTGGCTGGTTAGAGCGGAGTTTGCCTGAGATTTTGGAGAATAAAGACCGTATTGCTAAATAAGAATTAAATTGTCTGTGTGGGTAGTCATTAGCTGGAAAGGCCGGAAATCTGGTGGTGACTTTACTGGTAAGGTATGGGACTTTGGTTATGGTCTGTATAAATTTTTCTATATTGATTCAAAGGCTTATCAGGAAGAGATTCACAGGATAAATGTTTATCTGCTTTAGAGATTAAGTCTTATAAGTTTTAAAGGAATAAACCTTGTGGTCTATTCCTTATGCTGGGTTTAAACCTTTTTCATTTGGCTAAAATCAAAACGGTCAATCAGTAAAATTCCAATCGAGAAGACCAGACTGAGTGCAACACAGCCAATCCACCCAAAGTGTTCCCATGCATATACTGCACCCAGTGAACCCAAAGCTGCACCCGAAAAATAGATGGTCATATAGACTGCATTAATCCGTGAACGTGCTTTCAGGTCAATCCGGTAAACCAGATTTTGGTTTAGTACATGAAAGGCGGTGAGGCCAAAATAACTCATCAAAACCCCAATTGCATAAACCCAAATATTCTGTTGGGCAAAGAACAGGGGAATACATGAAAACAGCATTAGAAAAATACACAGTTTTGCGACCAGATTTTCTTTACCTTGCCCCACGGTTTTGCCCGACCAGCTCGATGAATAAATCCCGATAACACCGAGCAAGCCAAACAGGCCAATTTCAAAATCACTAAAGTAGTAAGGCGCATTGCCTAGGACAAAGGTCATCGAGGTAAAGACCATCGACAAGATGCCAAAGCCCAAAGCACCGGCACAGGCACGACGGATTAAATGTGGATTATTTCGGGCAAGTGTAAACAGTGAACGGTAAATACTGCTGATGGTTAAGCCGGTTTGAGGTTGAGTATTCGGTAATTTTTTCCACATCACAACAGCAAACAGCAGGGTGATCACGCCACTGGATAAATACACACCTTCCCAGGACCAGTACGTTGAGACAAAACCGGCGAAGGTCCGTGACAGGATAATCCCCATCACTAAACCGCTCATGAGTTTTCCAACCGTTGCAGCACTGGATTCTGGTGGACTAATTGTTGAGGCAAAAGGAATCAGAACCTGAGCGGAAATTGCCCCAAAGGTGGCACACAGGGTGAAAAGATATAAGGTGTTAAGGGTGGTGCTCAATGACAGCAGAATTTGCGAGATGGCAGCAAATACCATCAAACTGACCACAAGTTTACGTTTATTTAGGAAGTCGCCTAAAGGCACCAACAGCATTAAGCCAAGCACATAACCAATTTGGGCAAGCACGACGGTTAAGCCGGCCTGACTAGTGCTAATTTTCAAACTCTTTTCAATCGAATAAATTAGCGGCTGATTAAAATAAGCCGAACCGGCACATAAACCGCAGGCGATTGCCATAAGCAATATAAATTGTGATGACAAAGGGCTGACATTTTCAGGTTTTGGCAAAGACATGATCAGGACTCAAACAACGCTGCATGCACTATAAGGAGAGTTGTCCAGATTCTGAAATAAGTAAAATCAATCATGTGATCATTAATTTATATCAACGGTTGGAAAATAATTGCTTGGCAAAAAGATCGGACAACATCAGCTTTTTGATTGATGTTTATAAAATAAGACTGAATTCAGTCATCTTCATGCGGTGCTGAATAAATATATTCGAGAAATTCTTTAAAATATGGCAGAATATGGGGTTTTAAAGTTTTTAGAGGATTGGCAGCATGCGCTTTGTTGATGAAGCAGTCATTACCGTAGAGGCTGGCGACGGTGGCAATGGCGTAGCCAGTTTTCGCCGTGAAAAGTTCGTACCATTTGGTGGTCCAGATGGTGGTGACGGTGGTCGTGGCGGTAGTATTTATATTCAGGCCGACGACGACACCAGTACCCTTGTAGATTATCGTTATACACGTAAATTCCGTGCAGAACGTGCAAAAAATGGTCGCGGTGCAAACTGTGCAGGCCGTGGCGGTGAAGACACCGTATTACTGGTTCCGGTTGGAACCACCATTGTAGATACAGAATCTGGCGATATCATCGGTGACCTGGTCGCTGATGGTCAGCGTGTATTGGTTGCAGCAGGCGGTGAAGGTGGTTTAGGGAATACTCACTTCAAATCTTCGACCAACCGTTCACCACGTAAATGTACTCATGGTGCCAAAGGTGAATTCCGTGAAGTGCGTCTAGAACTTAAAGTATTGGCGGATGTTGGCTTGCTCGGGATGCCTAACGCAGGTAAATCGACCTTTATTCGTGCGGTTTCTGCTGCAAAACCAAAAGTTGCAGACTATCCATTTACCACTATGGTGCCGAATCTGGGCGTGGTAGATGCCGACCGTCACCGTTCATTTGTGATGGCCGATATTCCCGGACTGATTGAAGGTGCATCTGAAGGTGCGGGTCTGGGTATTCGTTTCCTTAAGCATCTGGCGCGTACCCGTATTTTGTTGCACATTGTCGATGTACAACCGATTGACGGTTCAGATCCGGCACACAATGCCAAAGCAATTTTGAATGAGTTAAAAAAATTCTCTCCAACACTTGCTAAATTGCCAGTGGTACTGGTGCTGAACAAGGTTGACCAACTTGACGAAGATACGCGTGAAGAATGGTGTAAGCATCTTCTTGAGGAAATGCAATGGACAGGTCCAGTATTCAAAACTTCAGGCCTCATGTCTGAAGGGACTAAAGAAGTTGTGTATTACCTCATGGATGAAATCGAGAAACAACGTGAACTCGAAGCTGAAGATCCAGAATATGCAGCACAATTAAAAGCGTTCCGTGACCAGCTTGAAGCTGAAACACGTGAACAAACCATCGCAGCGAAAGAAGCGTATCGTGAGATGCGTCGTCAACAGCGTCTTGCCGGTATTCTAGGTGATGACGACGATGATGATGAAGACGGTGATGATGGTGAAATGGAAGTGTACTACGTACGTTAAGCTCTGCAATAAGAGTAACTGAGGACAAGATGATAGAAGTGGTAGATGGGCAACGTCAGCTCAAGGCTTGTAAACGAATCGTTGTTAAAATCGGATCATCTTTACTCACAGCAAACGGAACAGGGTTAGATCTGGATGCAATTTCGCATTGGGCGAAACAGATTGCAGATCTGCACAATGCAGGACATGAGATTATTCTTGTGTCTTCCGGTGCTGTGGCTGAAGGTATGGTGCGAATGAAACTTGAGAATCGACCCACTGATCTACCCAGTCTTCAGGCTTGTGCTGCCATTGGTCAAATGGGGCTGATTCAAACCTGGTCGAGTGTTCTGGAAAATCATTCCATTCAAACGGCGCAGGTTTTACTGACTCACGATGACCTGGCAGACCGCCGTCGCTATCTCAATTCATGTGATGCCTTACAGAACCTGATTGACTGGCGTGTGATTCCGGTGATCAATGAAAATGACACGGTTTCTACTGACGAAATCCGCTTTGGTGATAACGATACCTTGGCCGCTATGGTGGCAGGTCAGGTGCATGCAGATTTGCTGATTATCCTGACCGATCAGCAAGGCATGTTTGATTCAGACCCGCGTTCTAATCCGAATGCCAAACTGTTCCATACCGTGCGTGCTTTGGATGAAAGCCTGTTTGATATGGCCGGTGGTGGCGGTAAATTTGGTCGTGGCGGTATGCTGACCAAAGTCCGTGCTGCACGTCTGGCAGCAAAATCGGGTTGTCCAACCCTGATTGCCAGTGGTGAAAGTGATAATGTGCTTGCTCGCTTAATGTCGGGTGAATTGTTAGGTACTTTGTTTATTACTGACAATGACCGTATTACCGCACATCAGCAATGGTTGGCGGCACATCTACAAACGGCAGGTCGTCTGGTTCTTGATGATGGTGCAGTCAAAGCGATTAAAGACAATCACCGCAGTTTGTTACCTGTAGGGGTAAAAGCGGTGGAAGGTCACTTTGAGCGTGGTGATGTGGTGGAGTGTGTAGATCAAGAGGGTCATCGCATTGCTGTTGGTCGTGTCAACTTCAGTTCGCGTTCTGCGGAAATTGTCAAAGGTCTGGCATCGGATAAAGTACATCAGGTGTTAGGCGAAGCACGTTCGCTAGAGATGATCCATCGTAACCACATGGCGATCTATTAAGTTTTATAGATTCAAAAAAATCCCGCTTTAGAGCGGGATTTTTTATATCTATCTAGCAAGTTAGCCAGCTTAAATATCTTTCTGGTTCACTCGTTTTGACAGCTCTTCCGCACTTTCAACCCGTTCAAAATATCGGTCACAGTTGTATTATCACGAAGACGATGCAACTGCAGTTGAAGCAGTTCAATGTGCAAAAGAATTGGAACTCAGTAATGAAACAGAAGAAGACATTGATGTGATATGTCCTGATAATGAAGGTGATAAAAGTGTGATTCCTGATTGGATTGCACTGACGCGTGTTGATGAGGTGGGTGGTGCAATATTCACAACTGAACAGGTTGAAGAAAATTTCACTCAATCGCTCGCAGATCAGGTGTTTTCTGAAGTTTCTGGACTTAAAGGTTTGCAATAATTTGCTGAAAAACAGGAAAAGGAATTGAATACCGAGACGAATTCTGTGCAGAGTTAGTTCTGAATGGCGTCAGTGATCAAACAATAGCTGAGGCAGAAAAATTCTTAGCTATGAGGAATTTATGTTTTGGTCAGGTTACCGAAAAAACGAGGTTTGTTATTTGTCGGTAGACGAATTGAGCAAGCCTTCGGAAATTTCTCAAAAGTATATCTATCGTCGAAAGGTGCGAAAGATGTAGATGTAACATTATTTATGTCGAATTAAGATCCTCCTATGGTGAAAGGGTTGACTTAGGCTGGTTCCTTTATGCTATTCCAATGTAGTCTAGTTTCTTTTTATTCAATAAATTAGTATCTTATTTTCTTACTATAAGGGGGTATTATGAAAAAATTATTAGCATTAAGTGCTTTGGGTTTAGCTGTATCTGGTTGCACATCAATTCAGGTTAAAAATAACGAAGGATTTCAGCCAAAGACCGTTAAGCAAATATGTGTGATCAATAATCCTAAGGTTACAATTGCCGGATTTGATGACTCAATAGTTCGTAGTTTCGCAAGATACAATATCAATGCACGCATTTATCCTGAAAATTCCAAACCGGCGTTATGTGAAACTACGATGAACTACACTGCATTGCGCACATGGGATGTTGTGACCTACATGAGTTATGCAAAATTCACATTAATGAAAGAAGGGCAAGTTGTTTCTGAGGCTGAGTTTAAATTGAAAGGCAAAGGCGGTCTGGCTTTGAATAAATGGCGCAGTACAGATACAAAGATTGATGAGCTAGTAGATGAGCTTGTTGATGTCAAGAAATAGAATAAATTAGCGGTGGCCATCATCACCTTTAGGCCGTCTCACACTTGATTGAACTGTAAAGATAGAGGGGAGAAGATTAAGAGCAACACTATCAGCAAAAACCGTGTGTTTACACGGTTTTAAATGAATCTTAAATATTTACTTAAACTGAATCGAACCATTGGCATTCACGGTAATTTTTGATTCACCGGCCTCAACATTTTGCGCATCAGCGGCCTCAGCACCTGCAAATTTCGCCATGTTGGCACGCATCATCACCGGTTGTGGATAATAGTTATTGGTATTTAGGTTGAGGTTAACCAATTGATAGCCTGATTTATTCCATGCCGAAGTCAACATTTGTGCGCGTTGCTGAAAGTTTTTCGATGCTTCCACCATCAATTCATTTTCCACTTTTTTACGTTGTACATCGGAAACGGTAAAGTTGATCGACTGGGTTTGGAAGTTTTGCTGTAATTCGCTGATTAACTGGCTGACGGCTTTAAAATCGGTACTTTTTAGGCGAATTTCAGCCCGGCCACGCCATTCTTTCAATTTCTGACTGTCATTGTCATACACCGGATAAGTGCTCTGTGTACCCGTTTCAACTTTCACTTGCGGGTATTTTTTCGATGCTGCAATGGCTTGATTCATGAGTTGTGTGATGAGTGCAGAAAGTTCAGCTGGCTGCTTCTTGCTTCTTTCAATATATAAAACCGCATACATTTCATCATTGGAAATCTGGCGAGTGGCTTCAGCCTGGACATTGACTAAATTATAATTCAGCTGCTCTGTTGGCTGCGCAAAGGTAGCTGTTGAAAGTAGGCTAGTAAGTACCAGAGAGGATAGAGTTAAATATCGCATTATTTTTACCTATTTTTTGTAAAGAAAAGTTCAGCTTTTAATAAACATGGTATCGCTACTTCATGAGGATTTTTTGTAGACTTTGTGTCAAGATTGTAAATGGTTTGATTGATCTTATAAAAAAGGCTTTTAAATAAAATATTTAAAAATTAATTACTTAACTTGATTTAACTTGAACGGTTACGTTCATTCAATCTTTTGCATAAAAAAAGTATAAAAATAAGGTTTTCTTTAGTCTGTCACACTGTAAGATGATAATTCAATCTAAGAATTGGCTTGATATATTTTTTTGATCGGTTTTAGGCAGATAAAGTCATAAAACTTGTTTATTTTATTGAAAAATTCTGTATCATCCGCCGTTTAGTTATGATGTATAAATCAAGTCGTCAAACTAGATTCTATAAAGCACCGAGTCAAAGGACCACAAGTCACCCGACTTATTTCTTTCAACCCATATCAGAGATGGTAATTCGATATGAGCGTTTCTTCTGTAAATCCTGCCACTAAGTCTACTAACGAATACTATTTGACTCGCCAAAGCCAGATGGAATCCAATGTTCGTAGCTATCCACGTAAATTGCCGTTAGCGATAGCAAAAGCCTTAGGTTGTTGGGTTACTGATGTTGAAGGTACAGAGTACCTCGATTGTTTAGCTGGGGCAGGAACATTGGCTTTAGGCCATAATCATCCTGCGGTAATTCAAAGTATCCAAGATACGCTAGCAAGCGGTCTTCCATTACATACTTTAGATTTAACGACACCTTTAAAAGATGCATTTACTGAAGCATTACTTGAACAGCTCCCTGGTGGGAAGGAAGAGTATTGCCTACAGTTCTGTGGTCCGTCTGGTGCAGACGGTACAGAAGCAGCAATTAAATTAGCAAAAACTTATACTGGTCGTAGCTCAGTGATCAGCTTCTCAGGTGGCTATCACGGTATGACACACGGTTCTTTGGCAATGACAGGTAACCTGTCTGCGAAGAATGCAGTCAATGGCTTGATGCCAGGCGTACAGTTTATGCCATATCCGCATGAATACCGTTGCCCATTAGGCATTGGCGGTGAAGCGGGTGTTGATGCCTTGACTTATTATTTCGAAAACTTCATTGAAGATGTAGAAAGCGGTGTAACCAAGCCAGCAGCTGTGATTCTTGAAGCGATTCAAGGTGAAGGCGGTGTGGTGACTGCACCGGTTAAATGGTTGAAGAAAATCCGTGAAGTGACTGAAAAACACAATATCGTGTTGATTCTTGACGAAGTTCAAGCAGGCTTTGGACGTTCAGGCAAAATGTTTGCTTTTGAACATGCGGGTATTGAACCTGACGTGGTAGTAATGTCTAAAGCTGTAGGTGGTAGCTTGCCACTTGCAGTACTGGGTATTAAACGCAAGTTTGATGCTTGGCAGCCAGCAGGTCACACTGGTACTTTCCGTGGTAACCAGTTGGCGATGGGTACAGGTCTTGCGACCATCAAAACCATCAAAGAACAAAATCTTGCACAAAATGCGCAAGAACGTGGCGATTTCTTACAAGCTGAATTGAAAAAATTAGCAGTAGAATTCCCATGTCTCGGTAATGTACGTGGCCGTGGTTTGATGATCGGTATTGAAATCGTTGACGAACGTCAAAAAGCAGATCATATGGGTTCATTCCCAGGTGATTCTCAATTGGCTGCTGCAATCCAGGCTGCATGTTTCGATAACAAACTGTTGTTAGAAAAAGGTGGTCGTAACGGTACTGTGATTCGTTTACTTTGCCCGCTTATCATCACCCAAGACGAATGTGTTGAAGTGATTGCCCGCTTTAAGAAAGCAATTGCTGAAGCGCTTGTTGCAGTTCGAGGTGCATAAGGCATGGTAGATTTTGCAGAACATCGTAAAGCGTTATTCTGCAATGATGCAGGTTCTATTGCTGACTATCAGTCAGCAATGGACGAAGCGGTAAAAGCCGTTTCTGCATGGTTGCAAAACGACAAAATGTACACTGGTGGCAGCATTAAAGAGCTACGCAGTGCGATTGCATTTCATCCTTCAAAAGAAGGCATGGGTCTACACAAATCGCTTGAGCGTATGGTTGAGCTTTTCTTAAACAAAAGCCTGAAAGTTCATCATCCGCACTCGTTAGCACATTTGCATTGCCCGACCATGGTGGCAAGCCAGATTGCAGAAGTATTGATTAACGCAACTAACCAGTCTATGGACTCATGGGATCAAAGTCCTGCCGGTTCATTGATGGAAGTGCAGTTGATTGACTGGCTACGTCAAAAAGTTGGCTATGGTTCAGGTCAGGCAGGTGTATTTACCTCTGGTGGTACCCAGTCGAACCTGATGGGTGTGCTGCTTGCGCGTGATGCTTGCATCTCTAAAAACTGGAAAGACGAAAACGGCAATCCTTGGTCTGTTCAGCGCGATGGTATCCCTGCTGATGCGATGCGTAATGTCAAAGTCATCTGTTCTGAAAATGCACACTTCTCTGTGCAAAAGAACATGGCAATGATGGGTATGGGCTTCCAGTCTGTAGTCACTGTTCCTGTAAATGAAAATGCACAGATGGATGTGGATGCTCTGGAAAAAACTATGGCGCACCTTCAATCTGAAGGCAAAATCGTGGCATGTGTTGTTGCAACAGCAGGTACGACTGATGCTGGTGCGATTGATCCATTGAAAGAAATTCGTGAAATCACCAACAAATATGGCGCGTGGATGCATATCGATGCGGCATGGGGTGGGGCACTGATTTTATCGAATGACTATCGTTCAATGCTGGATGGTATCGAGTTGTCTGATTCAGTGACACTGGATTTCCATAAGCATTATTTCCAAACCATTTCTTGTGGCGCGTTCTTGTTGAAAGACGAAGCGAACTACCGTTTCATGCATTATGAAGCTGAGTACCTAAACTCTGCTTATGATGAAGAACATGGGGTGCCGAACCTGGTGTCCAAGTCATTACAAACAACACGTCGTTTTGATGCGTTGAAATTGTGGATGACTGTTGAAGCATTGGGTGAAGAGCTTTATGGTTCAATGATTGACAATGGTGTGAAGTTGACACGTGAAGTGGCTGATTACATCAAAGCGACTGATGGTTTAGAGCTTCTGGTTGAACCTCAATTTGCATCTGTGTTGTTCCGTGTGGTTCCAGCAGGTTATCCAGCAGAATTGCTCGATACATTAAACCAAAACGTGGCAGATGAACTGTTTGCCCGTGGTGAAGCGAATATTGGTGTCACTAAAGTGGGTCAAGTTCAATCCTTGAAGATGACGACTTTGAGTCCTGTTGCGACTTTAGACAACGTGAAAAACCTGCTTGGCCTTGTGCTTGCAGAGGCTGATCGTATTAAAGGTCCAATCGCTGATGGTACATATACACCAGCAATTGATTAATTGATTGTCTGTGTGAAAGGAGGAGACCATACGGTCTCCTTTTTTGTGTGTTTAAGATTGTACAACCTCATTTGATTTATGAGGTATCAATATTGATCTGATTGGAAGAGATGTGGTTGAAAAGTTTTGCTTTAAATTCAAGCTGTAAATTGCAGACTAAAACCTTTTAGAGAGCAGTATTCTGCAAGCAAGTCTCAGTCATGTTCTTTAAATATCATGTGAGCGGGTCAATCAGGATTAAAATTTTTAATTGTTTTAATGTTTATGGTCATATCATTGTCATTATTTATTTTTGACTATATGACAAAATCATGTTGTATGAATTTCAGAGATTTGGACAAGTGGTGGTAAAAATTAGAGTAGTGTAACTTTGAGAGGGGAAAGTGAAAGCCTGATACAGATAGAAAAGAAATCCAGAAACAGAACATTTTTATTGTCTGTACATAGAATAAACACCCTGCAAGTAGAAACAGAAGGCATGAGAAAATGACAGATTTAAGAAATATTACAAATTCGTACTCAAAAACAATGTTTGAATAATATTTTTGATTGGTTTTTAGTTGTTGAATTTAAAAGATATTTTTAAAAATCCTACAAAAGAAATGAATTATCATAAAAGCGTCACAAAGCTGTAACTTGATTGTCATATTCTAAAATCAAAATGCAATCATCGAAATAAGTACAAAACTTTATAAAAAGTAGCGTACTTCAAAATTGCATCTATTGAAGAGAGAAAAGAATGCGCTTAAACCACATCGCACTTGCTTTAGCACTTTCAGGGGCAGCTGTAGCAACAACAGCAAATGCAGCTCGTGACACCATCCAGATTGCTGGTTCTTCAACTGTTTTGCCATATGCAAGTATTGTAGCAGAAGAATTTGGTAATACTTTCCCGCAATTTAAAGCACCAGTTGTTGGTTCTGGTGGTACATCTGGCGGTTTAAAACAATTCTGTCAGGGTGTAGGTGACAATACCATCGACATCGCCAATGCATCTCGTAAAATTAAAGATACTGAATTGGCTGCATGTAAAAAAGCTGGCGTAAACCAAGTAATCGAAGTTAAAGTAGGTTATGACGGTATTGTATTCGCATCTAACTCAAAGAAAGCAGCTTATAAATTACGTCCACAACATGTATTTGCTGCACTGGCTGCACAGTTGCCTTCACAAGGCAAATTGGTTCCAAACCCGTATACACGCTGGAATCAAATTGACAAAGCACTTCCAAATGAACCAATTACATTGGTAATTCCAGCTTCAAACCACGGTACGCGTGAAGTGTTCCAGGAAAAAATGGTTGAAGCAGGTTGTGAATCTTACGCATATTTCAAAAACTTAGACAAAGATGCTCAGAAGAAAGCATGTTCAAATTTCCGTAAAGACGGAAAAGTCATCGAAATTTCTGGCGATTATACTGAAACACTTGCACGTTTAAAAACTTCTCCAAGTGCAGTAGGTGTGTTTGGTTTAGGTTTCTATGACCAAAACCGTGACAAATTACGTGTAGCTACAGTGAACAATGTGATTCCATCAGAGAAAACTATTCTAAATGGTTCTTACCCGGTATCACGTCCATTGTACTTCTACGTAAAAGGTGAGCACCTTAAATCAATCAAAGGCTTACAACAGTATTCGGAGTACTTCCTGAATAAGAAAGTTTCAGGTAAAGGCTCTAAACTGGAAAAAGCTGGTCTGATTTCTATGTCAGACAAAGAACGTGCCAAAGTTCTTGCAAATTTGAAAGCCGGTAAAGCGGTTAAGTAATTAGGATAAATGAGCTGACGGTAGAATAATTTCTACCTTCGGCTTTTTTGTATAGACAAGTTTTTCAAAGCATGAAAATTGAAAAATGCTGGAGAATACATGAATCTGCTACTTATGGGCGTGTTGTTGGCATTAATTGCCATCGCCTATCAAATCGGGTTATCCAAAAGCCGTAACCTAGCAGGTAAGGGAAATAACACTGCAAAGTTGCACTCGCGTCCTGGCTATTACGGGGCACTGGTGGCTTTATGGTGTGGTATCCCTGCTTTTTTAATTTTACTGGTTTGGAATATTGTCGAACCGAACATTCTGCGCCATGTGGTGTTAAATAATGTTCCTGCAAACGTTGCAGCGACATTGGATCGTGCTGGCATAGAAGTGCTCATTGATCGTGTTAAAGCGATTGCTTCGGGTTTTGGTGTGAGTGATCAAGCCGCAGCCTATGAAATTGCAGCCGCACAGCAACTCGCGAAAATTGAAACGATTAGTTCTTTTGCCAAACTGGCTTTAGTGATTTGTGCCGCTTTGGCGGGTCTGGTGATGGCTAAAAAGCGCATTGCCCAGCAATATCGTGCCCGTAACCAGGTTGAAAAAATCATTAATTGGGGCTTGGCTCTATGTTCCGGTGTGGCCATCTTAACCACCATCGGCATTGTACTTTCGATGTTTAGCGAAGCCATGCGCTTTTTCCATTTTGTCAGTCCGATCGATTTCTTTTTTGGTACGGAATGGAACCCTGGATTTAGCACTTCTGGAAATGCAGAAGGCAGTTATGGCCTGTTGCCATTAATCTGGGGAACCCTCATGGTGAGCGGAATCGCCTTATTGGTTGCGGTTCCTGTTGGACTGATGATTGCTATCTATCTGGCTGAATATGCACCTTCAAGTTTTCGTGCCTGGGCAAAACCTGCCATTGAAGTTTTAGCCGGTATTCCAACCATTGTTTATGGCGTGTTCGCATTGATGGTGATTGGTCCGTTCTTCAAGTTGCTGGGCGAAAGCATTGGACTACACATTAATGCAACCAGTGCCTTAACTGCCGGTTTTGTCATGGGGATCATGATTATTCCGTTTGTATCTTCACTGTCGGATGACATTATTACCCAGGTGCCACGTGCACTACGCGATGGTTCATTAGGCTTAGGTGCAACCAAGTCTGAAACCATTCGTCAGGTGGTTCTGCCTGCTGCACTGCCGGGGATTATTGGCGCATTCCTACTTGCCGCATCACGTGCGATTGGTGAAACCATGATTGTGGTTCTGGCAGCAGGGAATAGTCCATTATTGCATGTCAATCCGCTAGAAGCCGTATCTACAGTTACTATTACCATTGTGAACCAGTTAACCGGCGATACCGACTTTGCCAGCCCGCAAGCTTTGGTGGCATTTGCATTAGGTCTGACGCTGTTTGTCATTACGTTAGGTTTAAACATTGTTGCACTGTATATCGTGCGTAAATATCGCGAGCAATACGAATGAGTACATCAAATACATCTTCTATGGGGCAAAGCTTTGACCCACAAGCTGCAGCTGAATTACGCGAAAAACGTAAACAGAGAATTGCCAGTTCTTTAGCCAAACGTCATCGTAAAGAAAAGACATTCCGTATTTTAGGTTTTTCTGCAGTTGTGACAGGTTTGTTCTTTGTGGTGCTTTTGTTCGGAAGTATTTTAGCGAAAGGCTTACCTGCATTCTGGCAAAGCAGTCTTTCTGTACCGGTCTATTTCGATCCTGCCATCATTCAGGTGGGTGCAAAACCTACGCAGAAGGATGGCGAATCTCCAGCCCAGTTTGCAGAGCGTACCATTGCCTGGCAAACCGAAATGGGCATGGTGGATTGGGATGCCTTGATCGTTAATGGCATGATTGCAAAAGATCCTTCAATTGCCTCAAAACGTGATGATTTATCTGCTTTGTATACCAGTTCAGAGGCCTATCGCTTGCGTGATATGGTAATGGCTGATCCAACGCTGATTGGCAAAAAAGAAGAGATCAAGATTCTGGCCGATGCCAATGTCGATGTATGGCTAGCAGGTAATATTGATCGCAGTTTACCTGATGACCAGCAACAGCTTAGTCCTGAAATTCGCCAGCTTGCCGATGATTTAAAAGCCAAAGGTGTGATTGAGAATAGCTTTAATACCAATATCTTTACCAATCCGGACTCACGCAGTTCACCTGCAACTTCTGGTCTTGCAGGTGCATTCATGGGCTCAGTGTTCATGATGCTGATCGTGATTTTTATCTCGATTCCGATTGGTGTGGCATCAGCGATTTATCTTGAAGAATTTGCGCCTAAAAATTGGATTACAGATGTTGTTGAAGTGAATATCAATAACCTTGCAGCGGTTCCTTCGATCGTCTTTGGTTTGCTCGGCGCTGCAATTTTTATTGGCTGGATGCATTTACCCCTTTCTGCACCATTGGTCGGTGGTCTGGTACTGAGTCTGATGACCTTGCCAACCGTGATTATTACCACACGTGCATCACTGAAAGCAGTGCCACCATCCATTCGTCAGGCGGCATTGGGCCTGGGTGCTTCCCGTGTACAAACGGTATTTCATCACGTGCTGCCTTTGGCGCTTCCTGGTATTTTAACTGGTGCCATTATTGGGGTAGCACAAGCCCTCGGTGAAACCGCACCCTTACTTCTGATTGGGATGAGTGCTTTTGTAGCAAGCGTGCCAGCGACACCACTCGATCAATCTACTGCATTACCGGTACAAATTTTCTTATGGCAGGGTAACGAATTACGTAACTTCTTTGAAGGACGTACTGCTGCCGCAATTATTGTCTTACTGGCGCTGATGGTTGGTTTGAACAGTCTTGCCATCTGGTTACGTAAGAAACTTGAAGTGCGCTGGTAAGTGAGGACAATATATGAATACTGTAACAGCTATGACACAAGCAAATTCCTTAGAACAGGATGAATCCGTGAATCCAGAACAGAAACAGTTTATCGCTCCCGAAGTCGATCAAAAACATCCTGGTACTTCATTTGTTTCTCAATTCGATACTCATACTTCAACGAAAAAAGAAAATGAAACATCGAATGTTAAAATAAGTACTTCAGATGTCCATGTTTACTATGGCGAAGCAGAAGCCATTAAAGGTATTGACATCAATATCTATGAAAATGAAGTGATTGCCTTTATTGGTCCATCGGGATGTGGTAAATCAACTTTCCTGCGTACCTTAAACCGTATGAATGACACCATTGATACCTGTCGCGTGACCGGTAAGGTGATGCTTGATAATCAGGATATCTATGACCCGAATCTGGACGTGGTTTTACTGCGTGCACAGGTTGGTATGGTGTTCCAGAAACCGAACCCATTCCCGAAATCAATTTTTGATAACGTGGCGTATGGTCCTAAACTGCATGGTTTGGCGCGTGATAAATACGACCTGGAAGAAATTGTGGAAAATAGCCTGCATAAAGCGGGGCTGTGGAATGAAGTCAAAGACCGTTTAAACCAGCCGGGTACAGGTCTTTCAGGTGGTCAGCAGCAGCGTTTATGTATTGCGCGTACTATTGCGGTGAGTCCGGAAGTGATTCTGATGGATGAGCCATGTTCAGCGCTGGACCCAATTGCAACGGCTAAAATTGAAGAACTGATTTCAGAACTTTCAACCCAATATACCATTGCGATTGTAACGCACTCGATGCAACAGGCTGCACGTGTATCTGACCGTACTGCCTATTTCCATTTGGGTGACTTGATTGAAGTCAATTCGACTGAAAAAGTCTTTACTCAGCCAGATCACCAATTGACTGAAGCGTATATTACCGGTCGCTTCGGTTAATCTGAACACCATTTCTAAAAAGAGCCGTAAGGCCACTGCTGTCCCACAAATATCACAAGAAGAACCTCAATTGAGGTTCTTCTTGTTTTCGCCATTTTTTATCAGGCGCAAAGAGTGACCTTAAATGTTTCCTTTCAAATAAATTGACCTGAATAATTCGCAGTAAACGCTGAACACTCCATTCTTCTTGTGCCATGTGTTTAGCGAAGTTCACCAGTAAATAGGCGATTAATGCAATCCATATTTGCGTTTGTATCGCATTGCGG
>NZ_NEGD01000005.1:0-226110 GCF_002135245.1 Acinetobacter sp. ANC 4218 | reverse complement strand
AGTTCGGCATTGAGAGCCGTTTCAACAGTGAGTTTAGTCAACAATCGGGTGAATTGGTTGAGATCGTCTTCTGTTTTGATTCCTTTAGCAAATTCTGCTGCAAGGTCTTTTAGTTTTTGTTCGTTCATCATGTTGCCTGACTCCGTTGTGAATATGAACATAGCAAATTCAGGCAATTACACAATTTAATTTACAGTCTCATTTATTACTTGGTTCTGATTAAACCTAAGCCATATAGAGGCCACTTATTATTAGTTTTAATATTATTTATAACAGTAGCAACCAAAACTAAAGCTATAGATCCTAATAACACAGGAAAAACCAAGAAACTCCATTCATAGTGGATAGAATTTGCTGTTAAAAGTATTACTAATGGATTAGCTCCAGCTGGGGGATGTACACATCTAAAAACTTGCATTAAGGCAATTGCACAGCCTACAGATAAAGCTATAGTCAAAATAGAATCAGGGAAAAAATTAAGGAAAAATAGGCCGATAAAAGCTGAAATGAAATGACCAAATATAACATTTCTAGGTTGTGCCAATGGTGACTGTGAAACAGCATACAGAATTACACAAGTAGCGCCAAAAGGAGCCATGATGTAGAGATTACCTGTTAATTTAGTAAGCAAAAGTAGAAGAAAGATGCTGATCGTTCCTCCAAATAAACTTCTAAGAACTTCATGCCTTTTGGGAAATGCAGCTAATTTTTCCTTTCCTTCAAAAATCGAAAACATGTCTATATCCCCTCTTTCAAAATATTGTTTTCAAACCATAATATAGATAAAATAAAAAATAGTACAGATCTGTACTATTTTGGGGTGCGACAAATGTCAAAATCAGCATTAAAAATTTTAGATACAGCAGAAAGACTATTTAATCAAAATAGCTTTGTTGGCGTTGGGGTAGATCTAATTCGAGATGAATCTGGTTGTTCTAAAACCACTATGTACACTTACTACAAAAATAAGAATCAGTTGGTTCAGTCGGTTCTTAGAGCTCGTGATGAAAAATTTAAAGAGAGCTTATTCAAATACATTGGAACAGCAGAAGGTATTTGTGCAATTAATAAAATTTTTGATTGGCATATGGAATGGTTTCAACAAGAATCTTTCAAAGGGTGCTTATTCGTGAGAGCTGTAGCTGAGTCTGGTCAAAATGAAAAAGATATAATATCCGTTTCTAAAAAGCATAAGCAGTGGATAAAAGATTTAGTATCGAAAAATTGCTTATTAGCGGATCATCAAGATTTATCTGAGCTAATTTATACTTTAATAGAAGGGTTAATGAGTAGATTTTTAGTAGATGGATTTGATCCTAATATTGCTAGTACTCTGAAGAAAAATATTAATAATTTATTTGAGCGATGATTAAGATTTTCTAAAATTAACATATACAAGTTATATGAAACTATCAATTTATTATTTTTAATCAATGATATATCGTATGAAAAAAAGGTCCAAACCATAAGGGTTGGGCCTTTTTAATGATTTATCATGTTCCACATTTTTAATTAGTCAAACTGAACAAAAAAGCCTTATTTTCCCAAAATCATTTCCAGTACAAACTTGGAACCAATAAAACCAATCGCAAGTAGCATAAAACCAATCAAGGTAAAGCGAATGGCTTTTTGACCGCGCCAGCCAAATTTATAATGGCCAATCAACAGGAAGCCATAAACAAACCAGGAAATAATACTAAACGCCGTTTTATGCGCCAAATGCTGGGCAAAGAAATTTTCAATGGTAAAGAAACCAAAACCAAGCGCTAAAGTCAGCAAGATAAAACCGGTAATGATTAAATCAAATAATAATGATTCCATAGCCTGAAATGAAGGCAGTAAATTAACCCACAGTCTTTTGGTCTTATTCTTTAATTCACGGTTCTGAAACCACAAAATCACCGCCTGAATAGTTGCCATCAGCAGAACGGCATAGGCCGATAAAGACAAGATAATATGAATGTCTAGGCCCAGAGAATGCTGTTCAATCACCTGATTGGTCTTGCTTAAGGTAAAACCTAAAATGAGACCGATTGCAGCAACAGGGATACCCAGTAAATTTAGTGCCAAAATGGGACGAAATGTACTAAACAGCAGGCTGAGCAGCAGCATCAGACCAGAGGTAAATGACATCAGCACAAAAACATCATAATTGATGCCTAAAGGGGTCAGCATATCGCTATACAGCACAGCCCCGTGCAACATTACCCCTAAACCCAGTACCAGCCCAATAAGCCAATGGTTTGGATCACGTTTTGACATTAAGTGGATAAACAGATACCAGAAAGATGAGGTATAAGCGATTAATGCTAAGATCGTGTAAACCAAGGGCAGGCTAATCATGTCAAACCTTTTTCAGGATGATGAATATTCATTTATATAAATTCGATGCGAACTACAGTATCCTATAGCATTCTATGCATAAATTTTCTATTTTAAGAAACAATTTTTTGCTCACGGCTATTTTAAGCGGAATTTGCAATGTTTGATACCTTAACAGAACGACTCACGCAGAGTTTAAGAAATGTTACTGGCTCAGGGCAGCTAACCGAAGACAATATTAAAGATACGTTACGTGAAGTGCGTATGGCACTTCTTGAAGCCGATGTGGCGTTACCTGTAACTCGTGAGTTCATCGCGAAAGTTAAGGAAGAGGCATTGGGCCAAGAAGTGATGACTCAGTTATCACCGGGCCAGGCGTTCGTCAAAATCGTCCATGACGAACTGACCAAAATGATGGGTGAGGCCAATGAAAGCCTTGACCTCGCAGCCAAACCCCCTGTGGTTGTACTGCTTGCAGGTTTGCAAGGTGCGGGTAAAACCACGACTGCGGCAAAACTTGCACGTTTCCTGCAAGAGCGTCAAAAGAAAAAAGTGGCCATGGTTTCTGCCGACGTTTATCGTCCAGCGGCAATCAAACAGCTGCAAACTGTAGCGGGTGAAGTTGGCGCGATTTTCTTTGAATCGAATGCCAATGAAAAACCAATTGATATTGCCAACCGTGCCATTGAACAAGCGAAAATCCAGTTTGCTGATGTGCTGATTGTCGATACCGCAGGTCGTCTACACGTCGATGACGAAATGATGGACGAAATTAAAGAGCTTCATGCTGCCATCAAGCCGACTGAAACCCTGTTCGTGGTCGATGCCATGACCGGTCAGGATGCGGCGAATACAGCCAAAGCCTTTAATGATGCGCTTCCATTAACCGGTGTGATCCTCACGAAAACTGATGGTGATGCACGCGGTGGTGCGGCACTTTCGGTACGTGCGATTACCGGCAAGCCAATCAAGTTCCTGGGTATGGGTGAAAAACTTGATGCCCTAGAGCCATTCCATCCTGAGCGTATCGCGCAGCGTATTCTCGGCATGGGTGACGTGCTTTCTTTGGTCGAAGAAGTTGAACGCAAGATCGACAAAGAAAAAGCCGAAAAAATGGCGAAAAAATTGCAAAAAGGCGGCAGCTTCAACTTTGAAGATATGCTGATGCAATTTGAGCAAATGAACAAAATGGGTGGCATGATGGGCTTCTTGGATAAACTTCCAGGCATGAGTAACTCGGGTATTCAGGACGCGATTGCACAGGCGAACCCTGAAAAGCAAGTGAAAAAGATGGAAGCGATTATTCAGTCGATGACCATTAAAGAGCGTCGTAACCCGGACCTGATGAACCCAAGCCGTAAAAAACGTATCGCTGCCGGTTGTGGTATGGATGTTGCCGAAGTGAATAAACTGATCAAGCAACATGCGCAAATGGCGAAAATGATGAAGAAATTTGCCAATCCGTCAGGTATGGCAAAAATGATGCGTTCATTGGGCAATATGCAAAAGCAATTCGGTGGCGGCGGTATGGGCCCGCTATTCGGCAATAAAGATAAATAAGATTGAGCTTTACTGATCAATCCCAAGAAGGCGCGTAATGCGCCTTTTTTATTGCCTTTTTTCCTATCCTAAAAACACTTTGAAACAATCCGGTTTATTTTGTGATGAACAGGCTGGATTTTTTGATTCTCATCGGCATATCATAATTGAATAAATATGACTCATTCTACAATTTATAATAAGAAGAACAGATATGTCACAATTACAAAAGCAAGTTTATATTGTGCATGGTGATCAAGCTTCTCCTAATGATCACTGGTTTCCCTGGCTTAGCCAGCAAATTCAGCATTCAGGCCATCTGGCAAGGCGACTAATCTTACCCGATCCGAACGCACCGAATTTTCAAAGCTGGCAAACAGCAATACAGCTGCAAATACCCCATTTAGATTCAGAAAGCATTATTGTCGCGCATGGTTTAGGTTGTCTTGCCAGTCTGCATTTTTTGACTCAGGCACTCAGTCAGACTTCAATTAAAGGGCTGATACTGGTGGCTGGCTTTAAGGATAAACTCACTGCATTACCCGAATTGGACGGTTTTATTCGGCAGGCAAAATTAGACATGGCCATTTTGCAAAAACAGATTGCGACCCGATTTTTACTGTTTTCCTGTAATGATCCTTATGTGTCACCGCCCAAAGCTGTACTGCTAGGTCATTACATTAATGCCCAGATGCAGGAGGTGAACCATGCCGGGCATTTTATGCGCAGTGATGGTTTTGATGAATTTAACCAGGTCTGGGATGTGCTAAAACCTTTGCTGCTGCATTAATCTGGTGGGAATCTATTGCAATCTTTATGCAAGTAATGAGGTAAATTGCCGGATGCACACATTCAGCCATTCATTTTTATAAAAGGCTGCACCGAACTGCCGGAAGTCTGGCAGACGATACAACCTTATCTGATTCGCTAAATCCTATTCGTTAAAATCAGGCTTCAGCCAAGGAATAAATATAATTTTGCAGCCCTTTCAGCAATAGATCCGGCTCAATAACAGGCTGATAAGCTGTCAAATATTTAGCAAATAGCGGTGCATCACCACCAGTTAAAATCAGTTCGCCTGGATACTTTTCCAGGACCTTTTCAATGGTGCTGACCAGACTGAGCAGAATGCCATGATGAACGGCATCAATGGTATTGCGACCTGGGCTAAGCTCATCAAATATGGCATCGGGAATCTTGATGCCTTTGGTATTTTGAATCAGGGAATCACGCTGTAGGTACAGGTTCGGCAGGATATAACCGCCCAAGTGTTGCAAGCCATCGGTGAGGTCAATGGTCAGTGCAGTTCCACAACTGATCACACAATATTTTTGCTCCGGATTGTTCACGACAGCCAGCATTTGCAGCCAGCGGTCAATCCCGAACTTGCTGGTATCTTCATAGGCACAGCGTAAGCCGGCATATTCGGCATGGACTTTGGCAAAAGTCACCGGAACATTTAAAAACTTGAGAATTTTTTGGATGCGTTCATTGTTCTTTTTGTCCTGAACCGAAGACACCCCGACTTGTTGCAGATCCAGACTTTTAAAATGCTGGATTAAACCGAGTAGCAGGTCGGCAGGGGATTGCAGATGCAGTTCTGCGTCATGTTCAATTACCTGATGATTTTCAGTAATCCAGTATTTGAGTCGGGTATTGCCGATATCCAGCCATAAATTCTTCATTGCATTTCTCTAAAGAGAGGTATTCAGGCGGCGTAAACGCCCTTGATAAAACTGTTTTAAACCTTCAGGGGTTTCAATCGTGACAGAGCCATCGTCCTGAATGCCCAGGAAGATACCTGAACATACTCCCGAATGGTCTTCAAATTCAACAGCTTGGTTTTTAAAAGCCGCATAATGATTAAAGCGTGCCGCTAGGTTATAGCAGTCATGATCAAACCATGCACTGGCTTGCTGAATCTCCATATACAGTTCAGCAATCAGCTGAATACGGGAAATATCCTGTAATCCCAATTCACGCAGTGAGGTGGCATGCTGGTCAATCTGTGCTTTGAGAACAGGTTCAAGATTAATCCCGACACCGACAATGACCTGATGAGGGGAAATCGGTTCAACCAGAATGCCACCCCATTTACCTTGTCTACTATATAGGTCATTCGGCCATTTCACTTGCAAATCTAAATTTTGCAAACTCGGCATTTGTAAAATATTCAGTGCGATTTCAAGCGCCAGCCGGCCATCAATGGCTGTTCGCGTATTCAGCAATGTGCTTAAATAGATGTTGCCTTCAGGCGATACCCACTGTCGTTGACGCTGTCCACGACCTTGAGTCTGTTTGGAACTGCAAACCAGAACACTGTGCACGCCTTTCAGTGCAATTTCACGTACATCGTCATTGGTCGACGTGGTGACGGGTTTGAGTAACAAAACTTCAGGAAGCTGATGGGCATCATCGAGGATTTTTTGCAGCTGTCGGGTCTCTAAATCCATTTAAATCTAAGTAATCGTGGAATGTGAATAATGGAGTTAATCATATATTTATTGATTGGTGCAATGGCGGGTTTTGCTGCCGGGCTGTTTGGCGTTGGTGGCGGCCTGATTATTGTTCCCATTCTTTATATTGTATTTACCCAGTTACATTATGATCCATCGGTGATTATGCATCTGGCTGTGGGTACATCTTTAGCGACCATTATTGTCACTTCCATCAGCTCGGTCACAGCGCACCATAAAAGAGGCGCGGTGATGTGGGATGTATTTCGTAATTTAGCGCCGGGACTGGCTTTAGGGGCATTTTTAGGAGCCGGTATTGCGGACTATATGTCGGGTCAGGGCTTGCAATTATTAATCGGCTTTTTTGCCCTTTGGGTGGCATATACCATGTTTAATGGTGCAAGCAAAGCGGTGGACCCGAATCATCATTTACCTTCCAGAGCCATGCAGATTCTGGCTGGCGGCGGAATCGGAATCGCCTCTGCCATATTCGGTATTGGTGGTGGCAGCTTGACCGTACCGTATTTAAGTCGTCATGGCGTAGTGATCCAGAAAGCGGTAGCCACCTCGGCTGCAGGCGGCTTACCGATTGCCATTGCTGGGGCGTTAGGCTTTATGTGGTTTGGTTCCAATACCGAAACTGAAATACCGCATAGCATTGGCTATGTGCATATCTATGCCTTTATTGGTATTAGTGTCATGAGTTTTATGACGGCTAAATTAGGTGCAAAAGTGGCGCATAAACTATCGCCAGCCATGCTGAAAAGATGTTTTGCCTGCCTGTTGGCAACTGTCGGTTCGTATTTTATTTATCAAGGTTTTTCAGCCTTTTTTTAATTTAAAAACCATATAAAAGAGATGAAAAGGTGTGCTATGGTTTTTGCATACGCACCTTGAGATCACTTATCCTGCTGTTTTTCTAAGGATGTGCTGAACTAAGAATAATTTTTATTTTATAATTTAAATGAATCGCTTAGGTTGAAGTGAGTCTAGAGCAGGATATTTGACGGAAATAGACAGTTTTATCCGATCTACTGATCACAAACTGATATTGGCTTTATCGACTTGAAAATTGTCTGACAATGTCATATTTTTTGCAATTAAAATCAAGTAAAAAAGCACGTAACAATCAGGATTTATCCACAGGGTTTATCCAATTTTTTTGATTGCATCTTATAAAAACAAGATAGGAACAGTATGCAAGAACAAGAAAAGGACAGTTTGTCCGAGCAGATTGCCAGGCATATTAGTGAGCAAATCATTCGCGGTGAACTGGTAGAGGGGGAACGCATTCAAGAATTGCGCATTTCCTCTGAACTGGATGTCAGTCGTGGTTCGGTACGCGAAGCCTTACTGCTGCTGGAGCGTACCCAATTAATCGAAATTTATCCCCGTCGTGGGGCGATTGTCTCGGAAATGTCTGCCCAGCAGGTACGTGCCCTGTTTGAAATGTGTGCATTGCTGTGTGGGCAAATCGTGCAACGCATGGCCGAAACCTGGCGTCCGCATGAAGCCGAAAGCATTCAGGCATTATTGCAACAGTTGCAGGAAGAAACCCGTCACGGCCATACTGAAAAATTTTATGATTTAATCTTTCAGGGCTTGTCTCGTCAGCATGAAATGGTCGGCAATCCTTATTTAATGAAAGTCTACCAGGAACTGTTACCTTCACTGCGCCGCAGCTATTTTTTAACCTTAAATATCTCGCATCGCGAACTGCAGGAATCATTTGAATTGTTTAAGCTGGTGACTGATGCAGTTTTGATCCGAAAATCACAACAAGCTACTTTATTTATGGATGATTTTTGTCGACACTTGCGTAACCTTGTGTTGGAATCTCTGACACGGATGAAACAAATCGAACTTGCATGGGCAAGACGTTCACGACGTTGATCAGGACATTATGCGTTTAAGCAGCTTAAAACTTTCCGGCTTTAAATCTTTTGCCGACAGTACAACTTTACATTTCAAGGCAAATCGTACCGCTGTGGTTGGGCCCAACGGTTGTGGTAAATCCAATGTCATTGATGCCATACGCTGGGTAATGGGAGAGTCCAGTGCGCGCCAGCTGCGTGGCGGCAGCATGCAGGATGTGATTTTTACCGGAACTGCAAAACGTAAACCGGTCGGGGTCGCTAGTGTCGAACTGCGTTTTGACAATACCTATGGCAAGCTCGGTGGCGCTTATAATGCCTATAACGAATTGGCTGTACGTCGTCAGGTCAACCGTGATGGCAAGTCCGAATATTTTTTAAATGGCACCAAATGCCGTCGTCGTGACATCACCGACATTTTCTTGGGAACCGGTTTGGGTCCGCGCTCTTACGCGATCATTGAACAGGGCATGATTAACCGTCTGGTCGATGCCAAACCGGAAGAAATGCGGGTGTTTATTGAAGAAGCTGCCGGTGTTTCCCGTTATCAGGCACGTCGCCGTGAAACCCTATTGCATCTGGATCACACCACGCAAAATTTATCCCGTCTTGAAGATATTGCCGCGGAACTGAAATCCCAGCTGAAAACCCTGAAACGTCAATCCGAAACCGCCATTCAATATAAAGAACTGGAAACCCGGATTCGCACCATAAAAGTGGAAGTGCTGTCATTTCAATGTGAGCAAAGCAGCCGCTTACAGCAAGAATATACTGTGCAGATGAATGAGCTGGGCGAAACCTTCAAGCTGGTGCGTTCCGAACTCACCACACTGGAACATGATCTGACTGCAACCAGTGAATTATTTCAGCGCCTGATTCAGCAGTCCACGCCACTGCAAAATGAATGGCAACAGGCTGAGAAAAAACTAGCTGAACTGAAAATGACGCTGGAACAGAAGCAGTCCTTGTTCCAGCAGAATACGACAACTTTGAGTCAGCTGGAACAGCAAAAACTACAGACCAAAGAACGGCTGCAACTGATTGAATTGCAAATTGAAACTTTGCAAGCCCAGCATGAACAGCAGACTGAACAATTACAGCAGCAAGAAAGTCAGGGACAAGACCAGAGTCAAAGTCTGGGCGATTTGAAAGTACAACAGCAACAGGTACAACAGCAATTTGAACTGGTCAAAGCCCAGGTTGAAAAACAGCAGCAGCAAAAAATGCAGATGCTGGCGCAAAGTGAGCAGTTGGCGAAAAATATTGCCCGGATCGAACAGCAAAAACAGACCTTGCAACAACAAGCCGCACAAATTCAAAATCAGCACCAGCTGGAGGATATTGAACAGCTGGAAAGTGAAAAAGTTCAACTGTCTCAGCAGATTGAACAGCTGGAACAAGCCATTCAAACGCAGAAACAAACATTAGAGTCAGTGCAAGCACAATATGCGCAGCAGAAAAATGATGTTTCAAGTTTGAAGTCTGCGATTCAGGTGTTGCAGTCGGAACAGAAAAATCTCCATCAGTTGCTGATCAAGAACAGTCCGAAAGTCCAGAGCGATGCCGTGCAGTTGATGCAGGTGTTGAAGCTCAAAGATCAGGCCAAAGACCATGCCCATCTGATTGAAAAATTCCTGGCGAAATGGCTCTCTGCACAAGTATTAGATGCGAATACTGATTTCACGAAAAGTATTGCCCGTCAGCTGAAAGTTCAGGTGGCAAAAGGGCAGATTCAGCTGGCCAGTTTGCCATGTCTGGCCGAGTGGATTGAATCACCGCAGCATTCCATCTGGCAGCAGGTGGCCGTTGCAGACAATCTTCATCAGGCTTTGGCTTTACAGTCGCAATTGGGTATTGGTCAGTCTATCTTGACGCTGGATGGTTATCAGGTGGCTCAAGATTGGGTGATCGGTCTGTTTTATGATGAAGCCAGTCAGGCAGGACAAGGGGCACTGAGTCACCGTATCCGTTTGGAAGAAATTGAAACAGCATTGGCACAGCAGTGGCCACAGCTTGAAACGGCGGAACAGCTGTTGCCGGAACTGGTAAAACAGATTCAAATGTTGCAAAAAAACATTCAAGATCAGCAAGACCAGTTAAAGCTACAGCAAAAAGCATTGCAGCAGCTGGATGTCAACATTGCCAAAGTACAAAGTACGGCTCAGGCTTTTTCGCTTCAGAAACAGCAATTGGCCAGTCAACTGCAACAGCTGGATGAGCAGCTGGAAGAGGATGCCATGCAGAAAGATGATCTGGAAATTGATCTGCATGCCTTAAACCTGAAATTGGAACAGGCTTTACCGAATTATAAAACCCTACAATTCCAGGTTGAGGAACTGACCGAGCAGCTGGAAAATACCCAGCACACCTGGCAGCAAGCACAACAGGAGCTGGAATTGCTGCGTCGTCAGGCCACGCAAACCCGGCAGCAAATTGAATTGCTGGAAAAAGATGCTTCTTTCTCCAAAGCGCAATATCAACAGATTATTGCGCAAATGGAGCAGGCGAAAAAGTTTGTTGATCCGGTGCAGCTGGAATTACCAGCACTGGAATCTCAATTCAGTGAGCAGGCACACATTACCGAGAAGTTGCAAAAGACCTGGAATGAATGGCAGGCTGAACTGAACAGTGTTCAAGAAAAACAGCAGCACCTGACCGAACAGCGCCATCAGCACCAGCAGCAAGACGAGAAATTGCGTGGCCAGTTAGAAGAGAAACGCTTGGCCTGGCAAGCAGCCAAGTCTGACTGGCAGCACTATTCTGAACAGTTAAAAGAGATGAATAGTGAAATGCTCACGGGGCTGAGTATTGATATTGCCAGCCATCAACAAACCCTGGAAAAAGCGCAGCAGCAGTTTGAAAAACTGGGTGCGGTCAATCTGGCGGCTTCTGAAGAATATGAGGAAGTCTCCAGTCGCTTTGAAGAACTGAGTCATCAGATTGAAGACCTGGAAAAAACAGTCGATCAGTTACAGGGCGCCATGAAAAGTATTGATCAGGAAACCCGCAAATTGTTTATGACCACCTTTGATCAGGTCAATCATGAACTGCAAGACCTGTTCCCGAAAGTATTTAATGGCGGGGAAGCCAGTTTAAGCCTTGAAGACGACTGGCAATCGGGTGTAAAACTAATGGCGCGTCCACCGGGTAAACGGAACAGTTCTCTGGCGTTACTCTCTGGTGGTGAAAAAGCATTAACAGCATTGGCATTGGTATTTGCCATCTTCCGTTTAAATCCGGCACCGTTCTGTGTACTGGATGAGGTCGATGCACCTTTGGACGATGCCAATGTGGGACGGTTTTGTAATCTGGTAAAAGAACTTTCTGAACAGGTGCAATTCATTTACATTACCCATAATAAAGTTGCAATGACGATGGCAACCGATTTGTTAGGTGTTACCATGCCAGAACCGGGCACCTCAAAATTAGTCACTGTCGATTTGGAACAGGCAAAAGAATACGGTTTAGTTGCGGAGTCATAGTATGGAAGTCACTACGATTGTTGGCATAGTTATCGCCATCATCATTATGCTATTCGGTTTAAGATTATTGTTTAAAAAACCTGGGGATGCAGCACCGTCACTAGATTCGGAACTTCATGTCAATTCTGACAGCCAGCAACCGGTCATTCCTCGTCATGTGCGTGATCAACTACAAAGTGCAAAAGAAGCCGAACGTGTTGAACCCACTTTAACTGAAACGGCGGCTGAACAGCTTCCGGCAGCTCAGCAGGCAGAAGCGCAAGCAGAAAAGGTTGAAACCGCTCAGGTTGAACAGGCAGCAGCACCCGCTCAGGCGGAGTTGAAAGCAGATGCTACAGCTGTAGAAGAAGTAAAATCTGAAGCCAGCTCAGGGCAGGCTCAACAGGGTGAAGATAAAAAAGCAGATGAATTTAACCTGAACAGCAGCATTGAAAAAGCCGAAATTTCAGACTTTGAAGATGAAAGCAGCATTCTGGATGAGCATTTGCATGAACAGCAACGCGTGGATGAAGCCAGTGCCTTATCGACTGCAGCCGAATTTATTGCCTTGAATATTTATCCGGAACGCCGGGTGCTTTCCGGGGAAAAAACTTTAAAAGTCTTGCTTAAATATGGCCTGCGTTTTGGTGAAATGGCCTGTTTCCATCGTTATACTGAAGACGGCAGCAAGTTACTGTTTTCTGTTTTGCAAATTACCGACGAAGGTGCAGCCGGTTTTGATCTGGAAACCTTGTCGACTGAACAGGTGAAAGGTTTGGCTTTCTTCCTGGCACTGCCACACAGCGATGTGCAAAATGCTTTTGATACCATGGACAGCATTTCGCGTCTGATTGCCCGTGAAATTGACGGCACCGTGTATGACCAGAACAATCAGGAATTTACGCCGCAATTACGTGAACAATGGCGTCATTTCGCAATCGACTATCGTGAAGGTCAAAGTACAGAAGTTTAGTTTGAAACTGACGGACTCGATTTCTATAATAGCGGATAGATCAAATAGTTATGAAGGGCGGAAATAGACCGCCCTTTTTTATGGTGTAGATATGACCGAAGATTCAACTATCAAAGCGCAAATGCGTCAATTGATTCAAATTTTAGCCAAGCATAACCATGCCTATTATGTAATGGATCAACCCAGCATTGAAGATAGTGAATATGATCAGCTCTTTCATCAGCTCAAGGCTTTAGAAGAACAATATCCCGAATATGTACAGGCGGATACTCCGACCAATAAAGTGGGTGGCAAAGCGCTTACTAAATTTGCCAGCGTGACCCATGCCGTACCGATGCTGTCATTGGGTAATGTCTTTAATCAGGAAGAACTGTTCGCTTTTGCCCGCCGTATCGAAGAGCGTTTACCAAACCAGAAGATTCAATACGATGTCGAACTGAAATTCGATGGCCTGGCCATTTCCCTGTGGTATGAAAATGGCGTGCTGGTGCGTGGTGTTACCCGTGGTGACGGCGAAACCGGTGAAGATATTACCCATAATGTCAAAACCATCCGTAACTTGCCGAAAGTTCTAAGCTCTGCACAGGTTCAGGTGCCGACGCTGCTTGAAGTGCGTGGTGAAGTGCTGATTCCTAAAGCAGGTTTTGAAAAGCTGAATGCCGAAAATGAAGCTAAAGGTGAAAAGACCTTTGCCAACCCGCGTAATGCAGCGGCAGGCAGTCTGCGCCAGCTCGACCCAAATGTTGCAGCCTCACGTCCACTGGCCTTTTATGCTTATGGTATAGCGCAGTGCGAACCGCATCATGGCCAGACCACCATGTATGCCAGTCTGGAATGGTTAACCCAGTTTGGTTTTACCATCGGGGAAAGTCATTTTATTTGTGACACGATTCAGGATGTACAAAAAGCCTATGAAAAAATCAATGCAGAACGTGCCGATTTAAGTGTTGAAATTGATGGTCTGGTCATCAAGGTCGATGACTTAAAACAGCAAAGACAGCTCGGGTTTTTGAGCCGTGAACCCCGTTGGGCAACCGCCTATAAATTCCCGGCGGTGGCGGCTTTAACCACGGTAGAAAATATTGACTGGCAAGTGGGGCGTACCGGAACTTTAACTCCGGTTGCACGTTTAAACCCTGTCGCGGTCGGTGGGGTCACGGTGTCCAATGTCACCCTGCATAATATTGGCGAAATCCACCGTTTAGATGTCCGAATTGGCGATACCGTCAGCGTATACCGTAGCGGTGACGTGATTCCGAAAGTGGAAAAAGTCTGGCCGGAATTCCGCCCGGATGAGGCAGTAGAGGTTCATTTACCGGAAAATTGTCCTGTTTGTGATTCGCCGGTGGTGATGCCTGAAGGCGAGGCATTGGCACGCTGTTCTGGCGGTTTGTACTGCGCAGCCCAGCGAATTGAAGCCATTCGCCACTTTGTTTCGCGTAAGGCCATGGATATTGAAGGTCTGGGCGATCGCTGGGTGGAATGTTTACTCCATCTCGACCTGCTCAAAAATGTGGCGGATATTTACTGCTTGCACGAACATCGTGAACAGCTTTTAAACATTGATAAAATGGGTGAAAAATCGGTACAAAACCTGTTTGATGCAATTGAAAACAGCAAGAAAACGACATTGGCTTCCTTTATTTATGCTTTAGGGATTCGTGGCGTGGGAGAAACCACTGCACGTATGCTGGCCAATACTTTCCAGACTTTTGAAGCACTGCAAAATGCCGATATTGAAGCCTTGAAGAAAACGCCGGATGTTGGGGAGATTACCGCTGAATGGATTATCGATTTCTTTAAGGCGCCGCATAATCTGGAAGTGGTCAAGCGTTTGCTTGAAGCGGGAATTCACTGGGATGCTCCAGTTGCCCCGACACGTCAGCCACTAAATGGCGAAAGCTGGGTGGTGACGGGTACGCTAAGTAGTATGGGGCGGGATGAGGCAACACAGTTACTCCAGGCCTTAGGCGCTCGGGTCAGTGGCAGTGTATCCAGTAAAACCAAATGTGTGGTTGCCGGTGAAAAAGCCGGTTCCAAGCTGGATAAGGCAGAAAAACTCGGTGTCGCTGTGATCAACGAAGAACAGTTTATTGCTTTGATGAAAGAGCATGGTCAACTTCCTGCTTAATCGATCTTAAGCATGAATTAAAAAAGACATCCTCGGATGTCTTTTTTATGGCTTGATTGGGTTGGGATCGTCATGATGAGCTGAATTCACGTACAATATCGATCTATTGACAGGTATTGAGCCTGTCTTATCAGATGATTCTGTTCTCCCGTTGATTATTGGCATACACATGGCGCAAGCAAAGAAAACTTTTCCGCAACAAAAATCGCAATTACATGCACGAAATCTGCATCGCAGTCGTTACGATTTTCCTCAGTTAATGCAGACTTGTCCGGAACTTGCACCTTTTGTTAGCCCAAATAAATATAACGATCTTTCAGTCGATTTTTCTGATCCACAGGCTGTGAAAATGCTCAATAAAGCATTGCTGAAACATTTTTATGGCATTCAATATTGGGATATTCCTCAAGATTTTCTTTGTCCGCCTATTCCGGGTAGAGCTGACTATATCCACTATTTGGCTGACTTGTTGAGTGCCAATAATAAAGGTCAGATTCCAACAGGGCATGCCGTTCAAGTGTTGGATATTGGGGTGGGAGCAAACTGTATTTATCCGATCATTGGTCATCGTAGCTATGGTTGGAAATTTGTCGGCTCAGACATTCATTCTACATCCTTTAAAAGTGCTCAATTCATTGTGGAGGCGAATCCAAATTTGCGTAAAGGGATTCAGATTCGATTGCAGAAGAACTCAAGCAATATTTTCAAAGGTGTGATTAAACCCACAGATCATTTTGATTTGACGATGTGTAACCCGCCATTTCATGCCTCGCAAGATGAAGCAAATGCCACAGCAACTCAAAAATTAAGAAAACTTGGCAAGCCGGTTGATCGGACGAAGGTGGTGTTAAACTTTGGTGGTCAAAAAAATGAACTCTGGTGTGACGGTGGTGAAGAACGCTTTGTCTGCCAAATGGTACAAGAGAGCATACAGTTTGCTGAGCAATGTCTTTGGTTTAGCACACTGGTTTCCAAGAAAACAACATTGCCTTTGCTTTTAAATGCGTTGCGTAAGAGCGGAGCAGTGGATGTGAAAACCATTAAAATGACGCAGGGGCAAAAAGAAAGTCGTTTTGTCGCTTGGACTTTTTTAGATTTAAAGCAACAACAAGCATGGAGAAATGCACGTTGGACTTCAGCTTAAGCCTATTTTCGCTGAGGATGAGTGAGCTTGTCGGTGCATGACTAAGATTTGGCCTGCTTATACCAATGAACAAGCTCAATTTTGCTTATATATAATAACCTGATGCCGATGCACTCAGCGTTTCTGATTTGATACGCATATAGTTCAATGAATATATGCCACAATGATTTTGAACCTAGTTACAAAAAACCAATACATTATAAAAGTACTTTGATCTTGTTCATCTAAGCTGAGTACTGAGTGCAAGACATTGTTTTATAAATGGGAATTTATTCAACTAAAACTGTAAATGTAAGTGTTTCTCATTTTAATTTTATAAAAATCATAAACTTACACAATTTTTATTTTGCATTGATGTTTAGTTTTGTCCATAATACGCAAAAAGGGTATGGAGTATTGAAAATGCGTGGCAATCCAGAAGTCGTAGACTATCTAAATATGCTGATTGGTGGCGAACTGGCAGCTCGTGATCAATACCTGATTCATTCTCGTATGTATGAAGATTGGGGTTTAAGCAAGATTTTTGAACGGATCGATCATGAAATGCAGGAAGAAGCTGCTCATGCCGATGCGCTTATTCGCCGTGTACTGTTTTTAGAGGGTACACCGAATATGAACCGTGATGACATCGAAACTGGTGAAGATGTGCTGAGCTGTTTAAAAGCAGATTTAAAACTCGAATATCATGTACGTGAAAAATTGGCACAAGGCGTGAAATTGTGTGAAGAGAAAGGTGATTATGTGAGCCGTGATATGCTTCGTCAGCAAATGTCGGATACGGAAGAAGATCATACTTACTGGCTGGAAAAACAGATTCGTCTGATTGAATTGATTGGTTTGCAAAACTATATTCAATCGCAAATGTAAGTTTAAATGTTGAAATATTGAAATATTGAAATATAAAGCCTGACCTGAGTCGGGCTTTTTTATTTGTTTAAATTTATGATTGAGATGGGCAATGACGTGTTATTGAGAAAATTTCCGGATATCCGCCAGGACCTGAGCCGCATGAGTTTGCGTCTTCACACTGCTATAGTGGTAAACAATGGTGCCTTGAGGATCAATCAGAAAGCTTTCCCGTTTGGCAATTTGGATAATACCCAGATTACGCACAATACCCAATTGATTCGATAACTGGTGTTTGTAATCTGCCAAAAGAGGAAAAGCTAAGCCTAATTTTTCTGAAAATTTTTGATGGGATTTAACATCATCCAGACTCACCCCCAAAACTACGGCATTGCTTTTTAAAAATTGTGGATAGAGCGCTTTAAATTGATTGGCTTCCTGGGTACAGCCGGGAGAGTTGTCTTTAGGATAGAAATATAACACCACCCATTTGCCTTTGTACTGGTTCAAGGAATGCCATTGACCATTTTGATCCTGCAATTTAAATGCAGGTGCCGCTTTTCCGAGCCATTGTTTTTCAGTGTTTTTCTGAGAAGCGAAGATCGAATTTTCGGCATAGGCAGGAACCGTGAAAGCGTTGAATGCTGATATGGATATCAAGCTGATTTGCAGCAGTTTTGAAGTTTTCATGACGTATACTTTTATAATTAATGTTTGCATTAATCTTAGCAGATTTGCTGATGAGACGGTGCAGTGTAGGTTTGCAATGATTTCAAAATTTTCTTATGAACGAAATTCTTTAAAAATTACCTGTGATTGCATATTTACCTTTGATGGATCAAAAGTAACAAAACCCCGCTGTTGGTTAAAGGGGAGATTCATATCACTGCTGTCCCACAAATATCACAAGAAGAACCTCAATTGAGGTTCTTCTTGTTTTCGCCATTTTTTATCAGGCGCAAAGAGTGACCTTAAATGTTTCCTTTCAAATAAATTGACCTGAATAATTCGCAGTAAACGCTGAACACTCCATTCTTCTTGTGCCATGTGTTTAGCGAAGTTCACCAGTAAATAGGCGATTAATGCAATCCATATTTGCGTTTGTATCGCATTGCGGCTTCGACCTAGAAATGACTTCAGTTTTAAATTCTGCTTGATGGCTTTAAAGAATAACTCAATCTTCCAGCGGTCTTTATAAATTGCAGCAATGGTGGATGCTGCCAGATGAAAGTTGTTGCTCAGAAATTCGAATGTTCTTTTCTTATCTGTATCATAAAACTCTATACGTCTTAATAATTTAGGTGCACCTCTTTTCTTGGCATGCGCACTGCTCAATTCAATACATTCATCCGCAATAATCCCTTTAGTCGCTAATACGCTGCGGCTTGATTTAACTTGATAAACTGTCTTTGGGCGTAGCCGAGTTACGAAGCTGACTTTCTGAAGTGTCAACTGAGCAAACCATTGATAATCAACATATCCTTTATCAAAGACGATAATGCTACCAGCAGGAAATTTAAATGCTCTGCCTTGCACCATATCATTTTCAATACCATCCCCAAGCGCTACAAATTCAGGAATGGTATTGCTGTGATTTAAGCCAACACTGAGTTTAATACTGGCTTTGGATTCATGCACTTTTGCCCATGCGCACAATGACAGTGAAAGATCAATATGACTGGCATCTAGTGAATACAGCGGATTCTTGAATCTAAATTTATGTGCAGTTTTAGAGTTTTCACAGTGCTGAAGCAGCTGCGTGAACAATTGCTGATACAGGCTGGCGGGCTGTTCTTCATTAAGTCTTGCTAAGGTGCTTCGCGCAATTCTTTTCGCACCAAGATGATAGAGCTTTTCCTGATGGGATTCGAGATTGGATTGAATGTCTCTTAAGCTTTGCCGACAAGAAAGTTGGGACATCAATATGGCAACAAACTGATCCCAGCGGGTGGCTGATCTTAATTTTTGCCCAGAGTGGTGCAGTTTAGCCAGACGTTCAAAATCTTGTCTTAAAATGGGTTTGAGTAATTGATGAAATACGGTATTCTGATGTGACAAAACCTGAGTCCTTTATAGTTAAAGTGTTTGTTTGCACTCATATTTTAACTATTTAGACTCAGGTTTTTTTATTTAAAGCAAACTATGGGACAGTAGTGAGATTCATATCACTCTTCAGCAACAACGACTTCCTTGTCGCCATTCACGATAGTGGATTATGAATGAATTTTGAAATGCTGCTGCGAGAATTGAGACAGACGTTTTATACTGTTCAAATGATTTAGTTTTTTTAGAGTTTACCTTGAATCAACGTATTTTACTCATCACAGGCTGGGGCGGTGGAACCCAACTGCTTGATCCATTAAAACAGGCTTTGGCGGCACAAGGACATGAAGTTGAACTTTGCAACATCTTTAATGCTTTAGACGAACAGGTTTTACAGCAGAAAGTGCAATTGGCCCGTCAGTTCGATGTGATTGCCGGCTGGTCTCTGGGAGGGCAGTTGGCCACAGTAATGGTCGATCAGATTCAAAAGCAGCATGGACGGGAAAAAGTATTGATTACTTTAGGTTCCAATCCCTGTTTTGTGGCAAATGACACATGGTCTACGGCAATGGATCAGCAGACATTTCAGCAATTTAAACAGTCATTTGAGCAGGATGCGATTGCAACCCTGAAAAAGTTTGGTTATATGGTGTGTCAGGGTACAGTAACAACCAAAGCTGACTTTATCACTTTACAAAGTTTGATTCAGGCGCAGAACTTGGAAACCCTTCGTGAGGGATTAAATTGCCTTGAACAGTTAAACAATGTAGATATCTTGAAAAATTACCCGGGTCATCAATATCATGTGTTTGCAAGACAGGATTTTTTAGTTAGTTACAAAGTTCAAAGAAATTTTCAGAAATTCAATGCAAAGTTTTTGGAGACAGAACTAATCAGCGGGTCGCATGGCATTCCTTTATTTGAGGCTGAACTGATAACTGGCAAAATCTGCCAATTTTTAAAGAAAATAGAACAAACAAGCGGATAACTGGTTTATATCGCAATTTATTTTTAGTTCATGCAGGTTTAAGATCATGAAAAATTGATTTTCAAGCGTCTGCAGGAGTAAGGGATGACCGAATTAAACGACCAAGACTTTGATCTTGCGCATATCTGGCATCCTTATACCTCCATGACCGATCCATTGCCGACCTTTAAGGTAAAACAGGCGCATGGTGCCATTATCGAGCTGGAAGATGGACGGCAACTGATTGATGGCATGTCTTCTTGGTGGTGTGCCATCCATGGCTATAACCATCCTGAACTGAATCAGGCCGTGACGGATCAATTACACAAGATGTCGCATATCATGTTTGGTGGTTTGACTCATGATCCTGCAATTGAACTTGGCAGACTGTTATTAAAAATTACCCCACCCAGTCTGGATAAAATTTTCTATGCTGACTCTGGATCTGTTGCCGTAGAAGTGGCATTAAAAATGGCGGTGCAGTTTTGGACTGCACAAGGTGAAAGTCAGAAAACCAATTTTATTACGCCGCGTTCTGGCTATCATGGCGATACCTGGAATGCCATGTCAGTTTGTGATCCGGTCACAGGCATGCATCAGATTTTTGGTTCCAGTTTACCGAATCGTTTCTTTGTTGCAGCCCCACAGGTTGGCTTTGATGATGAATGGAATCAAGCCGATATTGCTGAACTGGAACAGGTCTTAAAACAGCATCATGCCAGCATTGCTGCTTTAATTCTGGAACCAATTGTGCAGGGTGCAGGCGGGATGCGTTTTTATCATCCTGAATATTTGCGTCAAGCCAAATTGCTGTGTGAACAATATAAAGTGCTGCTGATTTTTGATGAAATTGCCACCGGTTTTGGTCGTACTGGCAAATTGTTTGCCTGGGAACATGCCGGCGTTGAGCCGGATATCATGTGCATCGGCAAAGGCTTGACTGGTGGTTATATGACACTTTCGGCTACCTTAACCAGCAAGCGTGTAGCTGAAACCATTAGCCGTGGTGAGGCAGGCGTATTTATGCATGGCCCGACCTTTATGGCCAATCCACTGGCCTGTGCGGTGGCTGTGAAAAGTACCGAGGTTTTATTGGCTCAGGACTGGCAAGCCAACATTCAGCGCATCGAGCAACAGTTGCAACACCATCTGCAGCCCCTATCAGCACTGGATTATGTGCAGGATGTGCGTGTGCTGGGCGCGATTGGTGTGGTGGAGCTGATATTTAATGTGGATATGAAAAGCCTGCAACAACAGTTTGTTAAGCGCGGGATCTGGATACGTCCATTTGGTAAACTGGTCTATGTGATGCCGCCGTATGTGATTACTGAACAACAATTGAATATATTGCTGGAACAATTAGTGAATGTGGTGGAGCAGATGCAAGAGGTATCCGCATGAAATTGTTAAATAACCAGCTGTTAAATGCTCCTTTGTTAAATAGTCCTTTGTTAAATGATTATGCAATCAAGCTGGATGAACTCAAACAGCAGGGCAATTTGCGGCAATTTACCTCTAATGTCCAGCAAGGCCGAATGATTGAAATCCAGGGTCATTCGATGCTTAACCTGTCTTCCAATGATTATTTGGGATTGGCAGCAGACTTAACTTTGCGTGAACAGTTTTTTGATGAAACACCAAATGAACTTCGTATTATGAGTTCATCTTCTTCGCGATTGTTAACCGGAAATTTTCCTGAATATGAGCAGCTGGAAGCCAGTTTAAGTCAGGCTTTTCATGGTCGTGCTGCGCTGTTATTTAACAGTGGTTATCACATGAATATCGGGATTCTGCCAGCTTTAAGCGACAGTAAGACCCTGATTCTGGCCGACAAACTGGTGCATGCCAGCATGATTGACGGTATCCGTTTATCCTCTGCAAAATATGTACGCTATCGGCACAATGACCTGAATCATCTGCAACAGCTTTTACAGCAATATCATACAGATGAGGCTTTTGAGCGTATTATTGTGGTCACGGAATCCATTTTTAGCATGGATGGTGATGAAACTGATCTGGCTGAACTGGTTCGTATTAAACAGCAATTTTCTAAGGTGATGCTGTATGTTGATGAAGCGCATGCCATTGGCGTGCGCGGCGAGCAAGGATTGGGCTGTGCAGAACAGTATGCGGTGATTGATGAGATTGATCTGCTGGTTGGGACTTTCGGGAAAGCACTGGCATCGGTCGGTGGTTATCTGATTTGCCATCCCATCATCCGGGAATATCTGATTAATTCCATGCGTCCGCTGATTTTCAGTACCGCACAGCCACCCATGTGTATGGCGTGGACTGATTTTATTTTCCAGAAAGTTTTAGGCTTACAACAGCAACGTCAGCATCTGCAACAGATCAGTCAAAATCTGCAACAGTCAGTACAGGTCAAAGGTTTTGATTGTCCTTCGACTTCACATATTGTGCCGGTGATTATTGGCGAATCGCAAAAGACGGTGGAAAAAGCCCGGCAGCTACAACAGGCCGGATTTTATATCATGCCGGTGCGTCCACCTACAGTACCGAAACACAGTTCAAGATTACGTATTTCACTGACTTCTCAAGTCAATCAGGCTGACCTTGAGCAGCTGGTGGCGTTGCTGTGAGTTGTTGCCGTGAATATTAATAAGTATCAAGTTGCACAGCGTTTTGCCAAGGCAGGACAAAGCTATGCCGAACATGCCATCGTACAAAAACAGATTTGCCAACAGTTACTGCAATTGATGCAGCAATATTTGCCAAATAACAGCCTGAACCGTGTTTTTGAAATCGGTTGTGGCTCAGGTAATTTAAGCCATTTGCTGATACAAAACTTTGAAATAAAGCATGTGTTTTTAAATGATCTGTATCCCGAAGTTCAGCAGCATTTTCAGGCTAAAGAAAATTTGGAGTGGTTGATTGGCGATGTGGAACAACTAGATTTTCCGCAATCCCTTGACCTGATTGCTTCCAGTTCGGCTTTGCAATGGGTGGGCGATATCGATTCGATTTTTAAAAAAAGTGCAGCGGCGCTTATCGAAAATGGCTATTTGTGTTTTTCCACTTTCGGTCAGCAGAATTTGCAAGAAATTAAGGCTCTGACTGGGCAAGGGCTGAATTATCTGACTCTTGATGAGATTCAGCACAAGCTGCTTAAACAGGGTTTTGAAATTCTACATCTTTCCGAGAGTCTGGAAATACTGAATTTTTCCCTTCCTAAAGCTGTGCTGCAGCATTTAAAGGCCACCGGGGTCACTGCAACCGCCGCACAGCATCGTTGGACCAAACAGTCTTTACAGCAGTTTTATCAGGACTATCAGCAATTTTCGGAGCTGGATCAATCTGGTCAGCACCATTATCAGCTGAGCTATCATCCTATTTATTGCATTGCACGGAGTAAGCCATGACATCCCCCGTTTATTTTATCAGTGGCATCGATACCGGTATTGGTAAGACCTATACCACAGGCTATCTGGCGAAGTTATGGAATGAGCAGGGCAAGAAAACCATCACCCAAAAACTGGTGCAAACCGGCAATACCGATATTTCTGAAGATATTGAACAGCACCGTAAAATGATGCAGATGGGCTGGTTTCCGGAAGATGAAAGCAAACTCACCATGCCGGAAATTTTTACTTATCCGGCTTCGCCACATTTGGCGACTAAAATTGATGGCCGTGAAATCGACTTCCAGAAAATTGCCGATGCGACCCGGCAATTAACTGAAAAATATGAAGTAGTGTTGCTGGAAGGTGCGGGCGGTTTAATGGTGCCCTTAACCACAGAACTGTTAACGATTGATTATATTGCTGAACAGAAATTCCCTGTCATTCTGGTTAGTTCTGGTCGTTTGGGTAGTATCAATCATACCTTGCTCAGTTTGGAAGCCTTGAAAAGTCGTGGTCTGGAACTTTATGCTTTGGCCTATAACCTGAATGACGAATCACAGGACCAGCTGATTTCCAGAGATACTTCGGATTATCTGAAAAGCTATCTGGCGATACATTTCCCAAATGCACAGTGGATTGATATTCCTGTTTTATCCTAACTCTTGCTTAAAAGAGAAGGATATAAAAAAGCCACTCAACCGAGTGGCTTTTGATTGACAATAAAAGCTATTAAAAATTAAAACTTCTTAAAGTTTTTGTTGCCAAATGGTTTACGTGGTGCATTTTCATCACGACGTTCACGCTGGCCATATGTCGCTTGATTGCCAAAGTTTTCAGGGCGGTTTTCACGCTGTGCATAGCTGTTGCCTTGACGTGGTTCACGTTGAGCGTAAGTGTTTGGATTGCCATCCTGACGACGTTCACCGCGTTGGGCAAAACCGCTGCCATTATTGCCGTCACGACGTGCATAAAGATTGCCAGTATTGTCACGACGTTGTGCATGACCATTCTGGTTTTCACGACGATCACGCTGTGCATAGCCCATTGGGCTTTGGTTTTCACCTTCTTCGCTATCACGGCGTTGCTGACGCAAATAACCGCCACGACGTGCTGCCATTGGTTTTTCTTGCATACGCTCGGTACGGCGTTTTGCCATACCAAACAGGCCTGTACCTTGACGTGGCTTCAACTCTACAGATTTGGTTAGGTTGTCGATATCGGCTTTATCCAGCTCCATCCAGCGACCGGTACGAAGTTCACGCGGTAAAATCACAGTACCATAACGGGTACGCAGCAGGCGGCTGACTTTTAGACCTTGTGATTCAAAAATACGACGCACTTCGCGGTTACGACCTTCTTTAACCACCACCTGATACCAACGGTTGATGCCGTCACCACCAATTTCAGAGAATGATTCGAATTTCGCCGGACCATCATCTAAAACCACGCCCTGAAGCATGTTGTTTTTGATTTGTGGAGTCACTTCGCCCATCACACGAACCGCATATTCACGTTCAATTTCATTTGATGGATGCATTAAACGGTTGGCTAATTCACCATCATTTGTGAACAGTAAAAGACCGGTTGAGTTAATATCCAGACGGCCGACCATCACCCAGCGGTCATTGGCAATTGCAGGCAACTGTTCAAATACGGTAGGACGTTGTTCAGGATCATTGCGTGAGCAAATTTCACCTTCGGGTTTGTAGTAAATCAGAACGCGACGACGGATTTCGTCTTCAATCTGGAATTGGACTTTACGACCATCGATGCGAAGCTCATCACCTGGTTCAATGCGTTCACCCACTTGGGCAACGCGTCCATTGATACTGACACGACCAGCGGCAATGACTTCTTCCATATAACGGCGAGAACCCAAACCTACGCGTGCAAGCACCTTTTGTAATTTTTCACTCATGACAGCATAACCTTAGAAATTATCATCAACAGTTCACCTATCTACGACTTCGCTGCGTGAGCATCGAGCGCCATAAAAGCTTCCTTGGCATCCTGCAGGGGAGGCAATTGGCCTAAAGATGTCAGACCAAAAGCATTTAAAAATTGTGGCGTTGTAACTAACAACGCGGGTCTTCCCGGTAGTTCTCTGAAGCCGGATTCTTTAATCCAGTTCCAGTCAAACAATGATCTTAAGATCTGACTATTGTTTGAAACTCCACGAATCTGTTCAATATCTGCCCGGGTTACTGGTTGGTGATAAGCAATCACAGCAAGGGTTTCGAGCAGGGTGGGTGATAAACGAGTTGGTCGTTCCGGCCACACCTGGGTAATGATATTGCGATATTTAGCCCGAACCTGGAAACGGAACCCTTGTGCGGTTTCTACCAGTTCAATCGATCTACCATGTTGTAGCATGGCGAGCTGTTGTAACAACTGACGCAATTCCTGTTTATTATATTGATTTTGGAACGCTTCTTTCAAACGTGCAAGCGAAACAGCTGTTTCACTGGCAAAAATAATGGCTTCCAGTTGCATCAGAACTTCATGTTGATTCTCGGCAACAGATAGAGATGTTGCTTGATGATCCATTATGCAGCTACTCCTTGAATTGCAAGTGGTGCTTCAATACCGCTGGCAATAATAGCTACTTTTTGTTGCCGTGTGAGTTCTAAAATGGCCATAAATGTAACCACCATGCCCATGCGCCCCTGGCTGGGTTTAAGCAGGGCTTCAAAATGCAGCACTTCACCGGACTGTAAACGCCTTTCAATAAAGGCGATGCGTTCTTCAAGCAACACCGGTTCTTGCTGAATTTGATGGGTGACAGGTTCTGGGCGATTGAATACGCAAAACAGCGCATCACGTAGCTGGCTGACATCATAACCTTCATTGATTTGCACCACCTGACCCAGACTAATATTGGCCGGGAAGGTATCGCGTTCCAGAACAGACATGTGTCCTAAACGTTCAGCCGCCTGTTTGACCCGTAAATAGGTTTCCAGCCGGTCAATCAGTTGCTGTTTGGGATCTTTTTCAACGACAACACTTGTGCTCGGTTTTGGCAACAGCAGTCGTGATTTAAGATCGGCCAATAAGGCAGCCATCACCATATAATCTGCCGTCAGCTCAATATTCAGCGACTTCATGGCATCCATATAAGATAGATACTGCGCGGCAATGGGAGCGATATCCAGTTGTAATAAGTCGAAACCGTTTTTTTGAATCAGGTAAATCAGGAAGTCGAGTGGACCTTCGAAATGCTCTAGCAGAATTTCAAATGCAGCAGGAGGAATATATAAATCCTCTGGAATCGTATCTTGCCACTCATCCATAACACGGATATGTGAGCTTGGCTCCATAGGATTATGGATAGGTTGATTCATTGCAGTTTTAGGCCACGCGAATTTTCAAAGGCATGCAGGATGATGCTTTTGCCTCGATCTCGCATCGAAAGAAAAAGCACGTAAATTAGTAAGCGCTAGTGTAATGGAAATTTGACTTCAAATAAATTAGTTAAGTCAACAAATACAAAAAAACCTGAAATTCAGTAAGGTTTTTAACTGGCTTGATGATGTGAAATGCATAGGGGGGTATGGTTTTAATTTTTTTGACCGAACCGATTAGATTTTAGATTTTCATGAAAAAATGGGGCATGGTAGTAGGCTCCATGTAGTAGGCCCCATATTGTGAATAGAGTAAAAGAAGATTCTGAATATAGAATAAAGCAAAATTTTTCGGCAATATGAATGCCAATAAAAAAGAGATTCCCTGTGTCATGAAAGATCATGAAAAAGTACAAGAAAATGAATATGGGCAGTTTATTGGAGTTCCCGTATCTCATCCTTTACCGACCCATTTTTTAGCCGAAACCCTTTATGGTAAATATGCCACCCTGCATGTCTTATCTTCAGCAACCATGAGTGAAGATCAGCTGAAGCAAGTTTGGCACTGTGTAAATGGTGAAATAGATCGCAGCTGCTGGACTTATTTACCTTATTCAGGTTTTGAAAATGCAGCGGAATTGCAAACTGCTCTTGAAAATAACTTTAATTTCAAAAATTCAATCCATTATCTGGTTGAAGCCAATCATGCAATTGTAGGATGGGTAGGCCTGCTGAACCAGCGTTCTGCCGATCATGTTATTGAAATCGGTAATGTTTATTTTTCACATCAACTGAAACAGTCTACAGCATCGACAGAAGTCATCTATTTATTATTAAAGGCGTGTTTTGAACAGGGCTTTCGCCGTGTGGAATGGAAATGCGATGACTTAAATCTGCCGTCTAAACGCGCAGCCTTGCGCTTTGGCTTTCATTATGAAGGCACTTTTCGCCAAGACCGTATTGCCAAAGGTCGTAACCGCAATACCGCCTGGTTTTCAATTTTGGATCAAGAGTGGCCTGAACTGGAAAAAGCCTATCGGGCCTGGTTAAGAGCAGATAATTTTGATCAGAATGGGCAACAAAAAATGCGCTTGCGTGATGTTCTTTAACTTTACTGTGCTTAATGATCTGTTGCGGTGGATGTCGATAACTTGAGCGCTAATTCGATGATTCGTTGCGCACTATCTCGGATGCATAAATTTTGAGTTTGATCGAGGCTGGATAATTTGTGAATAACGGCAACTTCCAGGAAAAATGCATAGGTGTTGTCGATCATCGCAGAAGGGGTTTGCTCAACATTTGCCTTCATAATTTTCACTTTAGACTCAAGTGTCCAGGGCATTTCCGCATAAATGCGGCTATTTACCTCAAAATCATGATAGTTGAGCAGCACATAAAACAGATCCATTCTCGCACTACTCCTTGATCCTGAACATTCCCTTTAATCTTAACCGTGCTTATTCAAACGCGCTGACATCACCCATACCGCGACGGATCACTTCAGGATTGTCACCGGATAAATCTACAACACTGGTGGTGCTTAAGGTGCCGAATCCGCTATCAATAAATACATCAATACGCTTTTCCAGCTGTTGCTCAATGTCATAAGGGTCATCTAAAGGTTCATCCTGACCGGGAAGAATCAGGGTGCTGGTTAACAATGGCTCACCCAATTCCTTAAGCAACATTTGGCACACACGGTTGCTTGGTACGCGCAAACCAATGGTTTTCTTTTTTGGATGCATCAGTCGTTTAGGAACTTCGCTGGTCGCAGGTAAAATAAAGGTAGTGATTGCCGGTGTATTGTTTTTTAGCAGACGATACATGGCATTGTCGACCTTGGCATAGGTCGCAATATCGGACAGGTCACAACAAAGAATGGCATATTGATGCTTTGGACCGAGACCACGAATCTGGGCAATGCGTTCCATGGCATTTTTATTTCCGATCTGGCAGCCAATGGCATAGGCAGCATCGGTCGGGTAAACCACCACATCACCGGCACGAATACGTTCTACCGCCTGGCTAATCAAACGTGGTTGAGGATTATCAGGATGTATTCTTAAATGCAGCATATTTATTCTCCCCTGACTTGCTATTAGTCATTATCTGTTGAATTTACAAAGTCTTGCAATCAGGCTTTGATGATTTTGTGTAAATTAATCCAGCATGTCACGTTGAAACTCGTTACTTTGTAATGTTTTGCCACCCCGGGTGCAGGCACAGATACAGGCAATAAAATGTGCAGCATCACGTGGCAACTTGGCTTCACCGGAAAAATAACGTTGAACTTGAGCAAAGACATTATCTTTAAAGGTGCTGCCATCACCGCCGTCACCGGTCAGGTTATCTAGCGATACACGGAATTTACGACCAAAAGCTTGTGCAAACATCCATTCAATCGCTTGGGGCTTGATTTCGACCTGCTCAAATAAAGCCTGCTGTTCTGCCGTGCGACCATCTGGGGCATACCAGTAACCCAGGTCGGGGAGCAAGCGTCTTTGCTCACCCGCAATAGTCCAGTGACTGATTTCATGCAAGGCACTATTAAAGAAACCATGGGCAAATTGAATGCGGGCAGGCGCATCTTCGGTTGCCGGAAAATATTCAGGTTCAAAATCGCCTTTGACCAAACACACATTTAAGTGGGAAAACCAGTGATTAAAGTGTAGTATAAGCCAATCAACTTGTTGAACTTCAGTTTGCAAACTGGCCCAAGGTGAGCGTTGCACAGGGTCGATAGAAACAGCACAACTTGAGGTTGAATAAGTGGTTAACTGTAATGAAGTGGTGACTTCAGGTTGCGGCTGCAACTGATGCATGACTTGTATTACCCAATTGATCTGTCTAAATAAGTACAAAATTGTATCTTAATCTTTGACAGAGTACCGATGAATTTGTAGAATTGCCGCCTTAATTATGTCAGCAAATACCTTTCCGGCACAGATTGAGCCGTTTAAATGGGCTGAACAGGGCTTTACATGGTCAGGTACACTGCCATTGTCTCGCTTTGTTCGTATTTCCCGTGAAGCTGTTGGATCAATTGATGATCAATTGATTAACATAGACTGTAAGCTATCAATGGATGCGTATCATCGTATCGTATGGTTAGATGGTCATGTTGAAACGAAAGTACCAATGGAATGTCAGCGTTGTCTGAATCCCGTTGAAATTTCTCTCGTTTCAGACTTTCATTTAGCGCTTGTGGATGATGAATCACTGATAGAGCGCTTGGATGAGGATGCTGATTTCATCGTCTTAGGTGAGAGTGAAGCAACGACAAAAGGCAGCTATGATGCGCCTGCGACGGCTGATTTACTTTCTCTGATAGAAGATGAATTGTTATTGTTGTTGCCTTTGTCTCCTAAGCATGACGTTTGTGAGCATAAGCATCAACCTGCCATTGATGACATTGTCGAAGAAAAACGGGATAACCCGTTTGGTGTTTTGGCAAGTTTGAAGGGTAAACTTAACTAATTTTTGTGTTATACTGTTAAGTATAAGACAACTGAATTTGTTCTGATCCATTTTTTCGATCTTTGTAAGGAGCCATCATGGCCGTTCAGCAAAACCGTAAAAGTCGCTCTCGCCGTGACATGCGCCGTTCACATGACGCTTTAACCGAGAATGCATTAACTGTAGACCAAGCTACTGGCGAGACTCACCGTCGTCACCATGTATCTAAAGATGGTATCTACCGTGGTCGCCAATTATTCGCGAAAGCATCTGCTGAATAATTGATGATGTATTAAGCGTCAAGCTTAGTAGAAAAAATGGGAGCGTTAAGCTCCCTTTTTTTATGGCGTCTTTTTGTTGTATTTGGCAATTACCAAAACAAAAATTAAGTGTTAAATTCCGTTCCGTAAATAAGCTTACATAAGTGTATGTTGGTTATTTAACCGATTGTTGAATAACAATATCACTTCATTACAGGATTTTTTTATGTCTGCTAAACAACTCGAGCAAGTTGCTCAAGCAACGAAAACAGCATTTGTATTTCCGGGTCAAGGCTCACAAAAAGTCGGTATGCTCGCAGAATTGGCTGAACAGTTTAGTAGCGTGACAGAAACTTTTGCAGAAGCATCGGCAGCTGTGGGTTTTGACCTCTGGCACATTGCACAAACTGGCGAAGGTTTAAATCAGACTGAATTTACCCAGCCTGTACTGCTCACCGCAAGTATTGCACTTTGGCGTGTGTGGCTAGAGTTGGGTGGAGTGGCGCCAAAATATCTTGCAGGACACTCACTGGGTGAATACAGCGCATTGGTTGCTGCCGGAGCGATGTCATTAGGTGATGCGGTTAAGCTTGTGAATTTGCGCGGCAAATTAATGCAAGATGCAGTACCACAGGGTCAAGGTGCAATGGCGGCTATTCTGGGTCTGGATGATGCCAAAGTGATTGAATTATGCGAACAGGTCAATATTCAGGGGCGTGGTTCAGTAGAAGCTGCCAACTATAATGCTCAGGGCCAAGTGGTGATTGCAGGTGATAAGACCCTGGTCGAAGCGGTCATGGAGCTAGCAAAAGAAAATGGCGGTAAAGCCATTGCCTTACCTGTTTCTGTTCCATCGCACTGTTCGCTGATGAAACCGGCGGCTGACAAATTTGCACAAGCTTTGGAACATACTGCCATTGAGCTGCCTAGCCTTCCTGTAATACAAAATGTCAACGCGGAAATCGCGACAGATGTAGCAGGATTACGTCAGGCATTGACTGCACAATTGTATCAATCTGTGCAATGGACCAAGACCATGCAGTTCCTTCAAGATCAAGGAGTGCAGTATGTGGTTGAATGTGGTCCAGGTAATGTATTGGCTAATCTTGCGAAGCGTTTACCAAATATCGAAAAAGCATTCCCAGTCGACAGTAACAGTCGTATGGAAGATGCGCTAAATGCCATTTTAGTGGCTGAAGGAAAAATTGCATGACACAGGAACGCAAAGTCGCATTAGTGACAGGCGCGAGCAGAGGGATTGGTGCAGCCATCGCTCAGCAATTGATTCAAGACGGTTATTTTGTAGTGGGAACCGCCACTTCAGAAGCGGGCGCAGAAAAATTATCTGCAAGTTTTGCTGAAAATGGTGCGGGTGTAGTACTGGATGTACGTGATGCGGCAGCCATTGATGCACTAGTTACAGATATTGAACAAAAATATGGTCCAGTTCTTGTATTAGTGAATAATGCTGGCATTACCAAAGATAATTTGTTACTGCGTATGTCTGAAGATGATTGGGACGATATTCTCAATATTCATTTGAAGGCCGTATACCGTCTGTCTAAGCGTGTCTTAAAGGGCATGACTAAAGCACGTTTTGGCCGCATTATTAATATCAGTTCTGTTGTAGCACACTTTGCAAACCCGGGGCAGGCCAACTATTCTGCTGCCAAAGCAGGCATTGAAGCGTTTGGTCGAAGTCTTGCAAAAGAAATGGGCAGCCGCCAAATTACCGTGAATGCTGTGGCACCTGGCTTTATTGCAACAGAAATGACGGATCAATTAAGCGAAGACATTCGTAAAAAAATGAGTGATCAAGTGGCATTAAACCGTTTAGGTGATCCACAAGATATCGCAAATGCCGTGAGTTTTTTAGCAAGCGATAAAGCAAGCTATATCACTGGTACTGTTTTACATGTAAATGGCGGTTTATACATGAGCTAAGCTCAAGTATAAACTTTGCAAAAATAAGATATTCAATTAAACTAACGGCATTAAAAACGCCACAAGCAATGAGGAGAATTCCTGTGAGCGATATCGAACTACGTATCAAACAAGCGGTTGCAGAACAACTTGGTCTTAAAGCTGAAGAAATCAAAAACGAAGCATCTTTTATGGATGACTTAGGTGCTGACTCTTTGGACTTAGTTGAGCTTGTTATGTCTTTCGAAAATGATTTTGACATCACTATCCCTGATGAAGATTCTAACGAAATCACAACTGTTCAATCAGCTATTGACTATGTTTCTAAGAAACTAGGTTAATTGTTGTTTCAGCTCTGCTGAATATAAAAAAGCCACCTTTAGGTGGCTTTTTTATTTACTCATCAAAATGATAATTACATATCTTTACTGTTGCTGGACCAAAGACAACCTTTCTTTGAATTAATTTTATGTATAAAAAAAGACGCTATTTCAAATTGCATAAATAATAATGATGGAGAAATACAATGGGTCTTTTTGATTTTGTAAAAGGTATTGGTAAAAAAAATACGGCACCAGCAGAACCTCAGCCAGCTCCGGTCGCTTCAACTCCTCCAGCAGAACCTTCTGCACAAGAAATCGCAAACAAGCTTCTGGGGCATATTAAAGCTTTAGGCTTGCCAGTGACCGGTTTATCGGTGAGTTATAACAGCAGCAGCGATCTGGCGACCATTAAAGGGCAGGTACAAAATCAGGCCGACCGCGAAAAAATTGTCCTGGCTGTAGGGAATGTCGATCATGTGGCTAAAGTAGATGACCAAATGACCGTGGTAACACCTGCTCCGGAAAGTAAATTCTATACAGTTAAATCGGGTGATACCTTGTCCAAGATTTCAAAAGAATATTATGGTGACGCCAATCAATACAACAAAATATTTGAGGCTAACCGTCCCTTGTTAAAAGATGCTGATGATATTTTTCCCGGGCAGGTACTGCGTATCCCGACTTAAGTAGAACCTGATAAAAGAGCGCCGAGAGCGCTTTTTTATCGAAGCTTGTGCTGTAATTTCTGTCTGGCAAGTTGTGCTCTACCTAAAAAAAATTTAGGGTCTAAATCATAGTGTTGCGCCAAAATCTGAATCAGTTTTTTTCGGTTGTCTTTATCGAACATATTAAGATCAATATGTGTCATTTTATATTGCTTGCGAAATTCAGGTTTTAAAATAAAGCCGAGACTACTCACTTTCCACTGTTGTTCTTGGCTGAATGCTTTTGCTGCGAAGGGCTTATATGTGCGATACCTTGAGCTGTGAGAGGAATAAAGCTGGGTCTTTAAAAGCCTGTTGCGCTGTACCAGATTGCTTAACTTTATGCCAAAACTTTGTATGGATATGCTTTGGCGGGTGATGACCAATTTCATATTGATTGCAATCAATGTCAGCATGATGAAGAGTGCCAGCATCAACCAACCCGGCATGGATTGATGCAATAAGTATTGAATCAGGCTACTGAAATCTTTAATCATATTGAAGTTACTGAGCGAGTGCTGCGCTAAAACAATAAATATAGAAGGAATAAAGATTAACCCAATTAAATAACGGGGCAGATAATGGCATTGAAATAGCGGATATTCAGTAGGTATGTCCATTCATCATCACCTTTCAAGCAAAGTAGAGATAGGGCCATGATGGCTATTTTTTTCATAATGACTGCTGTATGGGGAAACAGGTGTTGCATTATGAATGCTATAAATTTTCCTCCAATTAAGTTGTGTTTAAATTCTTAATCCTTGTTTTAGCAAGTTATTTTCTGGTATCTATTTTTGTGTTTATCTATTTTAAGTGTTTGAGTTTTCTTGGGTTTATCTATTTTTGTTGTAGATTTGAGTATGAAAGTAAATCCTGTTATTCAGTGTTTAGAGCCAAATTATTCTTTTGTTTATTTTGCATAAAATTTTACTTTTTCTATGAGCCTTGCAAGCCAAGGTTTCCAAGAATCAGACAGGCTGAATTGATGTGATTTTTCAGGCATAAAACTTGCTGTTTATTTTTTAAATTATTTGAATAAATGGTAAAAAATGAACTATCAAATTCATTTGTGCACAGAAAATTCAGCCGCCGATTTTTTAATTTTTTCTTCCGGTTTGGGCGGGCATGGCAGTTTCTGGCGCCCTCAAATTGATGCATTCACGCGATATTTTCATATTTTGACGTATGATCAGGAGGGCTGTCATGCGGATTCAGCAATTTTGCCTGATGATTACAACATTATCCATCTGGCCCAGCAGTTACTGCAAATTATCAGGCAAGAAAAAATTCGGCATTTTCATTTTGTGGGACATGCAATTGGCAGTTTTATTGGTGCAGAGCTAGCGTTATTGCTCAATTCATCTGAGCTGAGAGTGCTCAGCCTGACCTGTATCAATTGCTGGGACGAACTCGACCCACATACGCAAAAATGCTTTGAAGCACGGACTCTTCTATTAAAGTCAGCGGGTTCTGATGCTTATGTCAGGGCGCAGGGACTGTTTTTATATCCACCGAGCTGGATTTCAAAACATCATCAGCATTTAAAGACTTTGGAGGATATTCAACTCGCGGATTTTCCGCCGCCGCAAAATGTACTCAAGCGAATTCAGGTAGCACAACAATTTAAAATTAATGAGCAGCATATACAGGCCTTGCAACACAGTCAGTTGCATTTGATTGCCAATCAGGATGACTTTTTGGTTCCTGTACACAAGTCGAGTGATTTAAAGCAGCGGCTTGGACATGGATGTTTAAGTATTCTTGCAACTGGAGCCCATGCTTCCACGCAAACCGAGCCTGAATTACTGAATAAAACCATGCTTGAATTTTTGCATAAACACTTTTTGCAAGTAACGTCTTGAGTAAATGAAACTGGCTTGTTAATAAAATTTGCAACGGATTTCTCGATAATTTCTTATCCTCCTAGCTCACCGTGATTGTTTAAAATCACGGTTTTTTTATCCATTTTATTAAAGACAGCTTGAATATAAGGCAAATTGAATTTGACGGTTTTTTCAAACCATGCATTTTTTTGGAGCCATGATGGCTAATAAAGGTGCATTTATTTAACTGTTTATTTTACTATTTGTTAAAATAAAATAATTATAAATATTTGATAATTAATGATTAAAATTATTTGGCATAGCATTTGCTAAATAATTTTTATGAAAAAACAGGTTAATTACCTGAAGTGTATTTATAACCAAATGGTAAAAAAGAGGTATCGAAAATGAAAATAGGTGTCTTTTGTCCAATCGGGAATAATGGCTGGCTGCTCTCGGAAAATGCACCACAATATAAACCGAGTTTTGAAATGAATAAGCAGATTGTACAGCGTGCAGAACATTATGGATTCGACTTTGCACTTTCCATGATCAAGTTGCGTGGCTTTGGCGGGAAAACAGAATTTTGGGATCATAACCTCGAAACCTTTACCTTAATGGCCGGTCTGGCGGCAGTAACCAGCAAAATTAAAATTTATGCCACTGCGGCAACTTTGGTGATGCCACCTGCGATTGTAGCTCGTATGGCATCTACCATTGACTCCATTTCCAATGGCCGTTTTGGTTTAAATGTGGTGACGGGATGGCAAGCCCCTGAATATCAACAAATGGGCATGTGGCCGGGCGATGAATACTTTGCCAAACGTTACGATTATCTGTCTGAGTATGTAGAAATTTTACGTGAACTTTGGGCGACTGGAAAATCAGACTTTAAGGGTGAGCATTTTCAAATGGAAGATTGCCGGGTCAGCCCGCGACCGCAAGCCGATATGAAAATCATCTGTGCCGGACAGTCGGATACAGGTCTGGCATTTTCGGCCAAATATGCAGACTACAATTTTGTTTTTGGCAAAGGTTTAAATACGCCGACTGCCTATGCAGACATCAATGACCGCTTAAAAGCACAAACCGACAAGACCGGGCGTGATGTGCAAACTTATGTGCTATTTATGCTGATTGCTGCAGAAACCGATGCAGAAGCTTTTGCCAAATGGCAAAGCTATAACGAGGGAGCAGATGTAGAAGCCATTAACTGGCTGATGAATCAAGGCAGTCTGGATACCAAATCTGGTACCGATACCAATATTCGCCAAATGGCTTCTAGTGTATCTCCAGTCAATATCAATATGGGCACGATTGTCGGTTCTTTTGAAAATGTCGCGAAAATGCTGGATGAAATTGGCGAAATTAAAGGTACCGAAGGCATCCTGTTAACTTTTGATGATTTTATTCAAGGAGTAGAGGATTTTGGTCAAAGAATTCAACCGTTAATGAAATGTCGTGAACATGTTGTGGTCCAAGGTGTAACCGCTCCAGCCACAGCCTTGGAGAAGTCAGCATGAACCCAAATGAATTTTTAGAACATGTGGTTTGTACAGGCTTTACCCAAGCCGTCGGAACAGGAAAAGTGTTAAAGGCTGAACCGGAAGCGATCCAGCTTGCAGCCGAGCAAACCGCACTGATTGTAATTGACATGCAGAATGCCTATACCTCCAAAGGGGGCTATCTGGATCTGGCCGGTTTTGATGTGTCTAAAACCAAGCCGGTGGTGGAGAATATTAAAAAGGCAGTGGATACAGCGCATGCCGCTGGCATTCAGGTGATTTATTTCAAAAATGGTTGGGATGATCAGTATGTGGAAGCGGGCGGGATCAATTCGCCCAATTTTCATAAATCCAATGCTTTAAAAACCATGCGTAAGTATCCTGAATTACAGGGAAAATTACTGGCTAAAGGCAGTTGGGACTTTGAGCTGATTGATGAGCTGCAACCTTTGGCACAAGACATTGTGATTGAAAAGCCCCGTTATAGCGGTTTCTTTAATACGGCATTGGACAGCATGTTACGTAGTAAAGGGATTCGTAATCTGGTGTTTGTCGGAATTGCCACTAATGTCTGTGTGGAATCGACCTTAAGAGATGGCTTTTTTCTGGAATATTTCGGCGTGGCGCTGGCAGATGCCTGTTATCAGGCCGGTTCTCCGGAAGCGCATGTAGCAAGCCTGTATAACATTAAAACTTTTTTTGGCTGGGTGTCAGCTACACAGAATTTTGTTGAAACATTTCAATTCAAATCACACCTCTTAGAAAAATCAGCTTAAGTCGTTATAGGGGAAAACACATGCCTAAAGACATTATTTTACCTGCAGGAACAGGCAAACCATTGGCACCGTACGTACCGGCAACCAAAGCGGACAATATTGTGTACGTTTCCGGCACTTTAGCGTTTGATGAACATAACAATGTGGTGCATGTCGGCGATGCGGCAGCACAGACCCGTCATATTCTGGAAACCATCAAAAAAGTCATAGAAACGGCCGGTGGCACAATGGATGACGTAACCTTTAATCATGTATTCGTCAAGGACTGGGCGGATTATGCGGCAGTCAATAGCGTGTATGCCGAATATTTTCCGGGGGATAAACCGGCACGTTACTGCGTGCAAACAGGACTGGTCAACCCCGATGCGTTGGTAGAAATCGCTTCGGTTGCCCATGTGTAAATTACATATTTTTCTACCCAAGCATCAAGCTGATTGGGTAATTAAAAACAGCAACACTGAAATTTGCACTGTATGATCAATAGCGGATTTCAGTGATGGAGAAGGTGATGAACAGTAAACTGATGTCCGTTCCATCTGGAAAAGATTTATTACAACATGCCCAAAGTTTTAAAATAGCTGATGATGAAGCACATACAGAAATTGATCAGGCAACTTTTAGACAAGGCATGAGTAATTTGGGTGCCGCTGTGAATGTGATTACCACCGATGGTGCAGCAGGTCAGGCAGGGTTTACCGCTTCGGCTGTATGTAGTGTCACCGATAGCCCACCGACATTACTGGTCTGTTTGAACCGTTCAGCATCTGTATTTGAAACTTTTAAGCGTAATCAGGTACTTTGTGTAAATACCTTGGCGGCTCATCAAAAAGAATTATCCAATGCTTTTGGTGGCAAAACACCTATGGCAGAACGATTCTTGCGTGGAATATGGTCAACCCTGATCACACAGGCACCGGTTTTAGAAGATGCCTTGGTTTCATTTGACTGTGAAGTGGTGAAGAGCATGTCGGTAGGTAGTCACGACGTTCTGATTTGTCAGGTCAAGGCCATGAAACAGAATCAGGGCGGTAATGCATTAATGTATTTCAACCGTAGTTATTGTGAGCCGCAACCAATGAATTGATCCAATATTCCTAATTTAAGGGGAGGGGAAACCCATGCAAAAAAAAGAATCATGGTTTCCGAAATTTAAGCCTTATCAAGGCAATCTAGATGTAATGCCTGTACAGGTTGATGAATATTTGCCTGCTGGCAAAAGTATGGTTTTGGGTTTGCAACATGCTTTTGCAATGTTTGGCGCAACAGTACTTGCACCTTTGCTGATGGGCTTCGATCCAAATCTGACGATCTTTATTACCGGGATTGGCACCATTTTATTTTTCCTGATGACCGGCGGACGGATGCCGAGTTATCTGGGACCAAGTTTTGCATTTATTGGCGCAGTGGCTGCGGCAACGGGCTATGCGGGTGCAGGTTCCAATCCGAATATCGGATTGGCACTGGGTGGAACCATAGCTTGTGGGTTGGTTTATGCGGCGATTGGTCTGGTTGTGATGAAAACCGGAACCGGCTGGATTGAAAAGCTGATGCCACCGATTGTGACCGGTGCGATTGTGATGATTATTGGTCTGAATTTGGCGCCAGTTACCATCAAGAGCGTGTCCACCAATAGTTTTGATACCTGGATGGCTGTGGTCACTATTATCTGCATTAGTGTTGTCGCCGTGTTTACCCGCGGTATGGTGCGCCGTCTGCTATTGTTGATTGGTTTGTGCAGTTCTTATCTGGTGTATTTCCTGCTGGCCAATGTCATGGGTTTGGGCAAGCCGATTGATTTCTCCATCATTTCCAATGCTGCCTGGTTTGGTCTGCCAACTTTCCAAACGCCGGTCTTTAACGCCAATGCGATGTTATTGATTGCACCTGTTGCCATTATTCTGGTCGCTGAAAATCTGGGGCACTTTAAAGCCGTTTCAGCCATGACCGGTAAAAACCTGTCACCGTATATGGGCCGTGCATTTTTTGCAGATGGGGTATGTACTACCATGTCGGCTTCGGTGGGTGGCACAGGCATGACCACTTATGCGGAAAATATTGGCGTCATGGCCGTCACTAAAGTTTACTCAACCACTATTTTTGTAGTGGCGGGTGTATTTGCCATTTTGTTGGGTTTGTCACCAAAGTTTGGTGCGGTAATCAGTACCATTCCTGTGGCATTGTTGGGTGGTGCATCAATTGTGGTGTTTGGCCTGATTACCGTAGCCGGTGCCAAAATCTGGGTCGATAACAAAATCGATTTCACCAAAAACAGCAGCTTAATTATTGCAGCCGTTAGTCTGATTATGGGTGCAGGGAACTTTAGTCTGCATATCGGTTCATTTGATTTGGGCGGTATTGGTACAGCCACTTTGGCGGCGATTGTGCTGAACCTGTTTTTGAGTCGTGGCGAAGAAAAACAAGATTCAGTCAGCCTCGATAGCGAAAATTCAGTAACACCTGTGGTTAACCAATAGGAGTGTATTTTGAGCCATACAATTGCATTTATTGGACTAGGGGCAATGGGATGGCATATGGCCTCCCACCTTCCTCAACTGGGACATGAAGTCTCGGTCTGGAATAGGACCGGATCCAAGGCGGATCAACATGCCGAAACTTTTCAAACCCAATCCGTAAAGATTGAAAAGGCGGTACAGGCCGATTTTATTTTCTCCTGTTTGCCGACCAGTGCCGATGTTGAGCAGTTGATTGCAGCACATCCTCCCAAGTCAGGCAGTATCTGGATAGATTGCACCAGTGGTGTGCCACAATCGGCGCAGAATTTAATGCAAAGCTTGAAAAAACTCGGTGTTGTATATCTGGATGCACCGGTTTCAGGACAAACCATCGGTGCGGAAAAAGGCACTTTAACTGTGATGGTGGGCGGTGATGTCGATGCATTTGAAAAAGCTAAACCCATCATTGCAGCCTTTTCGAGTCTGATTGAATATGTAGGGGAGAGTGGTTCGGGCTTTGCGGTCAAAGCCATTAACAATACCTTAATGGCAACGCATTTGTGGGCTTTGGCTGAAGGTTTAACCGTGCTGAAGTCGAAAGGTGTCAATTTATCTGCGGCTTTGAACTGTATCAATCATTCCAGCGGTAAAAGCAGCATGTCGGAAAATATTATGGCACAGCGAGTGCTGAATCGCAGTTTTGATAAAACCTTTGCTTTAGACTTGTTGCAGAAAGACATTGGCATTGCGATGGATCTCATTCAGGAACAATCGCTACAGCTTCCGAGTATGCAATTAATCCAAAATCAATTTGCCCGAATTCAAAAAGAGCAGGCCAGTACTTTGGACTTTTCTGCTGCAGTGCAGAGCCTTGAACAAATCAATCAGATCGAATTGCGATAAGTATTTTTAATAGATGAAATTATGCATCCATGACCCAGACGAGCAAAGTCTGGGGCTTTTGCATATTTTTAGCATAAGGGATGAGTTGATAATTATTTTAAATTTAATCAAATGCACTTACTATTCAAAGTGAATATAAAGAAAAACAAGGAAATATATGAAAGGTCAGATATTAGATTTTTCTATTCAAAGTAATAGTGGAGTGATTAGTGGTGATGACCAGAACCGCTATCACTTTACTGGGGCAAGCTGGCGTGGGCAGATTTCACCTGCCCGGGGGCAGAAAGTCGATTTTACTGTGGATGGAACCGGTCAGGCCAACGACATTTATGTCCTGAGTTCAGCCTCTACATTTACCAATCAGGTGGGCGAGAAAAACAGGGTTGTGGCTGCAGTGTTAGCTTTTTTCCTCGGTGGCTTTGGTATTCATAAATTTTATTTGGGGCAAATTGGCTGGGGCATTGTTTATCTGATTTTCTGCTGGACCTTCATTCCTGCATTTGTCGCTTTCATTGAGTTCATTATTTATTTGTGTACTTCAGATGAAGATTTTGCCCGAAAATATGGTTGATGGTTGATGGTTGATGGTTGATGGTTGATGGTTGATGGTTGATGGTTGATGGTTGATGAATTTTAGATAAGAGAAAAGGGCGATATCGCCCTTTTTGATCTGCTTTATTTAGTGGGTTGTCCCCACTGATTGTTTTCCCGTTTGGTGTCTGAAGCCCACCAGATAATAAGAGGAATAAGACCAATAATTGTTAATCCGATTAATTGCCACCAACCAGATCGATTTGTGTCATGTAAACGACGGGCACCTACGGCGAGACTTGGTAGGAATAATGCCAAATTTAATAGTCCATTCAGCATTTTGTCGGTACCGAGTATTGCATCAATGATTTGAACAATAATGCCCAAAATGAAAGAAACCAACATAAAGAACCAGAATTCCTTACGGCGTGCACGTCCATCAAAGGTGACATAATTTTTCAGACATTTTACAAACCAGTCAATCATATTAAATTGTTCTTCAGATTGATTCTGGTTTGAAATTCTATCCAGTTGTTCAGACAGGTTCTGAACGGTGCTGTTGCGGTTGAGGGCAATATAGATCTGCGAGGCATTACCGGCATTGTCAACCGCAAAATCGACATGTTCGCCAGGTGAAGGCGGGCGCTGTCCTCGCCATTCCGCACCAGTAAAATTATAGCGGTTTTGGTCATCACCACTGATAATGCCTGTATTGCTTTGGATTGAAAAATCCAGAATTGTTCCTTTCATTATTAGCCTCTATTTTTGTAGTATGCGTTATAAATTTAGTATCATCATAGCAGAATGGTTTAAAAATTAAACTAATTAATTATTATTAAGTCTATGTATTTATATTGTTTTTTATAATATATTTATCTTTTGATAAAAAATCCCGCTATTGAAGCGGGATCTAGAATCGGATTATTTTGTATCTTTCGGTGGATAAGGATCATTACCATAACTGTTACCGGAACGTATTTGTCCATTTGTACCATGAATTTTTGTGTCAGACCCTTGATTACGAGCAATGCTTTCAGCAATTTTAATTGCTTCAGCTTGGGTAGATGTTACTTTAGTTGCTTTGCTATTGCCGGCACCTTTAACAGCCCATCCATTAGAATGTGGGACGACATGTTGATTTTTACCTTTACTCATTTTTATTCACCATTATTTTTATTCGTATAAAAAAAGCGGAACCTAATGATTCCGCTTTCGTCATGCGACACATAAGTTGTCATTTTTAGATACCTAAATTCAATAACTTAGAAATCTTTCGACTCATAATGACACTAGAATGCGACGCAACTAGTGACATTTTATGAAAAAAACGACACATCTATTGTCATTTTCTGAAATCGAATACATAGCTATTATTTAAAATGCAGATATCTTTACATTAAGTTAATTGAATTCACATTTTTACTTTGGGGCAAGATAAACACTATCAACATCATACAACGCAACAGAATTTCTTAACCAAAGATGAAACTCTTTCCCTGTTAAGCGGTGGTCAGTTGAACAATCAATATTCCATAGACGCAACCAATAACCAGCGACAGCTGCTCTTACTTCGACTACTTTTACACCATCTTCCATATTATAGTCATGCATTAATGTTTCAGGGCACTGAACATTTTTAGGGTTAGGGTGAGGAACGAGTTCTAATCTAACAAGTCGGTTCCACTGATTATCCTGCGATCTAGATTCATTTTTTCCTACTTTTATTTTGGTTTCTTGCACATTTTTAAATCGTGTCAAAACGAAGTCAGCAAATCTACATTTTTCGTAATCATATGCTCTTACATGCCATCTTAACCCATTGTCTATTAAGGAGTGTGGGGCAAGTTTTTTGTGAGAAAAACCATTATCTACTGAGAAATATTCAGCCTCTATAATTGTGTTACCCAAAATTGCTCTAGTTATTTTTAACAGAACATCTAAATCAGGCTCAGAAAGTCTTGGAGGTGATTGAATAGAGTCGAATTCACTTAGCCCAATAGTCTTTGAGTTAGTACTATTTCTTATGAAGCCTACAGCTGTTTTAAAATTGATTGGGAAATGAGGAACGAACTCATGCAAATTAATTTCATAATGCTTTTCAACTTCATTAAAACTCAAATTGTTTGGGCATAAATCTTTATACTCTCTGAAATCCCGAGTTGCAGCTGGTAATGATATATCAAATTTTCTTGTTAGGTCTGATCTAGAGCACCAGCCTTTAAACCTTAAAGTTAACTCTATAAATCTTAGTCTTTCTTCCAAGTTTTTATTAATTTTTTTTTCTTCCATTGTATAAAACCTCTGACATTACTAAGTAATTATATACGATCATTACTATCTCATGGAGTAATCAAAATTACCACTTGACATGATCAAAATGATTATGTGATCATGAGTGGTGATCAAGAATTGTTCTTTAACAGTTGTCAATTGTTGAAAGAGTGAATTGAAAATTTTTTAAGTAAAGGAGGTACCATTCATGAGTTAGTTTATTTGAGTATTAAAAAAGCCCCAATGAAGATACATCGAGGCTTTAGTGTTTAGTTAGAGAAATCTAATTAAAAATTAAATTACAAGGTCTAAACGGTTTTCTTTTGGCGAAGATAATTATAACCGTAATAAAAGGACCTTGCCAGTAAATAATGAAGGAATGGCACAATGTCACAACATTCAGAAAGTGGTAAAGGTAATCAAGACAAGTTCGTCAACATTATCGTTAATGCTCGTCCTAAAAAAGTATATGGCGAGCGAATTAGTTATGAAGAAGTCCTTGAGCTAGCTTTTCCAGGTCAAGTTGATCCAAATATTGTATATACAGTCGCATATGTTGGACCACAAACACCAGATGGGACTTTGGTTGCGGGGCAGTCAGTAGCTATTCGAAATGGGATGAAATTCGATGTCAATAAAACAAACCGTTCTTAATCCATCAGTACAGCGATTGATTGAAGAAGGTTTTGAAATTGATATCCAGCGCCAGCATTTGCTGGTGCACTCCATTCCTTACCTCAATCAGTCACGTGAAGTAAAATTAGCGACTTTAGTTTGTCCATTTGTTGAAAATGGAGAAATTGAAACACAGCCTCAAGACCATACAATGTATTTCAAGGGAGAATATCCCCATGATGCAACTGGTAAGGAAATGTCTGAGGTTGTAAATAGTGAGAGAAAAATAACTCTGTTTGATGATTTTAATGTGGATTATTACTTATCAAATAAGCCAAATGGTCAATCTTTCACTAATTTTTATGACAAGGTAGTTCATTATCACACATTGTTCGTTAGCCAAGCTCGTGTTGTTGATGCAAATGCTGATGGTCGTACTGGTGTAGTACATGGTCAACGTGATGAACGTTCAGTATTTTGTTATCCAGATACAGCATCATCTCGTGTAGGTATTACTGCTATCACCCAGAAGCTTGAAGATTCTCGTATAGGTATTGTCGGTGTTGGAGGTACAGGAAGTTTTATCTTGGACTTGCTTGCTAAAACTCCAGTTCAAGAGATTCACTTATTTGATGCTGATAACTTTGAACCACATAATGCGTTTAGAGCCCCTGGAGCAGCATCATTAGAGCAACTTCAAGCTTTCCCTAAGAAAGTTGAATATTTTCGTGAGATATATTCAGCGATGAGAGAGGGAATTTTTACTCATGATTACTTCTTAGATGAGCAGAATGTACATGAATTGGATGAATGTACATTTGTTTTTGTTGCTGTAGATAATGGAAAAGCTCGGCGAGTAATTACAGATCATCTCGTTAAAAAAGGTATTCCATTCATTGATGTTGGGATGGGGGTTGAGGTCGCTAATGGTTTGGATGGGGATCCACAGTTAAGAGGTACATGTCGCGTTACTTTGGCAACTCATACTCTGAATAGTCATTTACCATCACGGTTAAATCTAGAGGATGATAATGAAGAAGCTATCTATCGTAGCAATATTCAAGTTGCTGATCTTAATGCATTAAATGCTGCATTAGCTGTAATGCGGTGGAAACAATTTATGGGATTCTATCTTGATCAACTGAATGCCCATAATTTGAATCTGGTAATTCCTCTCCAATCGTTGACACGTGATGATTGCCCTGAGGAATAGTAAATGGCAGTTAAAAAGATTACACCAGTCTATGTAGAGTTTATTCCCGATACTATTGAAGAGGGTAAGCTGTATATCAGTGAGGTTTATCAAACTGCTATTCATAAGTGTTGTTGCGGGTGTGGTGAGGAGGTGGTTACTCCTCTTTCACCAGTCGATTGGCAACTGAAAAAAGATATGAATAGTGTTTCACTTAGACCATCTATAGGGAACTGGAACTATCGTTGTAAATCACATTATTTCATTACGAATAATCGAGTGATTTGGGCTAATAGATTTACACAAAGGCGAATTGCCAACATCCAAACAAAAGATAGGTTTGATAAACAAAATTATATTGCTAGTAAGAATAAGCAGGAAGTTAATTCTTTACCAGATCGAGATAGCTGGTTATTGAAGCTTTGGAGATTTATTAAATCTTTCTTTAGAAATTAAGAATTAACTGATCCTGTAATTAAATTTATGTAAATACTGTAAAGATACTTTTACATTATATTAGGTATAAAAATATGGAAAAAAATGATTTATCTTCGCTCCCTTTAATCGATGAAATATATGGAGCAATACTGACGGAAAATAACTCTAAATTAGATCATATTGCTGAACGAAGATCTAAAGAGTTTGAAAATATTAGAATTATTATGTCAACACCAAAAGACGGAGGTGCACGCCTCGATCTTGATTTAGATATTATTAAGAAAAAATGTCCAATAATAGTATCTATTTTTCAGCATGATAATTTTTTTATTACTTCTGCTGAAATTGCTATGCAAAGTTATTTAACTGGTGGTAAGTCAATTGTACCAATAGATTGGTCATTTTCATATGATTCTAATTTTGCTGAAAAGTTAAGAAATATTTTTTTTGGAAGCAATATAAGAGATGAAGATAAAGAGCTAATAAGAAATTTTATTTTTTTAAAAAAAGAATTATCAATTCAAACTGATATATTCCCAATGATTATTGAAAACGTGAGATTACGTAGAAATTGTCCTGAAAATGATAGACCTCGTGATACGATTGCTTCATTTAAAGCATTGGATTACATCGACTGGAATAAATTTGAAAAAGATAAAAATACTCCATTAAAAGAGTTAACTACAAAGCCATGGAATGAAATAGTTGATGAAGCTGAGAAAGATATTCAAGGCTATATGACTGATAGTGCAATTAAATCTTTTGAATATAAGGCTCTATTTAATAATTGTATTTTATATAAAATTGCTATTTTATATATTTCCAATCCTGAAGATGCTAGCAGTAATTTTTCAAGCTTAATTGAGTTTTGTATAAATGTTTTAAATAAATTACCAAATTATGAGCTTAACTTGGCTTGGCAATTTTTTTATTCAAAAGTTAAGCCACCTTTTTGGGGGGCTATTACTAATATATCTAAAAAAATATTTGAGAAAATTGATCAAAGTATGTCTTGGGATTTAGTTCATATGAGAGCTTTTGAATCATTAGCCACAAATTCAAATTCTTGTTCAATATTTATTCCTTTTTTTATGTCATTTGATAAAGGATTGAAAGAACTGGTTTTAAATAACCCAATTACCTTTATGGTAATTAATGACAAAGAACAGGTTGTATTGGCTGCAAGAAAAAATGAGATGGACTTTCAAATAGCTTTGAATGAACATATGAATGATAAATTATTGCTAGAAATGACGGATGAGAAAGTTATGATTCGTAGGAATACAACTATAAGTTATCAAATGTTGGAAGAATTAAAGAAAAATCTTACTGATGAACTTAAAATAGTAATTGAGTCTGTAAAGAATACTGCGTAAATACTTAAACTAAGCTCCAGTTTGTTGGGGTAAGTTAAGTATAGCAATTTCAATGGCTTGAATGTTGAAATTTCTCTAAATACTGATTAGCGAATTACTATTAGTATTTTCCGCTCAGATCATTTCTAAAGATGAATGAATTTTTAGTGAGCAACTATTAAAACATTGGTAATAATAACAACTCTTAAAATTTGAGCTTATTATTTGTATTGTATTAGCTAGGATCTAATTGGTACTTGATCTGGATATTCAATTTCAGAAAGTTATTTTTTATTAATTAAAATATAAAATGAGGGGTATGTGAATTTCACTGTTTTTTTATTGCAAAAAATTAAGCTCATTGTTGATAACAGTGGGTTTATTGCTAAATTTACTATAGGTGTTGGTATATGTTTTATTCTTTTATATTTTTGGTATATTGATTACTTCCCTACGGATTTATCATTAGGGGATGGTCTTTTATTTTTCTTAATTACAATAAAATTTTTATTCGTCTATGCATTATTTTTAGGCTCACACTATGCGCTTGGTAGTGTTTTATTGTTTTTTCTGAAGGCGGTATGGAGTTTTTTTAAAGTTTTATTTTCATTACGAGGAAGGCTGTCAGAATGCTTAATAGATCTAATCTTTTTTAAATTAAATATTAATAACTTTTTAAATGGTTTAAGTAAGGTTTTTATTAAATTTTTATTTTACACTTTTGGTTTTGCTTTTATTTTTGTTTTTTATAGTGGTAAATCAATAAGCTTATTAATAATACTTTTTTTAAGTATTATTTTAAAAGTGTTTATTGATAAATTCATTGAGAACTTAAAGACTAATAATGCGGAATTAACAGAAGATGAAAATAAAAATAAGAATATCAGGCTTTCAATGATGCTACTTTATATTCTACTTGTTCCTAGTTCTGTGTATGTATTTTACGCTGAAAAATCGAAAAATATTTTTATTAATACGGTACTAGGTTCTGTACGAGAAGATGAAAAGAATAGCTTAATTTATATCAAAGATGGATTTAAAGATTTCTTTCCAGAGTCAAAAATTGGGAAGAAAAGGGGTGAATATGTTGAGATAAAAGGTGGTGAAATACTCTTAAAAGGGGTTGGTAAGAATGCTTTAATTCAATACACAGCTAAAACCAAAGACAAAAATGGAAACGAATTTAAAATAAAAGTTAAGGTTGAGGTGCCTAATGAAGCGATTTTAATTGTAAGAAGATCCCCACATAGGGAGTAGATGGGATCTGAAAAATGTAAATTAATCTATTGAATTACAAAATTTTAAAACCTCAGCCTTTTTAAAAAGCCTTACTTTTTTATCTGTTTTTCCAAAATAATGAGGCTTTATAAGACCCTGTTTTTGTAAGTTAGTGACATGAGAGTGACGCATACCTAAAAGAGAGCTTGCCTCAGCACCAGTAATGAATTCTTCTTTTAAACTCAGAACTTCAGTTAGCTCATTTTTATTGATAAGCTTCCAATACACTAAATCTTCAATGTTTAAGAAGCCTGTATCGACCCAATATTTTTTCATCCAGTTAATGGGACAATTTAATAGCTTTGCTGCATCGAGGTAAAGAATATATTCTTCGCTTAGTAGTTTGTTTTTAAGATTTAATAGAGACCAAGCTTCAATCTGAATATATAAAGGGTTGTTCTCCTTTTTCCTGAGAATCCCTTTTTGAACAAGTACCGCAACTTTATTTGAGCTGATTGCTAATATGGATGCAGAATCATTTAAAGAGTAATAATCTGCATTTTGGGATACATCTTTTAAGGCATTTTTGTGCCTTCCAGAACGAGTTGGATAGTCCTTAATCATGCTTAAGGCATCTGGCTTTATATTTTGGACATCAGTCTTTAAAAAAATATTGATTGCAGTTGAATCTATGTGTGGGCCATGAGCAGCTGTTATACCTAAAGCCCCTAATTTTTCTACTAGATTAGTTGGAGACACCTCAAGCTGTGTTGCTAATGGACTAACAAGCATGTAGTTGTTTTTGAATTTATTGACCTTTTGTTTTGAGTACTTTTTGAGAGTCTGCGGCTTTTTAAGCGTATTTTCTAAGTTGAACCATCCAGCTTTTGCTAGTTTTCTAGTAGTTTCATAATTTATATCTAAGATCTTAGCCACATCTTTTAATGGAATATTATCACTACATGTTGGTGCATCAATTTTGGTAACTGATGCAGATTTAGCCTGAGAAAATGCACCAATTAGAAAGCGCTCTACATCTATACTAGCAATATATCCTTTATAGAGTTCTTTATCGCCAAGGTTTAAATAGTCACTATCTATCAATTTCTCAAGCTCAAAGCGAGAAATATTTAAGATCAGTTTTATTTCATAATTTCTAAGTCTTCTAGAAATACTATTTTGAGTAATTGTATATTCTGATGAATTTTTTTCAGTGACTTCAATATGTTTCTTGAAAAACTTTTCATGCTTTAGAAATGGTAATAATTGAATTCGAGGGTGAGAATACTCACTTTTACTATTAATAGCTTTACTTAATTTTAATGCTGAAATGTCAGGGTCAGAAAAATATTCATATACTTTAGAAAAAATATTTTCATTTGTGTTGGATCTATCAGATTTTAAAAAATCATTAAAAGCTTTCCAACATGATGCAAACTCTTTAAACAGCTCCTTTGAACTATGATTAAGAATATCAATAAACCAATAGATACTTTCCATTGATTTTGCTTCCCTTATGGGTGCTTTATCTAATTTAAAACCACAGCTCGAACAATTTCGAACTCCTGTTTTAGGAGTAAGAAGATTCTTACAGTTAGGACAAGAATAAATTAACAAGCAAGAGTGTATTGGGCATGCGTGTACTGGTTTGAGTGTCCATAATTTTCTAAGGTAAGCTTTTTCAGAAAGACAGATAGGGCAGTAGCGTAAAAGTTCAATTTCTACTAATTCATGGGGAACTTCAATTGTTCCAATAATTATTGGAGATCTATAGGTGGGCTTCGATCTTTCAAAAGCTAGAAATTTATAAGAACTATCAAGATTCAATGCTTTTAAGACTAAGGTGAAGCGAGTCATATCAGAAATATGATAATTTAAAGATTGATGGATGATGGATTTGTATTTTTCTTTACCGATCAAATTAAAAATTGAACTGTGTGCGTTAAGCTCCGCTGTTCTTAATAAGAAACTTCACGCAGACTCATCCTCATAAGGGATAGCTTGTATTAAAAGAGTATTTTGCATAATTATGTCTAATTCATTAATGAAACGATTTGCGAAATATTCATTTCAAAGGGATTTTTATTTTGTTTACTGATGTATAACGTGATGCCTAACTTCCATGCATAACTGAAGTCATTGGGATTTATGACTTGCCTGTTATCATTTAAAGCATGTGTAATACTTTCCCTAATCAGGCTCATTACATATGAGTGATAGCCTTTCGTAGCTAATTGAATTTGCATGCCTGCGAGTTGGCTATCTAGTGCTGGTGAGAAAGTGATATTTTGCTTACTGAGCGTTCTTGAAACTTCAGCGAGAAATGCAAACATGCTCCCGCCATTTGAAGGATCAACAGTTAATGGATTTAGGTGGTAGATGAATGGGAATCTACGTGCAATCTGGCTATCAACTTGAAGTAGTGGGACAAACTCAGGTAAACCAACTAAACAAAAACTAATCCCTGTTCGGTTTACTAGCGTTTTAAGCCAATTTCCTGTAGTCCGATTCATTCTTGTAGATGTCGGTTTACGCTCAAATAAATGGTGGAATTCATCTAAGAATATAAGCTTGGTTTCGCATTGTGCGAGTAAATAAATAAGCCTGCTAGTTAAGTATTCAGTAGTACCATATCCATTTTCATAAGTAGGATCACCAAGCTCTTTGAGCATCGTTATTGCTAATGATTTAACTGTGGCAGGCGATGGTACTTCTACATAGCATACAGGGATGATGTTTTTCTTATGATCCTTCTCAATTTTTTCTGTACGAGGCATCAGACTCAAGATCGTTTTACAGAGCGTAGTTTTTCCAAGACCTCCTTCAGCAAGAAGCATACTTCCAACAGGTTCACTAAATGAAATACTTCTTTTTACACAATCTTGTATACCTGTGAAAGCGGTCATGAATTCATTAGAAGTAATAACAATATTGTTAATAGATCGAATTTGTTCAAAACGATTCTCAAATTTTTCCATGTTTAAAAACCTCCAATGAACCAAATTGATTAATTGGTGTAGGTACATTTATTGTGGAAACAGCTTGTTCAGCAATATCCTTGTCTTTTGAGAATAGTTGTTCTTCGATCCTCTGTAGCTGCTTGGGAAGCTCAAGAGTAAGTGGTTTCAATCTTGGCTTTCGTCTCACAAGATTAGTTTGAATCTCATGCATAAGTTTATACAGATAATATAAATCGGACATCGAACCAATTTTTTGTTTATCAGATCGAGATTGGATTTTCTTTAGTTTTTGAACTTCAAGATGGGTTACTCGTGTTAATCCAAATGTATAGTCTTGATTGGTTGAATCTGCTTGAATGATTACATCTTTATTGTTGGGATCAATGATAAAAACTTCATTTAAATTTAAATCGTCTATAAGCACGGTAACTTTTTTTATGCCTTTAGCTTGTAGTGTAGTTAGAGCATGTGAAAAATAACTAATACCGTCTACACGTACTTGACCGTGATTAATGCTTCTTTCAATAGGCCTACGGCATAAAATTTTTGCATCTATATCTTTAAGAAAACTCGGTCGTATATCTTCAATGGCATCTTGCCACATGATGATAGGTGAACGCCCTGTCGTGTGATGGATAGATCGGTGATAAACCTCATGAATCCACGTATCTATATATTGTTTTAATTGTTCTAAAGTTAATTGTGCAATTTTACTTGAATTGTATTCACCTCTATTCGTTGGATTAGAAAAAGTTGTTCCCGGTAGTTTTTGTATAATCCCATGTGTGAGCGTACTAAAAAAACGTTCAATATGAGGTTTGTTATTAGGTGTACCTACTTGGGAAGGAGTCAAAGTAATTTTCAGCTGTTCACATACTCGTTCAAGAGCATTATTTTTAAACTCCACACCATTATCTGGAATGACGATACTTGGGATTCCTCCTGGTAACTTTTGGTTTGGCCGAGTAATCATGTCTTTGATAACTTCTAATGTAGTTGCAGCACTAGGGGGGTACATATTGATATAAGTACCAACAATGGTTCTAGAGTAGATGTCAATTGCACATGCGAGAAATGGTCGGCCTAAGGCAAGTTTCGTCTTCGGATCAATAACGATTAGATCTAAATAGTGTGTATCAATTTCGACCATATAAAGAGCGAATGGACTAATGATACTTTTGCCAGCAGCTTGAAATTTTTTCTTCGCTATTCTGGACCCTTTTTTCATTTTAAATTCAATATAAGGATCCAATTTTTTGATATGTCGCTGGATACTACGAAGTGTTGGTAACTGTTCTAATGGGATGCCTTGCTCCATGAATCGACCAAGCATATAGGCTTGTACGTCTTTACCACTTCTGTATTCAGGCTTTAAATAGACTTCATTAATTGCTTGATTTAGAATTTGATAAATTTCAGGAGAGAATCGTAAACTGCGATTACCTGAATGTTTATTATGCAAGCACAGTTTATTCTGAGAAGAATTTTTATATTTATTGATCCATCTTGCCACAGTACGGCACGAAGGTGGGTTAAGGTCATTAATATCGGAAGCTATTTGGGGGATTAATTCGGAAAGCAGATTAATACTTGTAGGGTGCTCCAATAGTTGTAATGCATTGACAACATAGCGCTCTTTGCGATGAAGTTCTAAACTGTATTTTGGGTTGATTATGAGTTTCTCAGGTGCAAAGACACATAAAATTTCACCTAATTTATAGCGGCTTTCGAATTCGTTGGGTGTTATTGAAAATGGCTTTCCACCGGCTATAGCAGCATACCGAATAGCATTATAGGTTATAGATCCGATTTCAAAAATATAGTCGGGATGTGCTTTAAAATAAAAACGAAAACCAGTTTGAGGTATAAAAAGAGAGTTTTCCATATTAATAGACCTTTCGACTATTCATATTTTCTGAGCGGAGCTTAATTTTTTTATGAAAAAATAAATAATCAGCTAGTTCTTGTTTAAGACCTATTGATTCAAGTGTTTTGTAGACTTGTTGTAAGGTATCAAATTCTTCGAAATTTAAGTGACGTAAGGCGTAATTGATTTCGAGGGTGTTCCAATTGAATCGATGTCCTCTTTGATACCAGTAAAGTAGCTGAGAAATTTCTGATTCACTTGGTAAGTCTATGTGATCTATTAGCTTAAAAGTAATATCAATCGAGTGGAGTAGATCAGATAGTATTGCAAAGCGATTTAAATCATCTGTTGATAGTGATGCTATGGATGGTTTGACTTCATGAACTTCATAACTACCTTTTTTTGTTTTAACTAAAAAATCTGGAAAACAATATTGTTCATTAATAAGTAAAATTTTTAATGCTTGTGAGCGATAATTTATGATGTTGGGATCTTGTTCTAAATGTATCGCATGTGCCAGTTCAAGACGGCTTTCTAATGGTATTGCACCGCAACACTTTTGACTAGGGAATAGGGAAGTTCGACGGCCAAAAGCACCTTGAAAGATTTTACGTTGCCCGTGAAGTGTAGCTGCTACATTTGCTGTTGATTCAAAGGCAATTCTGATTTGTTCAAGGATATTTATTTGAATATCAGTTTTTGAAAAAACTGTTTTATAAGACATATCTGTTTATCCAGAAGTAATCCTATTCTCAATAGATATTTGAGAATGAGTTAATCTGTACTATTACGATTGAATAGCACTTACTTGACTGGTGACGATATAGAGAAGATACTATGATTCTCAGGTCTTTATATGCTTCTATATAAAGTCACAAACGGATCCTTTTAGGGTCCGTTTTTTATTGATTTTTAGTTTAGTTTTTCATGATGACTCCATAATAATTTTTGAAAAATGAAACTTTAGTGGTTATGGTTCGGATCTAAAGATGAGTTTCTTTGGTTTGCTAGCCATGTAGCAACATCTTTTACTAACGCATATTTTCCACGACGATTTGGGAAAGTGAAAATAGGAATAGGAACAGTTTTACGTGTTAATGCTTGACGAAAAGCATCTGTGGTTTTGTAACCTAAAGCAATTCTTAGAGCATCATCAGCTATTAGTGGGCCGTAACGGTCAAATAGCTCTTTTTCTATTGTTGTTGCATCAACTATTAAATGGTTTTGCATAGGGCTTCTTGTATTATCCTGTCACAACAGAAGCATATATCTTTTAAAAAAAGTTTTGTAGAAAGTAAAATTAGCTCAATTTTTTACTCTATACAAATTTCTAATTTATTGTTTTTAAATTAGAAATAATCATAAGTAGGATTTTTTTTGAGACTGACTAAAAATGCAAAATATACAAATGGAAAAAAGAAGTGAGTTAGATATCATTCGAGTTTCATTATGGTATTGGTATATCAGGGTCAATTTATCTAAAAATTCAGATTATCAAATTGAAAAAGTAATTGAGCCAGATGCTTTTAATAAAAATAAGCATGGTGATGTTTATCATAATAATAAATGGCGAGGTTATCGCTTAGGTAAACATACTCCAAGTCCTATACTTATAGGCCAAGCAGAATCTCATGTACAAGGCAGCTCTATGCTTCTTAAACATACTCTTTGGCAAGTCATGAATAACTCCATTAGTATTGATTCGCTGTTAAATGATGAGCTTAGAAATCTATCGTGGGAAGTCCAACGTATTCTTTATAAAGCTAACAAATACGATTGTGGGAGTTTATTAGTCACGACCCTATCTAAAAGAAAATTACGCCAGCTAGAGTGTTTAGCTGGATTGGATGCATTGGCAGCACAGATAATTTTTTTTAAATTAGCTGTTAAAAGGGAAGAGGATACTTCTGTATTAAGTCAGTCTATTTATAGGACTTTACTTATTATGTGTACTGAACTTCCATTTTTTAATTATCGTGAGCACTTTATTTCATTAATTAATTCGAACATCTTCTCTTTAGTTAGCTCAACAGAGAAAGTATTGGGTAAAAATTTTGTGGATAGTTTTTCGAAAAATGTCAGAATTTTGATAAATCTGCTGTTATCAATGGAAGATAAGGGGAAAGTAGGTATTACAAGAAAGGAAAGTGTTAGAGCATTATCAAATTTATTGCATGAAGCACAAGTTCTAAATCTATTGGACGGGGGTAACGTTCTGAAAAAAGATGCTATGTGAACTGCATCGAATGCAAATTATCTTTGAAATTTACATTCGAAATTTTTAATGGGAGCTATTGGATCGTAAAGAATAGGGGGGTAAAAGCTCTACATTTCTAGACGCTTAGATAGTTTTTCTTCCGCATACATTTGCTTTAGAGCTAAATTTTCTTGTTCTAATTTATCTAATCGAATCAGTATTTGCTCATTAATATCTATGTAACTTGCTTTCCAACGATAGAAAGTAGCCACACTGATTTTGTATTCTTGGCAAATTTGTTCGATAGTTGCACCTGCTAAATGCTTTTTAACAATGCCGTTGATTTGAGCTACAGAAAATTTTTGCTTCACAGTGAATTCCTAAACTACTATTCATTAAATTTCCAAACGAAAAATTTCCATAAACAGATAGGGTTAAGTTGAAATATCCTATTTTGGGATATTTTTAATTGTAACTGATATTGAGCCATGCGCTCAATACACGATCCTAGGTATCAGACCCTAATTAAGAAACTTATAGAACTGCGTGAGTCCAAAAATGTGACTCAGGTAGAGCTTGCGCGTTGTTTGAATAAACCTCAGTCCTATGTTTCCAAAGTTGAAATTTTAGAAAGAAGACTTGATGTTATTGAATTGATTGATTGGTTAAAAATTTTAGAAGTAGAGCTAACAAACTTTCTAAATCACTAAAATAAAGTCCACTTTGTATCCTCAATTTAATTAAGGCTGTATGCACTTTATAAATATGAAAAACTTTTACTTTTATGGAGATTCAAAGCTCAATTAAGTTTTTGTTTTTGATATTATTCTATTAATTGAAAGCTTAAAGAGTCAGGATAGGATTCCAAAAATATGGAAAATCTACCAAAAGAGGGGCGCAGTCAAGAAATAGGCCGTTTGGCAGCAAGAGCCTTAGGTATTAAATTGCCTAAATCTTGGATTGAAACACCATTAGCTGGTGATACTGATTTCGGTATTGATTATACAATTCAATTAAAATCCAATGAAAACTATGTAAAATATACTTTTTACTTACAATTAAAAGGTACTACAGTTCCATCTTATAGTGCTGATAAAACTTCTATTTCATATGATTTTAATGTATCTACTCTAAATAATTATCATCAACAAGAGCCTTTAGTAATGGTTGCTGTAGTTGATTTGAGTGAAAATGAAGAGGATTTACCTAATTGCCCAATTTATTACTTTTGGTTAGAAGAAGAATGGTTTTCAACAAATCAACATAAGTTAAAAACTCAAAGTACTATTACTATTAGAATTCCTGTGAATAACATTTTGCATACCTCTTTAGATGTTTATGAATATTATTCAAACAGAATTTTAGAAAAATTTGCAGTAGCAGAGTTAAAAAAGAAGATTCAAATACCAAATAAAACATCAGTAGAAAGTATTGAGCTATTTACAAATGCAATAACTGAAAAACCTCTTCTATTGAAGAGTATAGAAAAACAAAGTGAAGCTCCGTGGATTGATAATCCTACAGGTGAAGTGGCCACTGAATTGAAATTATGTTCTGATTTTTTATCAAATAATAGAGTAAAAGATGCAAGACAGATATTAGATCAATTGCAAGTTAAAATAAATAGTTTTACGGCTCATGAGCTCGCAGAATTTTATTATCAAAAAGGTAATTTGTTGTCTTATGAATATTCTCCTGATGAAGCAGAAGCTCAATTCAAGATGGCATATGAGAAAAATAAAAAAGATCGTTATCAGTTAGCATATTTGCAATCTAGATTTAAGCTAGACTCAATGCCTTCAAATGATGAACTTGAGAATTTAGTAAATACATTGGATGATCAAAGTTTCTCTAAATGTTTTATTAAAGCAAAATCGCTTGCTTTACTTAAAAGGTCGAAAGAGGGTTTAGAGCTATTAAAAGTAAAACATCCAAATGAGATCACTGCTCAAATGGCTATATGTACTATCGGTGAACTTTATAAGGAACTCGATGAAATCATTAAAAAAAACATTGAACTTGAGTTGATTGGTGAAAGAAAAAAATATGATTTTAATGCATTAGCTGCTCGCAGATATTTTCATAAAGCTTCAAACCAGATGGGAATACATGGAGAAGTTTTACCATTCACAGGGCATCCGAAATATAATATTGAAGAAATGAAGTTGTCTTATGTATTCATACAAAAAGCATGGGATTCTGCGAGAAAATTAGGGTATCCAAGTGATGTATCAATGCTAATGGATATCAGTTGCTTAATTTATGGTTATTTTAATAATTTTTCAGAGTTATGTTCTCATATAGAAGAAATTCTGATCGAAAGACCTAATCATACAGAAATAATAAAACATTATATTCGTATATTGTTTAATTCTAGAGATTATAAAAAAACAACTGAGTTGTTAGGGAAATTAGATAATCTAGATGCTGATGAGTGTGGCATAAAGATTCTCTCATATTATCATCTTGGAAAATCGAAACAATGTTTAGAGTTAATAGGAGAATATGAAAGTATTCTGTTAGTTTCTCCGAGAGAAAATACGCCAGCGATTTTTTGTGTTGGGATTGAAATAGCTGAAGCAACTTTTCAAAAGGCTTTAGTTGTAAGATATGAAAATATTGTTAGAAAATTAAACAATGGTGAAGCTTTTTTTGCTATCCAAAAGTTTGTTTCAGCATGCAATATGGATAAAAGTCGGAGTAAGGAATTTGCCCAAGATTTATATGAAACTTATGTGAAGCTAGATAAGCCATTTGTTATTGCAGAACAGTTATTGCCATATTTAGATCCTCACAATAGTGCAACTGCACATCAAATAATTGAACTGGCTGAGCATATTCTAAATATTAGAGAACTTAGTAAGAATAAATATTTGGATTTAGCTCAAGCATTTTTTACTACTGAAAGGTGGAAGGAAGCTGAAAAGTTAGCTGAGAAAAATATAGCTAAAGGTGTAGCTGTTTCTAAGTGGAAATTAGTACAAGCTGCTGCTTTGCAAAATCAGGGTAAAGTTGGGATTGCTTATAAGACTATTGAAAATGTTATAAAGTCAGAAGATATTGGCAGAGAAGAACAAGAGTTCTTTATTTCGTTGTCTCTCTCTCTTGGTCTAATTGATAATGTGGTCGATTTTCTTGAAGAAAACTTGGCTAATTCAACTAATGCTCAAAGTATAATTTTAATTGTCAGACGACTTATCGCGATCTATATCAATAGACCTGAATATGGGGAAAAGCTAAAGGCTGCAATTTTGAAATATGGAGCATTAATAGATCAAGCTAACTGCGAACAAGAAGGAGATTATTTGCATTTATGTATTCTATATGCTCCTTTTGATAGTCCTGAACAATTTAAAGAATATCAAGCAAGATGTAATAATTATTTTGAGACCTTTCCTAATTCCACAGCTTTTAGAAGAGCAAGTATAGATATTGAGGGAGATGGTGAAGCTTTATTAGCTTCTTTAAGGCAATTGACTGGTGTAACTCCAGAATTAGAAGAAGTGTGGGAGAGTAATAAACAAAAGTTGAGAAATAGGGAGCTTCCGATACCTTTTTCCATGCGTGGATATTTTTTACAGAATACAAGGGACGTTTATACCACTTGGATATTGTCAAAATGTTCTAAAGATGAAGAGCTTGAGTTTAGAATCGTTCATGCCCCTCAGATAGAAAAAGATAACTTCATAAAATTGATTGATATTTCAGATATTATTTTATTTGAGGAAACATCGTTATTAATTCTAAATGAGTTAAATATTTTAGATGAATTTTTAAGAATATTGCCGAAATTTTCTATTATTACTTCAGTGTTTAAAAATTTAAACCTTACTACTCATGAGTCAATATCTATTAATAGTCAGATATCTGGTAATATTTTAAAAGCAATTCAAAATAATATAGAAAAATTGCAATTAATTGATGATGAAGAGAAAGACTTTAAGTACGACTGTGATTTGAACGATGAAAGTGTTTTGCTATTAACTGATGATTTATATTTAACTTGGTTAGTGAAACAACAGAATCCAAATGTATCTTCCGGAAATATTTTTAATGTATTGGAATTTCTTTATGAGAAAAACATTTTAAGTGAAGATGAGTTTCATGAGCATATAGTAAATTTTTTTAATGTTGGAATTATTGATATAAGTATACGTTTTGATTTTTTGGGGGAGTTAATTAATTATCATTTAGGGAAATCAGATGTTGAAAATTATGAGGATACTGGTTTTAAATGTATTTTTGATAAAATCCTTATACAAGGAAGTAACTTTAGAGATAAACAAAAGCTATTTCTAGAAATGTTTAGTTGGGTTGATATAAGTGATTTATCAGCTGATGCTTTGATAAGTTTGATTAGAAAGTTATTAGAGGATCATCCTATTTTTGATCCTCAAAAGATTGTAAACACTTGGTTTGTATATTGTGGTTTGAAAAGGGAAATATTAAAAGATGCTGATACATCAGTTAGTAAAATACATGAAGATTTATGGCTGAAATATAAAGAAGTTGTGGAAATCTTAAATGGCACTAAATATTCAGGTGAAATTTTATTAAGAGATGTTATTAAAGTAATTGAAAGTTTGGATGAAAATATTAGTGAAATAGCACTCAATAATTTGAAAGCTTCTTTTTCTAGAGATACCAAAGAATATAAATATCTGGAAACTATAATTTAAGTATGAGTAAAAAATAGAGCCATCTGGCTCTATTTTCTCAATGACAACTTATGTGTCGCGCAATGACATTTTATTTGTCGCAAATGACAACTTATGTGTCGCGTGACGCTTTTTATATTTCTTACCAGCTTAACGCACCGCCGGTCTGATAGTCCGTAACACGCGTCTCGAAGAAATTCTTCTCTTTACGCAAGTCCATCATTTCCGACATCCACTGGAATGGGTTATTCACACCAGCGAATTGTTCAGGCAAACCAAGTTGTGCTAAACGACGGTTACAGATGAACTTCAGGTATTCTTCCATCATCGCAGCATTCATGCCAAGTACACCGCGTGGCATGGTGTCACGTGCGTATTCGATTTCAAGCATGGTGCCTTCAAGAATCATCTGGATGATTTCTTCCTGGAATTCAGTCGTCCATAAACCTGGGTTTTCGATCTTGATCTGGTTGATCATATCGATACCGAAGTTTAGGTGCATAGACTCATCACGCAGGATGTACTGGAATTGCTCGGCAACACCGTTCATCTTGTTACGACGGCCCATAGACAAAATCTGGCTGAAACCACAGTAGAAGAAAATACCTTCAAGTACACAGTAGAACGCGATCAGGTTGCGAAGCAAAATCTGGTCATTTTCAGGTGTGCCAGTTTTGAACGTAGGGTCACTTAAAGACTGGGTATATTTCAGACCCCAAGCCGCTTTACGTGCAACTGATGGTACTTCACGGTACATGTTGAAGACTTCGCCTTCATCCATACCTAGCGACTCGATACAGTACTGATAAGCGTGAGTATGAATCGCTTCTTCAAATGCTTGACGCAAGATGTACTGACGGCATTCAGGGTTGGTGATGTGACGGTAAATCGCCAGTACCAGATTGTTTGCAACCAGTGAATCGGCAGTCGAGAAGAAACCGAGCGAGCGCATCACGATGGTACGTTCATCTTCAGTCAAGCCATTTTCAGACTTCCAAAGTGCGATGTCGTGGTTCATGTTGACTTCTTGCGGCATCCAGTGGTTGGCACAACCGTCCAGATATTTTTGCCAAGCCCATTCGTATTTGAACGGAACCAGCTGGTTCAGGTCAGCACGACAGTTGATCATTGCTTTATCATCAACCTGTACACGCTGCGCGCCCATTTCAAGCTCTTCCAGACCTGGAGCAACATCAAGGTTCTCTAGGGAAGAAGATGCTCTTGCCAATGAATCGGTTGGATTTGATCCTCGGTTTTGAGTGGCTCTAAGGGGTTGTGCAGTTGCCACATGCGACGGTGCGTTGTGTGCATCAGATACCACCTGTGTATGAGCCGCTTTTTGCGGTTCGACGGGCGCAGACTTGTGTTCAGGTGCAGCCGGTTTTTGCGAATCATCTTCGAAATCGTCCCAACTTAGGATAGACATATCAATTCTCTCTTCGTTGCTTATATCCGTTATCTGACATCTCACAAACGAAGATGTCTACTATACGCTTAAATTGTGTAAGCAAAATTAAGTTTTGCCGACTACTGCTCTAATCTTGTTCGATAGGACAGATATCCTCACGACTTATTTTGATTACGCTGCTGTTTGCGAATGGCTAAAAACGCATAAACCATAGGCGTGTAAAAGAAAATAAAGGCAAACACCAGTACTGCAAGTCCTAACATGTAGTTATGAGTCATATGGAGCATGGTGGTTTATTTCCTTTATTGTTAAATATTAAATCCTCCCCAAACCCCTCCTTTAATAAAGGAGGGGATTTCCGTGAATTCTTTTGCTTCCACGGAAGTCCCCCTTTGGAAAAGGGGGATTTAGGGGGATTTTGTATCAAGCAACTACCTGAGTAGTTGGTTTAATACCTTCAAACTTTTGTTCATTCGCTTGGTTTATTGAAACCAATATTGCAACTGAGCAGGGTAATAAGCATGTGAAGCAAAAAGTCTGAATTTCCTTGCGTACAATGCGAACTTTCTTTTTAAATTCTTTAAACTTTTTCGACATGTTCTATTCCTTTTACGGAATCAATCATAACGAATTAGCAAAAGTGAGTTCTTATGCTAACCGCTCATAAGAATCAACCATTGCTAATTCGCAATGAAGAGATAAATCTCGGTTGATTCCTAATCCGGCTAACTTACTGACAAGCCTCACAATCAGGGTTGTCAATTGAACATGCCATTGGCACTGGCGCTGCTTGAGCAAAACCGTCTTCTTCAGCTTTCACTTCAGGCGCTACCGCAGCAGTTACAGGTGCTGCAACAGTGGCCGGTTTAACGGCATTCAATGCACCAGTATTAATGGTCGATTTCTCGGCAGAAGTTGCACCCAATGCACGGAGGTAATAAGTGGTTTTAAGACCACGTAACCATGCCATTTTGTAAGTCAGGTCAAGTTTCTTACCGTTTGCACCAGAGATGTAAAGGTTAAGTGACTGAGCCTGGTCGATCCATTTTTGACGGCGTGATGCAGCATCTACAATCCAGCGTGGTTCAACTTCAAACGCAGTTGCGAAAATCGCTTTAAGCTCTTCAGGAATACGAGAAATCTTTTGTACCGAACCTTCAAAGTGTTTCAGGTCGTTGACCATCACTGAATCCCAAAGACCGCGATCTTTTAACGCACGTACCAGGTACGGGTTGATCACTGTGAATTCACCAGAAAGGTTAGATTTCACATACAGGTTTTGGAAAGTCGGTTCGATCGACTGAGATACGCCACAGATGTTCGAAATAGTCGCAGTAGGTGCAATCGCCATTACGTTCGAGTTACGCATACCGTCTTTTTGAACTTTGGCACGTAAAGTGTCCCAGTCTAAACGTTGTGTACGGTCTACTTCAAACATGCGTTCTGGGCGTGATTTAGCCACGATGTCTAAAGAATCAATAGGAAGGATGCCTTGATCCCAAAGTGATCCTTTAAATGTTTCGTAAGTACCACGTTCAACAGCCAAGTCGCTAGAGGTTTGAATCGCGTAGTAGCTGATCACTTCCATAGATTCGTCAGCAAAATCTACAGCTTCATCAGAACCGTAAGCCAGTTTCATTTCATATAAAGCATCTTGGAAGCCCATGATACCCATACCAACTGGACGGTGTTTCAAGTTCGAATTTTTCGCTTGAGGTACTGCGTAGTAGTTGATGTCGATGACGTTATCGAGCATACGAACGGCTGTTTTTACAGTGCGCGCCAATTTTTCACGATCTAACACACCACCTTGAACGTGCTGTACCAGGTTGATTGAACCCAGGTTACATACCGCAATTTCGTCTTGGTTTGTGTTTAGCGTAATTTCTGTACACAAGTTAGATGAATGCACTACGCCTACGTGTTGTTGTGGTGAACGCAAGTTACATACGTCTTTGAACGTGATCCAAGGGTGACCGGTTTCAAACAACATAGAAAGCATTTTGCGCCATAAGTCTTTGGCACGCACTTTCTTGTGCAGCATGTCGGTTTCTTTGGCAATGCTTTCATAATAAGCATAGCGTTCTGCAAATGCCTGACCGGTTAAATCATGAAGGTCAGGTGTTTCAGATGGCGTGAACAAAGTCCATTCTGCATCTTCAAATACACGTTGCATGAACAGGTCTGGAACCCAGTTTGCTGTGTTCATGTCATGGGTACGACGACGGTCATCACCGGTATTTTTACGCAGTTCCAGGAACTCTTCGATATCCAGATGCCAGGTTTCTAAGTATGCACATACTGCACCTTTACGTTTACCACCCTGGTTTACCGCAACGGCAGTATCGTTGGCCACTTTAAGGAAAGGTACGACACCTTGTGATTTACCGTTGGTGCCTTTGATATATGAGTTCAAGGCACGAACAGGCGTCCAGTCATTACCTAAACCGCCAGCCCATTTAGACAGCATGGCATTATCACGCATTGCACCATAAATGTTGTAAAGGTCATCGGCAATCGTGGTGAGGTAGCAGCTCGACAACTGTGGACGTAAAGTACCAGAGTTGAACAGGGTCGGCGTAGAGGCCATGTAGTCGAAGCTAGACAATAAGTTATAGAACTCGATTGCACGCTCTTCACGGTTTTCTTCATTTAACGACAGCCCCATTGAAACGCGCATAAAGAACAATTGCGGTAATTCAAAACGGATGCCATTTGAATGAATAAAGTAACGATCAAATAAGGTTTGCAGACCTAAGTAGGTGAACTGGTTTGAGCGTTCTGGTTGAATCGCCGCTGCCAGTTTCGCAAGGTCAAAATTCAATAATTCTGGTGACAGAAGATCAAGCTCGATCCCTTTCTTAAGGAAAGTCTCTAAAGCATCGCCTTCGTTGGTGTCTGTAGATAGGCCCAAGAACTCTAAACCTGTAGCAACCAGATTGTCACGAAGTAAACGTGCAGTCACATAGGTATAATTTGGTTCTTGTTCAATACGGGTACGTGTCGCCATCATCATCGTTGTAGCGATGTCAGACTCTTTTACGCCGTTATAGAGGTTTTTTACGGTTTCATCGACAATGGCTTTAACGTCAATACCTTCCAGGCCTTCAGCTGCTTTTGCCACATGTGCTTCTAGTGCGCCCAGGTCAAGCGGTTTAAGCTGACCATTTGCAGTAGTCACTTGTAAAGTCGGATGGTGATGAGCACCGGTCTGTTTGCGTGCTTCAGAGCGTTGTTCGCGGTAGATGACATACGCACGTGCAACTTTTTGTTCACCAGTACGCATCAGCGCAAGTTCAACCTGGTCTTGAATTTCTTCAATATGAATTGTGCCGCCTGACGGTAAACGACGGTTAAACGTATTCATCACCATTTCAGTCAGTTGCTCGATACGATCATGAATACGGCTAGAATCTGCACTTTGCTGGCCTTCTACAGCCAAAAAAGCTTTACCAATCGCTACAGAAATTTTTTCTGCGTCAAAAGTGGCAACATCACCGGTGCGTTTAATCACCTGAAGTTGACCAGGAGTTGAAGTGATTACGCTCATTTAGCATAGCTCCATTGTCATCTATTTTTATGTTTATGGACCGTTTGAACCGGGCAAATTTTATGCCACAGTATTTGAGGAATAAACACAAGACCTAGTGGTTTTAAAATTAATTGAACACAAGATACGGGAAAATTTAGGGTAGATCAATATTGACATTTTGCTAAATATTTTTCTTAGTACATGCATTAATCTCTGTAAAAATATTGCTATTTTTATTGATTTTTCTATAAGCCTTATCAGGCAAGGCATAGCATAACAAAGCTAAAAAAATGTGCTTATAGATAACATTGTGGATAACTTAAAAGAAGCTATCTAACTAGTCAGAAACTGTGCAAACAGACAGGCGGTTTAAAAAATAGACATTTTGTAGCTAAATATTTCTATAAATAGCCTGAAAATTACTAGAATATGAAAAATTCAATAAATTCAATGTTTAAAAAAAATATAACAAAATGCTACTTTGATGTATCAGTTTGGTGAACAGCATCTTGTTTACAATGTAAACGTGTGTATATTGCTGAAGATATTAAAGCCTATCCAACGGATTTTTAAGGATAGCTTAATCCATATAAAGGGGCATTTTATGAGCCAAGAAGAAAAGTTACCTAAAATTTTAATTGTTGAAGACGATGAACGTCTTGCGCGTTTGACTCAAGAATACCTTATCCGTAACGGATTGGAAGTTGGGGTAGAACCTGACGGTAATCGTGCAATCCGCCGTATCATCGCTGAACAGCCAGATTTGGTGGTACTTGATGTCATGTTACCGGGTGCGGATGGTTTGACCATTTGTCGTGAAGTACGTCCACATTATCATCAGCCGATTTTAATGCTCACAGCACGTACTGAAGACATGGATCAGGTTTTAGGCCTGGAAATGGGGGCAGATGACTATGTCGCAAAACCTGTTCAACCCCGTGTATTGCTTGCCCGTATTCGTGCCTTGCTGCGCCGTACCGACAAGGCTCCTGAAGATGAAGTGGCTCAACGCATAGAATTTGATGATCTTGTGATTGATAATGGTGGCCGTTCAGTGACCTTGAATGGTGAGCTGGTTGATTTTACCAGTGCGGAATACGACCTGTTATGGTTGTTGGCTTCAAATGCGGGTCGCATTCTTTCCCGTGAAGACATTTTTGAGCGTCTGCGCGGTATTGAATATGACGGTCAGGACCGTTCAATTGACGTACGTATCTCGCGTATCCGTCCAAAAATTGGCGATGATCCTGAAAATCCAAAACGTATTAAAACGGTACGCAGTAAAGGTTATCTTTTCGTTAAAGAAACAGGTCTTTAATCTCTGCCCGCTCGCTAATTTTATAGGACAACTACGTGTTTAAACACAGTATATTCTTGCGCATTTATGCAGGATTAGTGATTTTAGTGGCCTTGGTTGCCTTATTTGGCTATCTGCTGGTACAAATCATCAATTATCAGCGTGCGCAAGAATATCGTGAATCTTTAACCGATGGTATTTCTTATATCATTAGTGAAGGGATTGCCCGACAGCCGAATGAGCAGCAGAAAAAAGACTGGATTTCCGATGCTTCTGATTTGCTGGAGCTGCCGATCTATTATGTTGATGCGGCTAAGGTGGATTTATCGCGTACCGAGAGAAAACGGATTGAAGAGCGTAAAGCAGTCGTTCGTTATGATGCAGAAAACTCCATTGCTTATATCATTATTGGTCTGAAAGATGATCCTCAGCATTTGCTGTATGTAAAAGTGAATAAAATAGGCGAGCGCCAGATGAAAGCCTTACCTATTTTCATTTTGGATTATCTGGTGTATTACCCTGGGCAAGAAAAAGAGTATCTCGCCAAAATTCAATCGAATTTTTCTTATCCGATTGCCATTGAAAAAGTGCAAAACCTGCCGCTTGATTCTGAACAAATCGGCCGGCTTCGCTTGGATCACAGTATTATTTTGTACCGTGATAATGCCTCGGTTCGGGGTACCACCATCTCGATCGTTTCTCCTATGCCCAGCTCACCTTCCGAGGTGCTGGTTTTAGGGCCTGTACCTTTATTTAACTGGATGCCTTTCCAGTTGGCTGCTGGCATTACCTTACTGAGTCTATTTGTGTTAAGCCTTGGCGTATATGGGTTGTTGGTGCCAATGCAGCGTCGTTTACGTGAAGTGAATTACGCCTTGCATCGTATGAAATCGGGTGACATGACCTTGCGTTTACCGGTCGATGGTACTGATGAAATGGCCAGTCTGGCGACCAATTACAACAGCATGTCCGATCATATTCAGCGTTTGATTGAAGCACAGCGCGAGCTGATGCGTGCAGTTTCGCATGAACTGCGAACACCTGTAGCACGTATCCGTTTTGGTATGGAAATGTTGGCCGAAGAAGATGACTATGAGTATCGCCTACAACAGGTTGAACAGATTGATAAAGATATTGAAGCGCTCAATACCTTGATTGATGAAATCATGACCTATGCAAAACTGGAGCAGGGCACACCTTCTTTAGATTTTGAAAAAATCGTGCTGTTTGAAGTGCTGGATCAGGTGGTGATTGAAACCGAGGCACTTAAAACTCAAAAAGAAATTGAACTCAAAGCACCACCTATTAGTGTGGTGGTCGATGCTGAGCGGCGTTACTTGCATCGTGTAGTACAAAATCTGGTTGGCAACGCGGTTCGCTACTGTGATCATAAAGTGCTTGTCAGTGGTGGTATCAATGACGCGGGGCAGGCTTATGTTCAGGTAGAAGACGATGGTGCCGGTATTCCTGAGGAAGAGCGGCAGCGCATTTTTGAAGCTTTTGCCCGTCTGGATGACAGCCGGACCCGTGCTTCAGGGGGCTATGGTCTAGGTTTGTCCATTGTGAGCCGTATTGCTTACTGGTTTGGTGGGAAAATTGAGGTGGATCAAAGCCCGATTTTAGGCGGGGCTCGTTTCACCATGTCGTGGCCGGTACAGCGGTTTAATAAAGCAAAAAAGAAAACCGGTGTCCTTAAGGTTGATGGTGCCATACAGACAGAATTTTAAAGAATAGGGAACACTAAAAAGCACCGCATTCGGTGCTTTTTAGTCTTATTCATGACTGGTGGCATCTGGTTCAATCAGGCTTTTTCCCTGTTTTAAGCTAGCGAGTGCATCGGCATTAAGATCTAGTAGCAAAGAATTGTTTTTGGGATCTATGGCATAATGGCTAATCAATTTCTGGTCCCCATTTAATGTTTCGACCTTGTATTCATCCGCAACGTTTAAAATAGCTTCGAGATTGGTGGTGGTGGCAGCAAAGTCTTGGCGGAAAAGGTCATAGATATCACGCAGGTCAAAAATGGCATCCTGAGCATCTGGGTGTTTCTCAATGTATCTTTCCACATGGTGGACTAACAGTTGTGCAAAGAAGAAATATTCAGATTCATGGGCATATTTTAATGTCATTATAGTTTCTCCTGTCTATTCGCTTTTTGAATTTTAAATACCAATATCACAAACTGTTAAACGCATGTCAAAGTGTTGCAAAAAAACTACAAGAATAAAGCAGCTTATGCAAAAGATATAAGGTAATTTCTAAAGCAAAGAAAGGCGGTATTTTTAATATCGTGATGATAGGGAAGAAAATTTAATCAATTTTTGTGATTCCTGTCATTTTTTAAATAAATACTCAAAATAAACTGAACTTTTAGAATCGAGAGAATATTCAACAATAATTGAATTTCGGGATTGCAAAATAAGTGAGCAATATTTCCTCATAAAATCTTAATGTGAGAAAATTTAATAAAAATAACTGTTTTTATTAAATAAAACGATGAAGGTGTTGTGTAAAGGAATAGATGTAAATTAAAAGCGATAATGCTGAAAAAATCATCCAAAAGACTAAGGCTTATGAGCTAGCAAGTGAAATCATAAATCAGGTACAATTGACGGGATTAATTTTGTGTTTGGTGTATTTGAAGGCCAATACATACATTCTTTGTTAATAAATTAGGCCTGCCAGGAGTTATCCCCGCATGAGTGCCATTACTCCATACGATTGGGCAATTATTGCCTTCGTGATCGGCGTTACATTTCTTTGTGTCTTTATGCTCACAGTTCCTTTACTCCTTGGGGGTAAATCATGGGGCCGTGCAAAGCAAGAGCAATTTGAGTCAGGTGTGGTAGGTGCTGGTGGAGCACGCATCCGCTTATCTGCGAAATTCTACTTGGTTGCTATTTTCTTTGTGGTATTTGACCTGGAAGCATTGTATCTCTACGCATGGGCTACATCAGTTCGTGAAGTAGGTTGGTTCGGTTTTACCACTGTTGTGATTTTTGTAGTTGATTTATTGATTGCTTTGATTTATGCGATTGCTGTAGGCGCATTAAACTGGGCACCAACCGATCGTCTCAAAGCGGCAGTGATGAAATCGAAAGTGGGTTCAGCAAATATGAACCTTGCCGACATTACACGCTTCAATTCTATTGAAGAGTTGGTTGTTGACCCTACAGGTCAAATTCCAGCTCAATCATCTGGTCGTGTGAAAAAATCTGCGACTACATCATCTACTAAGGAGTAACCCGGGAATGAAATATACATTAACCCGTGCGAATCCGAATGCTGATCAATATCCACTTCAAGAGCGTCAAATCGTTACTGATCCGCTTGAAGAAGAAGTGAATAAAAATGTGTTCATGACTCGTTTAGAGGATGTAATGCATACAGCTGTAAACTGGGGCCGTAAAAACTCTGTATGGCCCTTTAACTTTGGTACATCTTGCTGTTACGTAGAATATGCAACCACTTTGACGGGTGTGCATGATATGTCGCGTTTCGGTGCCGAGGTTATTCGTGCTTCACCACGTCAGGCGGACTTAATGATCGTTGCAGGGACCTGCTTCGTGAAAATGGCACCTGTAATCCAGCGTTTATATGAGCAAATGTTAGAGCCTAAATGGGTGATTTCAATGGGTGCTTGTGCAAACTCTGGCGGTATGTACGACATTTATTCGGTTGTACAAGGTGTGGATAAAATCATCCCTGTCGATGTGTACATCCCGGGCTGTCCGCCACGTCCTGAAGCATTATTGCAAGCATTAATGTTGTTACAAGACCAAATTCAATTAGAGCGCCGTCCACTTTCAGCGGTTATTGGTGATGATCTTCAGCCAGTGTATAAGCCAAAGATGCAGCCAGAACGTGACCGTAAGAATGCTGAACGTATTGCCGTGAAAAACTTACGCTCTATGGATGAAATTAAATAATCCGAGCGACAAAATATTGATGCACCCGGTCTGGGTGTAATTGTCGTTCAGGTTGACTGAATTTGTATTGAATAGGAAGCCAAGCCAATGGCTGAAACTGACATTGCTATGCCAGAATCAACGCCTGTTGATTCACGCCCAGCATTTGCAATTATAGAAGAGCTCAAAACCAAATTTGGTGAGAACTTCTTTGTGCAAACGACTTTTGAAGACTTTCCAACAGTCTGGGTTGAGCGCGCACGTGTGCAAGAAGTCTTAATGTTCTTGCGGAAAGTAGAACGTCCTTACGTGATGCTGTTCGATTTGTCTGCGGTAGATGAGCGTTTACGTACTCACCGTGACGGTTTGCCTGCGTCAGACTTCACTGTGTTCTATCACTTGTTGTCGCTAGAGCGTAATACTGACATTCGTATTAAAGTTGCCTTGAATGAGAGTGATCTCAACATTCCAACAGCAACCAACATTTGGCCAAATGCCAACTGGTACGAACGTGAAGCTTACGATATGTTTGGTATCAACTTCGAAGGGCATCCAATGCTCCGTCGTATCTTGTTGCCGACATACTGGGAAGGTCACCCGCTGCGTAAAGAATATTCTGCACGTGCCACTGAATATACACCGTATATGCAGAACCAGGCCAAGCAGGACTTTGAACAGGAGCACCTTCGTTTCGTTCCTGAAGACTGGGGGCTAAAACGCGGTAACGCCGATGAAGACTTCATGTTCCTGAACCTGGGGCCTAACCATCCATCTGCGCACGGTGCGTTCCGTGTGATCTTGCAGTTGGACGGCGAAGAAGTAAAAGACTGTGTGCCTGATATCGGTTATCACCACCGTGGTGTGGAAAAGATGGCTGAACGTCAAACCTGGCATTCATTCATTCCGTATACCGACCGTGTTGACTACCTGGGTGGTTGTGCTCAAAACATGCCTTATGTGATGGGTGTGGAGCAACTGGCGGGAATCACTGTTCCTGACCGTGCGCAATGTATCCGTGTCATGATGTCCGAATTGTTCCGTATCAATAACCACTTGTTGTATATCGGTACTGCAATTCAAGATGCCGGCGGTATGACACCAGTATTCTATATGTTCGCTGACCGTCAAAAAATCTATGACGCCATCGAAGCAATTACTGGTTACCGTATGCACCCTGCATGGTTCCGTATTGGCGGTACTGCACACGATCTTCCAAACAACTGGCAACACCTCATTCGCGAAATCCTGGACTGGATGCCGAAGCGTATGAACGAGTACTACACTGCGGCTTTGAAAAACTCAGTGTTTATCGGTCGTACCCGTAATGTTGCGCAATACGATGCAAAATCTGCATTGGCTTGGGGTGTAACCGGTACAGGTCTACGTGCGACAGGTATCGACTTCGATGTACGTAAATACCGTCCTTATAGCGGTTATGAAAACTATGATTTCGATGTGCCGGTTGAGTACGAAGGCGATGCTTATGCACGTGTTCTGGTTCACTTCCGTGAAATCGAACAGTCACTGAAAATCATCAAGCAGTGCTTAGACAACATGCCGTCTGGTGCGTACAAAGCAGACCATCCACTGGCTGTTCCACCACCGAAAGATAAGACACTACAAGATATCGAAACCTTGATTACGCACTTCTTGAGCGTGTCATGGGGTCCTGTAATGCCTGCAGGTGAAGCATCTGTGATGGCAGAAGTGGTAAAAGGCGCGTCTAACTATTACTTGACTTCAGACAAGTCAACCATGAGTTACCGTACCCGTATTCGTACACCGACTTTCACGCACTTACAGCAAATGCCTTCTGTGATTAATGGCAGTCTTGTATCTGACTTGATCATTTATTTAGCGACAATTGACGTCGTAATGGCTGACGTGGATCGCTAAGGGGTAAACGCATTATGATGATTTTGACTGATAAAAAGCCACGTGTGAATGTTGAAGGGATTTTAACTTCGGAAGAAATCCATGAAATTGAACATCACATGGGTCACTACCCGTACCCGCGTGCTGCATGTTTAGATGCGCTGAAGTGTGTACAACGCCGTAATGGTTGGGTAGACGATGCACAAATGAATGCAATTGCTCAAATGCTTAGCATGAGTGTTGCAGATCTTGAAGGTGTTGCGACTTTCTATAACCGTATTTACCGTCAACCGGTTGGTCGTCACGTAATTTTATTATGTGATTCAATCGCATGTTTCTTGATGGGTGCGGAAACTCTGGCAGAAGCGTTCCAGCGTGAATTGGGGATTCAGTTTGGTCAAACCACCGCTGATGGTCGTTTCACTTTATTGCCAATCTGCTGTCTGGGTAACTGTGACAAAGGTCCAACCCTGATGATTGATCAAGATACGCACGGTTTGGTTGAAGTAACTTCAATTAAACAGTTATTGGAGAAGTATGTATGAATACTGAACCAAAACCAATTTATGGCGACGGTAACCCAGAAACTCACCCATTAACATGGCGTTTGAGCAAACAGGAACACGTTCGTAGTGCTGATGATTACGAAGTGCTGGAAGGTTATGCCGGCTTTAAAAAAGCCCTTGGCATGCAACCGAAAGAAGTGCTTGAAGTCATTAAAGCTGCGACTGTAAAAGGTCGTGGTGGTGCAGGTTTCCCAGCAGGGATTAAATGGTCATTGATGGCGCCAAATGATGGTGGCCCTCGTTACCTGATCTGTAATGCCGATGAAATGGAACCGGGTACTTTCAAAGACCGTTTGTTGATGGAAAAACTTCCACATCAATTGATCGAAGGTATGCTGATTGCAGGCTATACGCTTGAAGCAACGCAAGGTTATATCTTCATCCGTGGTGAATACATCGAAGCTGCTCAATACTTGAATGAAGCATTAGAGCAAATTCGTGCCAAAGGTTACCTGGGTGAAAATATCCTGGGTTCTGGCTGGAACTTCGAAATGCATGTGCATACCGGTGCGGGTCGTTATATCTGCGGTGAAGAAACTGCATTGATTAACTCGCTTGAAGGTCGCCGTGCCAATCCGCGTACCAAACCGCCATTCCCGCAAGTTGCAGGTGCTTGGGGTCGTCCTACGATTGTCAACAACGTAGAGACCTACAACAACTTACCTGCGATTATGTTACGTGGTCCAGAATGGTATGTGGGTTTATCTGAAGGTAAATCAAAAGATCCAGGTACCAAAATCTACGGTGCATCCGGTAAGGTGAAATTCCCAGGTCTTTGGGAACTTCCATTCGGTACCACTGCGCGCGAAGTGATTGAAGAGCATGCCGGTGGTATGCGTGACGGTCTTAAACTGAAAGCGTGGTTACCAGGCGGTGCATCGACTGACTTCCTGGCAGCAGAGCACATTGACCTGCCGATGGATGCAGAAAGCATCATGAAAGCGGGTTCACGTTTAGGTACGTGTTTGCTGATGGTGGTAGACGAAACTCAATGTATGGTATCTGCGACTCGTAATTTGGAAGAATTCTTTGCGCGTGAATCATGTGGCTGGTGTACACCTTGCCGTGACGGTTTACCTTGGGCGGTAAAAGCGCTTAAAGCACTGGAAGATGGTACAGGCAAGAAAGAAGATATCGATCACTTACAAGAACTGACTCGTAAGCTTTGGATTGGTAAGACTTTCTGTGCCCACGCTCCAGGTGCAATGGAACCGCTTATGGGCGCACTCAAACATTTCCGTGGCGAATTTGAAGCGAAAGTCGTAAATGCTGCCGCTCAAGTTAGCTCCGTAGAACAAGCTTAAGGAATTCGACTATGGCTACAATTCATGTCGATGGCAAATCGTACGAAGTCAATGGCTCAGAAAACCTGCTGCAAGCATGTTTATCTTTGGGCATTGATATCCCGTACTTTTGTTGGCATCCATCCTTAGGTTCTGTCGGTTCTTGCCGTCAATGTGCCGTGACTCAATACGCGAATCCTGAAGATACGCGTGGTCGTTTAGTCATGTCATGTATGACGCCAGCAGCTGACAATACCTACATCTCGATTGAAGACAAAGAAGCAAAAGATTTCCGTGCATCTGTTGTTGAATTCTTGATGACCAACCATCCACACGACTGTCCAGTCTGTGAAGAAGGTGGTCACTGTCATTTACAAGATATGACTGTGATGACTCAGCACGACCGCCGTCGTTACCGTTTCACCAAACGTACGCATTACAATCAGGAACTTGGTTCGTTTATTGCACACGAGATGAACCGTTGTATCGCGTGTTACCGTTGTGTGCGTTACTACAAAGACTATGCGGGCGGTACTGACTTTGGCGTGTATGCCAATGCATCACGTGTGTACTTTGGTCGTCCAGAATCAGGCACTTTAGAATCTGAATTCTCGGGTAACCTGACTGAAGTATGTCCAACAGGTGTGTTCACCGACAAAACTCACTCTGAACGTTATAACCGTAAGTGGGACATGCAGTATGCGCCAAGCGTATGCCAAGGCTGTTCTTCAGGCTGTAACATCTCTCCGGGTGAACGTTATGGCGAACTTCGTCGTGTTGAAAACCGTTTCAACGGCGATGTAAACCAATACTTCCTGTGTGACAAAGGCCGTTTCGGTACCGGTTATGTGAACCGTGCAGACCGTCCACGTCAGCCACAATTCCGTGATGGTGCAAACGTAACGACTGTTTCAGTGGATACCGCGCTTGATACCGTGATTGAAAAGATTCAGGGCAAAAAAGTTCTGGGTATTGGTTCACCACGTGCATCGCTTGAAACGAACTTCGCATTGCGTGAGCTTGTTGGTCAAGACAACTACTCAACTGGTATGGCTCAAAAAGAGCAAAACCTGGTTGAGTTGGCTGCATCGATCATGCAAACCGAGGGTGTTTATAACCCGACCATGCGTGAAATCGAAAGTTATGATGCAGTGCTCATCTTGGGTGAAGATTTAACCCAAACTGCGCCACGTATGGCTTTATCTGTTCGCCAAGCTGCGAAAAACAAAGCCAAAGAAATGGCAGCAGAACGCCGCACCCAAGAATGGTTGGCTGAACCGGTACAACGTATTGGTCAGGATGCAAAATCCCCAATCTACATTCTTGCTGCGACTCAAACGCGTTTAGCTGACGTCGCGACTGGCGAAGTGGTTGCTTCTCCAAACGATATTGCACGTTTAGGCTTTGCGGTTGCTGCGGCAGTTGCAGGTGAAGCGGTTACTGGTTTAGATGACGATGCCAAAGCATTTGCTCAAACCATTGCTGACACTTTAAAAGCGGCGAAGAAACCATTGATCATCTCTGGTACCAGCTTACAAGATGCTGCCATCATGGAAGCTGCTGCACAAGTGGCACAGAACCTGGGTAATGCTGGTTTGACCTTGACTGTTCCTGAAGTGAACTCAATGGGTCTTGCAATCTTCGGTGGTAACAGCCTTGAGCAAGCATTTGCGCAAGATTATGACACTGTTATCATTGTGGAAAATGACCTTTACCGTCGTTTACCTGCTGCTCAAGTCAACGCTGCACTTGCAGGCAAAGACGTGATTGTTCTTGATCACTCTGAAACCGAAACTGTGAAGAAAGCAGATATCGTGCTTTCTGCTGCAAGCTTCGCGGAAGGTGATGGTACTGTGGTATCTCAAGAAGGCCGTGCACAACGTTTCTACCAGGTGTATGACCCAAGCTACTACAAACCGGAACTTGCAATCAAAGAATCTTGGCGCTGGTTACATGCCATTGAAACCGGTGTAAAAGGCAAAGCGATTTCCTGGACCTTGCTGGATGATGTCATTGAATCTGTAGTGAAAAATGTTCCGGCACTTGAAGCCATTCAGGATGTAGCACCAGATGCAGGTTACCGTGTCCATGGCTTGAAGATTGCGCGTGAACCGCGTCGTTACTCTGGTCGTACCTCTATGCGTGCACCATTGTCTGTTCATGAACCTAAACAGCCAATCGATGTCGATTCTGCATTAACGTTCTCTATGGAAGGTTATGTGGGTAATGAAACCCCATCTTCACTAGTTCCATTTGCATGGTCTGCAGGTTGGAACTCTCCACAAGCCTGGAACAAATTCCAGGATCACGTGGGTGGTCACCTAAAAGGTGGTGATTCGGGTATTCGTTTATTTGATCGTTTGGCTAAACGCCCTGCACGTACTTTCGTTGCTCCAGCAGCAGTACTTGCAAATGCTGAAAGCTTCCGTTTAGTGCCAATGCATCATATCTTCGCTTCTGGTGAATTTACGGTGAAAACTCCGGCCATGGAATCACGTATTCCTGAAGCCATGTTTGCAGTAGGTGAACAGGATGCTGCGCGTCTAAACGTTCAAGATGGTCAAAAAATTACTGTGAAAGCAGGTGAGGCGACAATCAGCCTTCCAGTTCAAGTGATCGAATATTTGCCGACAGGTTATATCGGTTATCCAGTTGGTCTTGCACCAACGGTATCACTTGCAGAGCCTGTATCCGTCGCGGTAGGAGTGTAATTCATGAATCAAGAAATTATACGTCAAACACCGCTATGGGCTGAGAACTGGCCAATCGCTTATTCTGTGATTCAAGCGATTGTGATCTTGCTTGTAGTGGTGCTTGTCGCTGCGTTGATGTCATTCATCGAACGCCGTTTACTTGCGTTATGGCAAGACCGTTACGGTCCAAACCGTGTTGGTCCCGGGGGGATGTTCCAGATCGTTGCCGACATGCTGAAAATCATGTTCAAGGAAGACTGGACGCCTAAGTTTGCCGATAAGCTGACTTTCCGTTTAGCACCTGCAGTTGCCATGGCAACTGCGGTACTTTCGTTCATGGTGATTCCTGTAAGTCCGACAATGGGCGTAGCAGACATGAGCATCGGCCTGTTGTTCTTTATGGCAATGGCTGGTATCGCGGTATATGCCGTGCTATTCGGTGGCTGGTCTTCAAATAACAAATATGCATTATTGGGTGGTCTGCGTTCTGCAGCTCAAACCATTTCTTATGAAGTGTTCCTGGGGATCTCGCTGATGGGTGTGGTGGCAATTGCCGGTTCATTCAACATGCGTGAAATTGTTGAAGCACAACGCGATGTATGGTTTGTGATTCCACAATTCTTGGGTTTCATTATCTTTATTGTTGCAGGTGTTGCAGTAACGCACCGTCATCCATTTGACCAACCGGAAGCTGAGCAAGAATTGGCGGAAGGTTATCACGTCGAATACGGCGGTATGAAATGGGGTATGTTCTTCGTTGCGGAATATGTCAACGTAGTTCTTATTTCAGCATTGATCGTCACTTTATTCTTTGGCGGTTGGTTAGCACCATTTAACCTAGAAATTCCATTTATTCCACCAGTATTCTGGTTCATTATCAAAACAGCATTCTTTGTGATGATGTTTGTCTTGGCTCGTGGTTCGTTAATGCGTCCACGTTACGATCAAGTGATGAACTTTGGTTGGAAAATTTGTTTGCCATTGGCGTTGGTCAACTTGTTGGTGACTGGTGCTGTGATTCTGATGAATCAGGCCTAGGACAGCAGGGAGTACAAAATGTATAAAATTCTAGCTGGATTCGGGTCAATCGTACGTTCATTGTGGATGGTGTTCAGCCACGTGACACGTAAACGTGACACTATTCTTTATCCAGAAGTGCCAGCTGAACAAATTGTTCCGCCGCGTTTCCGTGGTCGTATTGTATTGACACGTGACCCAGATGGTGAAGAACGCTGCGTGGCATGTAACCTGTGTGCGGTTGCTTGTCCTGTGGGCTGTATTTCTTTACAGAAAGCAGAAAAAGAAGATGGTCGCTGGTATCCGGAGTTTTTCCGTATCAACTTCTCGCGTTGTATTTTCTGCGGTATGTGTGAAGAAGCTTGTCCAACGACAGCGATTCAAATGACACCAGATTTCGAGTTAAGTGAATACGTTCGTCAAGACTTGGTCTACGAAAAAGAGAACCTGCTCATTTCAGGTCCTGGTAAATATCCTGACTATAACTTCTACCGTGTAACCGGTATGGCAGTGGCAGGTAAAGATAAAGGTCAGGCACAACGTGAAAGTGCACCAGTTGACGTACGGAGCTTATTACCATGATGTGGCCATTTTATTTGATGGCACTTGTGGCCATTGTTTCTACGGTTCGTGTGGTGACTAACGCGAATCCTGTGCATGCTTTATTAAGCCTGATCGTGTCCCTCCTTGCTGTGGCAGGGATGTTCATGATCGTTGGTGCGCCATTCGCTGGCGCACTAGAAATTATTGTTTATGCCGGCGCGATCATGGTGTTGTTCGTGTTTGTGGTGATGATGCTGAATCTTGGTCAACATACGGTTGAACAGGAACGTAAATGGCTGACTTCATCTGCATGGGCATATCCAGCATTGATGAGTTTCCTGATGGGCCTGGTGCTTGTCTGGATGCTTGGTTCGGATTACACAACCGCAGGTCTGGTAATGGGCACTAAAGTTGTGGGACCTAAAGCTGTAGGTACAGCGCTCTTTACTCACTACTTACTATTGGTAGAAGTTGCCGCAATGTTATTGCTTGCAGCCCTCGTTGCAGCATTCCACTTAGGTAAACGTGAACCAAGTGCAAAAGAGGAAAAAGAATAATGGGCAACATTCCTTTAGAACACGGTTTAATCGTTGCAACCATTCTTTTTGCACTGGGTTTTTACGGTGTAATGGTGCGACGCAACCTACTATTTATGTTGATGAGCCTTGAAATCATGATGAACGCAGCGGCGCTTGCGTTCGTTCTTGCAGGTAGTGCATGGTTACAGCCAGATGGACAAATCATGTTCATCCTGATCTTGACCCTTGCAGCTGCAGAGGCTTGTATTGGTCTTGCGATCGTCCTTCAGTTCTACCATCGCTTCCATCATTTGGATGTGGATGCTGCTAGTGAGATGCGCGGATGAGTTATTTATATTTAACAATTTTATTTCCGCTCATTGGTTTTGTCCTCTTGGCGGCGGGGCGCAATAAGCTTCCTGAAAATGTGGCAGCTATTATTGGTGTGGGTTCAGTCGGTTTATCTGCTTTATTTGCACTGATTGCTGGCATGGGCTTTGTAGACAATGGTTCAGTAGCTCAGGTTCAACATCTTTGGACCTGGTTCAATGTCGGTGGTTTTGCACCGGGCATGAGCCTGCATTTAGACGGTCTGTCATTACTCATGACCGGCATGATCACAGGTGTGGGCTTCTTGATCCATATCTTTGCATCATGGTACATGCGCGGTGAAGAAGACTTCGCACGTTTCTTCTCTTACTTCAACCTGTTCGTTGCCAGCATGTTGCTGCTCGTTCTTGGCGATAACCTGGCGTTATTGTTCCTGGGTTGGGAAGGCGTAGGTCTTTGCTCTTACTTGCTGATTGGTTACTACTATCAAAACCCGGAAAATGGTTTTGCAGCAATCAAGGCATTTACCGTAACCCGTATTGGTGACGTATTCTTGCTGATTGCATTGTTCCTGATTTTCCAACAATTCGGTACTTTGCATATCGGTACAATCGTTGCCAATGCACCGCAAGTATTAGCGGGTGATCATTCACTTGCGATCTGGACATCATTAATGTTGTTCCTGGGTGCTGCCGGTAAATCTGCGCAAATTCCATTACAAACATGGTTGGCAGACGCAATGGCAGGTCCTACACCTGTTTCTGCGTTGATCCATGCTGCAACAATGGTTACTGCTGGTGTTTACCTGTGCTGCCGTATGTTCTCGGTGTTTGAAATGACACCAGAAGTGATGATGTTCATCTCGATCACTGGTGCGGTAACATTGATTGTGGCTGGTTTTGCTGCATTGGTTCAAACCGACATCAAACGTATTCTTGCTTACTCAACCATGAGTCAGCTCGGTTATATGTTTATGGCTGTAGGTGCTGAAGCATACCAAGCGGGTCTGTTCCACATGCTTTCACATGCATTCTTTAAGGCATTATTGTTCTTGTCTTCTGGTGCGGTGATTCTGGCTTACCATCACGAACAAAACATCTTCAAAATGGGTGGCTTGTTCAAACATAACAAATTCCTGTTTGCCTGCTTCGCGATTGGTGGTGGTGCATTGGCAGCCATTCCATTCTTGACCATCGGCTTCTTCTCGAAAGATGCCATCCTTGGTGCAGTTTGGGCACAAAGCCACATTGCAAATCTTCCTATATATAATTGCTTATACTGGACAGGTGTTGCGGGTGCATTCTTAACGTCAATCTATACATTCCGTTTAATCTGGGTTGTATTCTTTGGTAAAGAAAACACGCCTTATCACGAAATCAAAGGTGCAACTTATTGGGCTCCGTTGGGTATCTTGGCGGTACTTTCAACTGGCTTGGCTTACTTCTTGAAAGCACCAGTAGAAGCTGCATTAACCAAAGCCAATATCCCAGCTTTTGTTATTCCTGAAGCGCTTGAAGCAGGTGTACATGGTGCTGAATATACCGCTGTGGGTATTGCATTGGCTGGTCTTGTGGTAGGTATCGTATTATTTGTCTTTGCTTATAATGCAGTGAAAGGTTTTGCCCGTACTTCATTGGGTGCCGGTCTTGCCAATATCTGCCGTAATGCACTTGGTTTTGATGCGTTGTATAACATCGTATTTGTACAACCATATTTGCTTATCGCGAAAATTTTAGGTCGTGATCCGATTGACGGCCTGTGGTTAGTGCTTCCTGCCATTGTTAAAGGTGGTCATAGCTTCACCAGCTCACGTCAAACAGGTTCATTGCGTGAATACGCATCAAGTATGTCACTCGGTGTAGTGGTATTGCTGATGATCCTGATCGTGATTCAGGTAGTGGGGAAATAAGATGGAAATCACAAACAACTGGATTTTACCCGCGCTGATCCTCGTACCGTTCATTGCAGGTTTTGTATGCTGGATCGTCGACAAGCTCGACGACAAACTACCGCGTTACATTGCGTTATTCGGTATGCTCATTACTTTGGGCTTAACCGTTGCGCTTTGGAATTCTGGTACTTATCACTATGAACTCGGCGCCAAAGTTCCAACTTGGTCTGCCGAATTCATGCTGCCTTGGATTTCAACCCTTGGCATTAACATTCACCTTGCGGTGGATGGTCTTTCACTGCTTATGGTCGGCTTGACTGCATTACTGGGTGTACTTGCAGTGGGCTGTTCATGGGGTGAGATTCAAAAGAACGTGGGTTTCTTCCACTTAAACCTTTTATGGTCTTTGGGTGGGGTAATCGGTGTATTCCTGGCGATTGACCTGTTCCTGTTCTTCTTCTTCTGGGAGATGATGCTGGTACCGATCTACTTTCTGATTGCCTTATGGGGTCATAAGGGAGCAGACGGTAAGTCACGTGTTTATGCTGCGACCAAGTTCTTCATCTATACGCAGGTAGCAGGTTTGATCATGCTGATCGGTATTCTAGGCCTTGTGGTTTACGGATACATGATGACTGGCATGATCGGCTTCGATTACAACTACCTGTTAGGTGTGGCGAATACGCTTGATGCACAGTTGCCATCAGTGGCTTATGCCTTGATGATCTGTATGTTCATTGGTTTCGCTGTAAAACTTCCAGTGTTCCCATTGCATGGCTGGTTACCAGATGCCCATGCTCAAGCACCGACAGCCGGTTCTGTCGACTTGGCAGGTATCTTGATTAAGACTGCTGCATACGGTTTGCTTCGTTTTGTTATGCCATTCTTCCCGGCGGCTTCTGCACAGTTTGCAGATATCGCGATCATCTTCGGTTTAGTCGGCGTATTCTACGGTGCCTGGTGTGCTTTCCAGCAAACCGATATGAAACGTTTGTTGGCGTATACTTCAATTTCACACATGGGCTTTGTATTACTTGCACTTTACGCAGGTAATATACTGACTTTCCAAGGCTTAATGATCATGATGCTGGCACATGGCCTGTCATCTGCTGCCTTGTTCATTATGTGTGGTCAAGTGTACGAGCGTGTTCATACGCGCGACTTACGTTTAATGGGTGGTATGCGCGGTCAATTCCCGTACCTAGCTTTCTTCCTGATGTTCTTTATTGCTGCGCTTGTCGGTATTCCAGGTTTAGGTAACTTTATTGGTGAATTCCTGATTTTGATGGGTTCATTCAATAAATTCCCAACCTTTACCATTGTGGCAGCGACCAGCTTGGTATTGGCAGGTCTTTATGGTTTGATCCTGATTCACAAAGCATTGTTTGGTACGCCAAATGAAGAGCAAAAACAAAATTATACAAACCCATTGAAAGACTTGAATGCGCGTGAGATTGTTATTTTGTTAGTGTGTGCTTTTGGTCTACTATGGCTCGGTATCTATCCACAAAGCTTCCTTGATATTTCAAATTCAAGCATGGCGTGGTTAGCAAACAGCTATATCCCAGTTCAAGAAGTTGTCGATGCGACTCAACAGGTCGTATCTCAACAAAATGTGGAGATCCAATAAGCCATGAACTTCACAATGTCATTTTCCGAGCTTATGCCATTAGCTCCTGTGATGATCGTGGCTTTAACTGCGATCGTAGTGATGCTTCTCATTGCAATTAAACGTAACCATAATTTAATTGCAACAGCCTCTGTAGTCGGCTTGAACCTTGCTGCAGCCTATGTCCTGATTGCAATCTTCGGTGGTGCTTTTGCACCAGCGAACGTGATGGGCATGTTTATGCTTGACCCATTTACCTTGCTTTACCAATTGGTCATCCTGATTGCTGCACTGGCTTGCTGTACCTTGTCACATGCTTATATTGAAAGCTATCAAGATAACCGTGAAGAACTGTATATCCTGATGCTGTGCTCGGTAGCGGGCGCAATGCTGATGGTGGCTAGTTCTCATTATGCATCTTTCTTCATTAGCCTTGAGTTGATGTCGATTCCTGTATACGGTCTTTTGGCTTATACACACCAACGTTCACAATCGCTAGAAGCGGGTATTAAATACCTTGTTCTTTCAGCAACTGCTTCTGCAATGTTGTTGATGGGCATGGCATATATCTATGCTTATACCGGTTCATTGTCTTTCTATGACAATGTTCAGGCCTTGATGCAAGCGATCAAACAGCCAATGGTGATTTTAGGTCTAGGCTTAATCGTGTTTGCTGTGGCATTTAAATTGTCTCTTGCGCCATTCCATAAATGGACGCCTGACGTGTATGCAGGTGCTCCAGCGCCAATCGCAACATTCCTTGCGACTGTGGCTAAGGTAGCAACCATTGGTTTGTTTGTACGTTATTTACTTGCTTCGGGTGCAATCCTGGTAGATTCAATCGTAACGATCATCACGATTATTGCGGTGCTTTCTATTCTGGTGGGTAACTTCCTTGCAGTACGTCAAGTCAACCTGAAACGTATTCTGGGTTACTCTTCAATTGCGCACTTTGGTTATTTGCTGATTGGTTTAATCAGCATGACTTATGCAAGCCTGGGTAACGTATCTGTATACGTAATCACTTATGTATTGACGACGATTGGTGCATTTGGTGTTGTCGCGTTGATGTCTAGTCCGTATAACAATGCAGATGAAGCACAAAGCCTGGCAGATTACCGTGGCTTGTTCTGGCGCCGTCCAGTATTGACTGCGACCTTGACTGTCATGATGTTGTCTCTTGCCGGTATTCCATTGACTGCAGGCTTCATTGGTAAGTTCCTGGTGGTGATGGCTGCGGTAACAACCCAGCACTGGTTCCTTGCTGCCATGATTGTAGTAGGTTCAGGTATTGGTCTGTACTATTACCTTCGTGTGATGGTGGTGATGTACATGACTCCGCCAGATACGCCACGTATTGATGCTGACAAACATTGGGGTCAGAAAGTGGGTGGTATTATGGTGCTTGCTGCGGCATTGGCTGTATTGATCATTGGTGTTTATCCTGACCCAATCATCAAATTGGCGCTTCAAGCGGAGATTTTATCTCCATTGCATTTCATGCTTTCTCAGCAGTAATCTAAAAAAACTATAAGTTTTTTCTAAAAAGCCTCCTTTCTTAGGAGGCTTTTTAGTTTATAAGAGATATAAAAAACATTTATAATAGCTGAAATTTTATCTTATTTTTTTAGGTACTCTCCCGTGGCTATTCATGAAATCCGTCATCCGCTTATCCGACATAAACTTGGTTTGCTACGTCGTGCAGACATCAGTACAAAAAACTTCCGCGAATTAGCACAAGAAGTGACCATGCTTCTGACTTATGAAGCAACCAAAGACTTGCCGATGTGTGAGCATGAAATTGACGGCTGGAATGGCAAAGTTACTGTAGACCGTATTGCGGGTAAAAAAATTACCGTTGTGCCAATTCTACGTGCCGGTATTGGCATGTTAGATGGTTTCCTGAACCTGATTCCAAGCGCAAAAGTATCTGTACTGGGTCTTGAGCGTGATGAAGAAACTTTGCAAGCACGTACTTACTATAAAAAACTGGTTCCCGATGTACAGAACCGTTTGGCGATGATTATCGACCCGATGTTGGCAACCGGTTCTTCATTGGTCGCAGCCATTGATGTATTGAAGGCAAGTGGTTGTAAAGATATTCGTGTCATGGTTTTAGTGGCTGCACCCGAAGGTATTAAAAAAGTAGAAGAAGAACATCCGGATGTGACTATTTTCACAGCAGCTATTGATGACGGTCTCAACGAAAATGGTTATATCGTTCCGGGTCTTGGCGATGCAGGCGATAAAATTTTCGGTTCAGTACAAAAAGACTGATCCTGGAAGACAAATTAAAAGAGGCTTCAAGCCTCTTTTTTTATATACTGTAAACATGGCATTTTTTAGTATAGGGCAGCAGCATGAAAGATGAATTACATCAGGGTAAAATCAAAAAGTATGACCCTGAAAAAGGCTTTGGTTTTATTGGTTCGGCTGAAGGGGATATTTTCTTTCATATTTCAGATTTCCCTGCGGCAGAAGGCGAACCGAAACGTAATGAACGGGTAAAATTTGCGGCTGTTAAGAATGGTGATAAGTACAAGGCCATTCGTATAGAACGTGTTGCAGATCACTCAGCAAAAGCAAAAAAATCGAAAGTATCTGAGCATAATAAATCGATTACATCCGCCTTGTTGTCGAATTTTCGAGGTTGAGGCTTCTGCTTTTGATTGCAGTATGATGATGTTCAGGGTTGCTTTTGACAATCATTGGAAAAGAGGCTTTTTAGCCTCTTTTTTATTATAATAAGAAAAAATATAAATGAAAAAGAGTGTTTTATGTTTGTTCAGGGGAAAGTCAAAACTTATAACGCAGAGCGTGGTTTTGGATTTATTGCAGTAGAGGAAGGCGAAGTGAAAGATATTTTCTTTCACATTAAAGATGTGCCCAATAGCACTATCGAACCTAAAGTCGGGGAGAAGTTAAAATTTATTATTGTGGAAGATGATGGTAAGTTTAAAGCCGACCGTATTGTACGACTGGACCTACAGTCTGTCTCAGCGGAGAGTATAGCTGCCAAGCCAGCAGGTGCAAAAAAGAAAACTGCTTCACCACGTTATAATAAGGCTTCATATAAAGGCCGAATCTTGTCCGCTATTGCCTTGATCATTCTGGCACTGCTTGCTGTGATCGGTTATGGTCAATATCAGGATTATCGCACGGCAGAGCAGCTGAAAGCGCAACAGTTGATTATAGAGCAACAGCGCATTGTGTCAGAACAGCGAGAAGCACTGGGGGATTTACCGGAAGCAGTTTTGTCGGAGCAGGGGCAGCGTAATCTGGCAGGTGAAACTTACAATACCACTAAACCGCGCTCGGAAAAAATTAATGCCAGTATTGATCAGCAAAATGGGGTGAGATTAGCAACAGCACAATTTAAATGTGATGAACGGCAACATTGCAGTCAAATGAATTCAAGAGCAGAAGCTGTGTGGTATGTACAAAACTGTCCACATCATAAGATGGATGGTGATGGTGACGGTATACCTTGTGAAAATGATTCACGCTGGTAATAAAAAAAGCGCCTAAATGGCGCTTTTTTTAAATCGTTTTTTATTCTTCACAGAATTTCATAAAGGCTTTAAGGCCGGGTCCCTGATATTTCTGACGATGCACCAACATGAATAAAGGACGAGTCAGTTGCCAGAAAGGGGTTTCTAAAATGACCAGCTGACCTTTTTCACGTAAAGGTTCAATGGCGAGTTTAGAAATACAGGACATCCCAATACCTCCCGCCACAATTTTTAAAATCGCTTCATTATGGCCTAAAGTGAGGCGGATATTGGCATCTGGCAGGTCTTTTAAAATGGCATTGTCAAACACCTCACGGGTCCCTGAACCTTCTTCACGTAAAATCCATTCGACATAGTCAAAATCTTTAGCGGTAATTGCGCGGTCTAGTTTTGCCAATGGATGCTCTGGTGAACAGCATACCGCCAGTTCATCATCGCGCCAGTGTATACACTGCAGCTGTGGCAAATGACAGGACCCTTCAATCAAGGCTAAATCCAGCTGGAACTGGTTGACTGCTTCAATCATCTGACGGGTGTTACCTACTTGCAACTGCAAATGTGCTTGCGGCTGAATTTGCAAAAAGTCTGCCATCAGGTCTGGCATCAGGTAATCGCTAATGGTTAAGGTTGCCCCCAGGCGCAGGTCAATACTTTGTAATTCACCTTTAGCCGCCTGTTCAAAAGCTTCGCAGCGACCTAAAATTTCTAGTGCTTGAGGAAGTAGAAAACGACCTAAATCATTGAGTTGCAGACGCTTGCCAAGACGGTCGAATAGAGGTGCACCCAAGCCATCTTCCAAATCTGCTAAAGCCATACTTGCAGCACTTTGCGTGAGTTTGACAGCATCGCTGGCTTTGGTTACTGTGCCTTCTTGTGCAACTGCTACAAAAACAGCCAACTGGCGTAAGGTCATGCGCATGAATAGAGCCTTAACATTTAAAAAATATTAATAAATTATGTGGTCATGCTACCATGAGCACAGTCTTTCATGCCACGTTGAAATCATGTCAATTGAAAAATTTAGCTTAGAAAAAGTTTTATCTGTACATCGCTGGACCAATACCTTATTCAGTTTTACCATGACACGACCTGCACATTTTAAATTTACTGCAGGGCAGTTTGCACGTATTGGCCTAAAAGTGGGCGATGAACTGGTGGTTCGGGCTTATTCCGTGGTGTCATCTCCCTTTGATGAAACCCTGGAGTTCTTTTCAATTGTGGTGCCAGATGGTGCATTTACATCTAACCTGCAACATTTACAGATCGGTGATGAGCTGTACCTGGAAAAAATTCCTTATGGTTTTTTAACCTTGGCGCGTTATCAGCTCCCATTACCGCATGACTTGTGGCTACTCGCGACTGGCACAGGTTTGGCACCGTTTATTTCCATGCTACAAGACTTTGAAACCTGGTCGAAATATCAAAAGATCAATCTGGTTTATAGTGTGCGTACGGAAGCCGAACTGGCTTATGTCGAGCGTATTCAGGAAATAGCTGAAACCTTTGGCGAAGGTCATACGGGCTTTAAATTTATCCCGATTATTACCCGGAATCCCGATGCAACGTTGCATGACCGTTTACCGGTATTGATTGAAAATGGTGAACTGGAAAAAGCGGTAGGGCTACAATTCAATGTAGACACCAGTCATGTGATGCTTTGCGGTAACCCACAAATGGTGGAAGATACCAAAGAAGCATTAAAAGTACGTGGCTTGAAAATGAACCGCCGTGGTGAAGGTAATATTGCGGTCGAGAATTATTGGTAAAGCCTCTAATGATCTTTCCTTTGGAAAAGGTGAGAATCACTGCTTCGCAAGGGAGGGATTAAAATGAATAATTTATCTCGTGAAAATTGAATCCCCCTAAATCCCCCTTTTTCTAAGGGGGACTTTCTTTAGGCATAAAAAAACCTCCGTACAGGAGGTTTTTGATTGAAGTAGTTTAGTGGACAAACATATCAATAAATTCGCGGATTTCCTGAATTGCAGTTTCCACATCGCTGGTCAGCCAGGTAGGTTCAAATATACCGGCATAATGTTCAAGTCGTTCTTGGGGAACCACCAGACGGATCGGACATTCTTCTTCTAGTAAGCGCCAAGGAATAATGGGTACTTCATTGTCTATGAACGGGGCAATATTGCGAATGTCGATCACCATGGCATTGATGCATTCAGGAAACGGCATCACAGAAAATTCTTCGGTACGACGGCGGAAATATTCCAGATCACCCCATTTAAGCACATAACTTGGTTTACTAAATTCAATAATTCCAATGAGATGTTCATCACGAGTGTAATGCAAACAACATTGATGAGTGACGTCAGTGTCCAAATCAAGCGTTACAGATTGCTGACGATACGCCATAAAGTTAAGCAGCATGAAAAACGGTGCATAATTATAGCTCATTTTAAGCCTTTCAGCACCTAAAGCATGTTTCATCATGAAAGCTTAGACAGGTTTAAAAATCGGTTAATTTTCTTATTTTAAAAACCGCAACTTAAACCCCTATCTTTTGCATGGTTAAATTTTGCTGGGGCTTAAAGTAAAATAATAGTGTCTTGCTCCAGATATAAAAATGGAATAAAAGTCCTCTTTACTGCGATAAAAGCAACAGCAGCAGTAATATTAAAAGAGCTATAGAAAAGAATGATAGCCTGACTGAAAATTGAATCGACACAATCTTCTTGCCTTAAAATATTTAAACAGCTGTTTTCTGAATTGCTGTTTTTTAAGTGAAAATTACAAGTCTTCACCATGTCACTATGCTTTTATACATAATTCATCAGGAAATATGGTTAATATAAATACATGGAATGAGATAAAAAAAGGGGAAAAAACATGACACATGATTTTAATAAACTGCCTCATGTTACGAGTGAAGAAGAAAGATCTCAGAAAAAACGTTTGCCAGTGTATATCCTCCTTCTTGTGGGTGTATTCTTCATTGCCGTACTGGTTTACATGTTTGCCTATACTAAACCGCAATCATCAAATGCTCCTCCAGGACATCCTGACCCTAGTGCCCAACCTGCCACACCAAATAATACCGCCACTACCGGTACTGCAACGGCAACAGATGAGGCAGTCGCTACAGATGCCGATACTGTAACAGAACCGGGTGAAAAAAGTGCAATAGGTGAGGCTGCCGATAATGTGGGGACAGGCATTAGTAACAAAAATCAGTAGGGATTCAAATCATTCATTTAAAGCTCTAATTTGAAAGGATTAGGGCTTTTTTGCAATCTAATGTGCGCTTTTGTTGTATTTATGCTGGTTTGTATTGAATAAAAAATAATCGAATTCTAATGTGTTCTTAACTTCATCATTTTAGGGTGAACTGAGCCAACATAACCCAGTATTCATCTATAGAAATTCAATAAGTAATAACAAGAGGACATGACAATATGAATGAGTATTTTTCTGGAGGCCCTAGAGGGGGTGAATTTGATGCGATGTATTATTGGAATCAGTTTCATCCTATTCTCGCTGCCATCGCCATTTTAATCATAGGTTGGATTGTTGCCCTTATTATTGCGGCAGGAATTAAAAAAGTTTTACAAAAGCTTGGAACAAATCAAAGACTTTCGGGTGCGACAGGACATCGCGCCAATATTGAAAGCATTGTTTCGCGTATTGTCTTTTGGATCGTGATGATCATTGCCGTTATAGGTGCTTTTAATGTGCTGAATCTCACCAGCGTGAGTGGGCCATTTAGCAATATGATTCAGCAATTCCTGTTATTTATTCCTCAACTTTTGGCGGCTATTGCGGTCGGTTTTATTGGCTGGATTGTAGCAAATCTGGTCAAGATGGGGCTACAAAAACTGTTGGACAGAACTGAACTGGACGAAAAATTAAGTGCTGATGTGGGCGTCAGTCCTATTAGCCAAAACATTAGCGAGATTGTGTATTGGCTGATTTTGTTATTGTTCCTGCCAATTGTACTGTCTATTTTAGGCTTAACCGGCTTGCTTGTTCCAGTACAGAACATGGTGAATGAAGTTGTTTCATTCTTGCCGAATATCTTTATTGCTGCTGTGATTGTATTTGTTGGTTATATTCTGGCAAAAATTGTACGCGGTATTGTTGAAGGTCTGGTGGGCAGTTTGAATCTCCAGCAACATGCCCAGAAAATCGGGATGTTTAAAAATTCTAATCTGTCACAGGTACTGGGCTCATTTGTCTTTGCGATTATTATCATTACCGCCCTAATTATTGCCTTCGAAGCTTTAGGCATTCAGGCAATTTCACAACCGGCCACAGCCATGTTGTACGAAATCATGAATGCCATTCCGCATATTATTGCAGCGGCTCTGATTCTTATTCTGGCTTATGTGGTATCGCGCTTTGTGGCTAAACTGGTGGTAGACATTGTCTCTGGAACGGGCGTGGATGAAATTCCTGCCAAAATGGATGCACAACGCTTTTTAGGCAAGACCAAAGTATCTTCAATTATTGGTTACCTGATTGTGTTCTTTACCATGTTGTTTGCGGTATCTGAAGCAGCGAACCGGCTTGGTTTTGAGCAGATCAGTGCACTGATTTCGATGTTTATCCAGTTCGGTGCCAATATCCTGCTCGGTGCAGTGATTCTGATGATTGGCTTCTGGCTTGCTAATCTGGTCGCCCAAGTGATTGGACGAGGTGAATATGTCAGTTCACGCTGGCTGGCAAATCTTGTTCGTATATTGATTATGGGACTGGTGATTGCTATGGGGTTGCGTGCAATGGGTATTGCCGATTCCATCGTCAATCTGGCCTTCGGTTTAACCTTGGGAGCCGTCGCTGTTGCCTTCGCATTGGCTTTTGGTTTAGGTGGGCGAGATCCGGCACAACGTGTCTTGACCGACTTGATTGATAAATGCAAAAAAGAGGCGAAGCAGCCTAATCCGCATCAGGAAAATTCAAGACCAGGTTCTGATACTTCAGTACATAAATCTTCTGAATTGGAAATCGATGGCGGAGTACCAGCAACCTCTACTTCTAACAAACCTGTAACGGTGAGTTCATTTCCAATCTCAGATCAAAAAGAAACGCTCACTCCTGATTTATCTAACCCAACTCCTGCCTCATTAACCACTGCACCACAAGAGGCACAAAAAACGGATTCAGATCAGAGTATTCCGGATTCTGTTCGTGTTGATCCCAAGCATCCGCCAGTAAATAATCCTTTTGGATCCACGGGGGAAAAAGAGTCTGATGTCGATCTTAAGAGTGACAAAGGTCCAAATAATCCTGGCTCCAGTGATGATAAAAAATAATCGCTAGAACCAGAAAAATCCACTACATGAGCACAAACAAAGCGCTGCTTTGTTTGTGCATAAGGGATGGGGATGTTTTTTGCAGCTCTATTGTTATGAAGCAGTCAGTAAAATGACTGAATTTTCTATTGCAAGCCTGAGACTCGTTAAAAAAATGTATTGTCAAAATTAGGGACGGATCGTCAACAGACCCTAATTCTGAACAGGAGAGCAAAATGAGTAAAAGAGAACCGAATAAGTTTCTTATACCAATTGTAATCGCAGGTATAACAGTTGGGTTTCTTATGAGTGCATATAAATTTATATTTGCCAAACTTAAAGTTGAATATCAACAGAAAAGCCCAGAATATCGAGAAAATTTAGATAAAAAATAATCAATAAATGCTCGATTGTTGGCATGTATTATGCTAAATATAATTGTAATGTTTCAAGAATATAAAGACTTAGTTTTAATATTCTTGAAATATTCATCATTCTATACTAGGACGTATAAATAATTATTGAGGGGAAATTATGATGTTAGTTAAGAAACTTTTAGGTTTAGTCGGGCAAGCATTTCAACAAGACTGCCAACATACACAAGCAGTTGCAAAGATGGATCAAGCAATTGTGCGTATGCAGCAGAAGCAGCATATTGAAATTTTACGTACGGACTATTTAGAATAATTTAGTTGCAATGGATTAAACATATTGCGATGCGGCATGTGCAGAGGCCCATGCCCATTGAAAATTAAACCCGCCTAAATGACCAGACACATCCAGAACTTCACCGACAAAGTACAAGCCTTTCTGTTTCTTACTTTCCATGGTCTTGGACGATACTTCCGTGGTATCTACACCACCCAAAGTCACTTCCGCAGTCCGGTAGCCTTCAGTTCCAGACGGTTTCACTTCAAAATGCTGTAGATGTTTGGCAATCTGTTCCAGTTTATCGTCACTCAAATTACCGATTGCTATATCGGCCAGTTCTGCCCATATGAGATTTTGCAGTTCCAGCACCACACTTTTTGGCAAATGCTCATTCAACAGGGTACGTAGCAGCACTTTAGGCTGGCTGGATTTTTTAGCTTTAAAAAATTCTACCAAGTCGAGGTAAGGCAGAAAATTGATATTAAAGCTTTGACCGACATTCCAGTAGTTAGAAAGCTGTAATGAACTTGGACCACTTAAACCACGATGGGTAAACAGCAAGGCTTCAGTAAAACTGTTTAAATCATTGGATAGGGTGGCATCGACCGCATTACCGCTTAAACGGGTAGTCACTTCTTTAAACTGGTCGGAAAAAGTAAAGGGCACCAAGCCTGCACGGGTCGGGTGCACATGATGGCCGAACTGTTTGGCAATCTCATAACCAATACCCGAGCCGCCAAGTGTAGGAACAGACAAACCACCCGTTGCCACAACCACAGATTCAGCCTGAAAATAACCTAAAGTAGTTGCAACTTGGAAACCTTGCTCATTCACTGCCGTCACTGCTTTGACTTCACAACCGGTTTTAATGTCGACCAGACCGGTTTTGTCACATTCAGCCAGCAGCATAGCCAAAATTTCTTTGGCACCCTTTAAGGTAAATAACTGACCGTGTTTGCGCTCTTCATATTCAATCCCGTGTTCACACACCAGACCAATAAAGTCCCAGTTGGTATAGCGGCTTAAGGCCGAGATTACGAAGTGCGGATTATGTGAAATATAGTTTTCAGGTTCGACGTACAGGTTGGTAAAATTACATTTACCACCACCGGACATCAGAATTTTTTTACCCACCTTGTTGGCTTTTTCCAGTACCACAACTTTACGACCACGCTGGGCCGCCATAAATGCCAACATCAGACCGGATGCACCTGCACCTAAAACAATGACATCATACTGATTTGTAGACATGAGCAACCCGCGGGAGATAAAAACAGGGCATTATAGACAATTTTGCGCTCAATTTCAGGATAGATCTGCATCTGGATGCCGACCTTGCAGACCACCCGTATGAATTACCAGAATACGGCTGCCTGCCGGAAAATGGTTTTGGGCAATTAAATCCATCAGACCGTACGTCATCTTCGCAGTATAAACCTGCTCTAAAGGAATGTGGTGCTCGGCTTCAAAGCACTGCATAAACTGTAATAGCTCAGAACTGGTCTTGGCATAACCGCCACAGCAATAGGCATCGGTGATTTTCCAGTTTTTCTTTGTTGTCCATTGCTCGACATCCGACTTTAAAAAATCGCCTTTTAAGGCCGAAAAACCCAGCACAGTTTGATGAGCAGCACTGGCTTCAATTAATCCTGTAATTGTTCCGCCTGTTCCAACGGCACAGCAGATCACATCATAATTGTGTTGGTCTCCGGCTGTTAAAATTTCCTTGCAGCCCTGAATGGCAAGAGAATTGGTTCCACCTTCGGGAATGATGTAATGCTCTGGATAGCTCTGTTGTAATTGTGCAAGAAAATCAGAACTGGTTTTTTCACGATATTGTTGGCGGGAGACAAAATGCAGTTGCATACCAGATTGTTGCGCTGTGGCAAGGGTAGGATTGAGTGCTTTATCTTTGAGTTCTTCACCGCGAATAATGCCTACACTGGCAAAGCCAAACAGATGTGCTGCATAAGCGGTGGCAGCAATATGATTGGAGTAGGCACCGCCAAAAGTCAGGACTTTTTTAAAGCCTTGCTGCTCTGCTTCCAGAAAATTGTATTTCAGTTTAAAAAACTTGTTGCCCGAAATTTGAGGATGAATCTGATCCAAACGCTTCACAGTCACTGTAACGGGGGCATTCAGCTGAATGTGCTGATAAGTGACTGACTGGGCAATATGGTCAAACATTTCATTATGGTCCATAAATATGAGATTGTATTGTACGTAAAATAGGAGGATCTATGGCACGCTGTTTTCATCAGGATCATCAAAGTGATATTTTAATATAAGGAGTGACCTGACAATAGTTATTGAAGATTTTTGTTCTTGCTCATATTCATAGAAGCCTTATTTGTAAATATATCTTAAATAATTGAATTAAAATGATAAAAATAATGATTGAAAAATACTCATTAGTGTTAATCTAAAAGATATAACAATGATGAAAAAGAGGATATGTGATGAAGACGCTATCCGTGGGTTTATCTGTTTGCGTGCTGCTATTGCTGACAGCATGTGATGCGAAAGATGATTATAATAAGCCAAAAACCGAAGTTCGTAGCATGATTATTGGCGGTGTGCCGGTGCATGATCAAGATTATCGGCTTGCTCCGCTTGGCGCACGTGAAATCCAGCCAATGGCTCAAGAGTAAACTGAGCGGAAACCGATATTTAATCTCGCGCTAAATCAAGCTTGACCTGCCAATTGGCAGGTCTGAATTGATATGTATCTAAAAAATTATTACTGAAATGATGTGCTGATTTTTTTCTATTTGAGTACTGTCATAAAAATATATGTATGCAGCTAATTTCATTGTAACTGTAACGATCTTTACCATATAAACCTTTATTTTATATTCTTCCATATCTATCGCTACGCAGCAGCCATACTTCTGTTCATTTCATCCATTTTCTAATAAATGAGGGATTTGATGTGCCTACTTAGTGATTTATTAGGTGATTGATTTAATTCTTGGTGAATGATGCGGTGAAATTCTGAAAAAGAGGTGAAATTCAGGGAGATATTCAGCCTTTTAAATTGTAAAATTGCCGAGGAATTAATTTCAGTAGGTGGACTTGTGGAATCATTTTGGATTTTGGGCTCAATTGCATTTGCCTTAATGTTAGGTGCAATGAGTCCTGGACCGACTTCGATTTATGTCGCTAAAAATTCAATTGCGATTTCACGTCAGCATGGTGTGTTTACCGCTTTAGGTACAGGCACAGGCGCTGCCATTTTTGGCTTGTTGGCCGTACTCGGATTACAGGCATTTTTATTGGCGGTGCCATCTGCCTATCTGGCTTTAAAAATCTGCGGTGGCATATATCTACTCTGGTTGGCTTTTAAAATTATTAAACATGCCAAAGAACCGATTGAATCTGAGCATAGTTCGCAAGCCCAAATGTCCTTACGCCGTGCATTTACTACAGGCCTGATTACTCAGCTTTCCAATCCGAAAATTGCAATTGTGCTGGCCAGTATTTTTACTGCACTTTTACCCAAAGAAATTCCGACTTATTATTATTTTGTGTTACCCATTTTGTGCTTTTTTATTGATGCAGGGTGGTGCTCACTGGTTGCAGTGGCCTTGTCGGCAGAAAAGCCACGTCGTGTCTATTTGAAATTTAAAGCAGGTTTTGACCGTGCTGCAGGCGGCATCATGACTTTACTGGGCTTGAAGTTAATCTTTGGAATGAAATAAATCACGGCATGGGTAAATCAATTTTGAATGGTTTACTCATTTGTTATTTTATAAAAAGAGTGATTTATGCAAGAAGTGTATAAATCTATTCCCAGACTTAACGTTAGGATTAAAATAGAATGTAGAAAATAAAAGACCGACGATTCGAGTGATGATGAAATCGTCGGTCAAAAAATCTGTTGCAAGTTTTAGCTTGGGCTGCTGTTCCTAACTAAAACTTGAAACCAAGTTTATTGCTTTAGAAAAGTTCACCGAAAATATTGTGGATGCCGGTACAAATTAACGGTTCATGAACTTCATACCTTATATAACGCAGAGCTTTACAGATTGGTTGACAATAAAATGAAAAAAAACTCATTTTTTTTTATACTGATCATCTAAAAGTTGCTTATGCAGGCTCATTGTGTCATTAACCCGATATTTTTTATGGTTTTTTCTCTTCTGTTTTATTTTTACCTGTATCTGTGGTGTATTGGCTGCTTTACTGCCAACCGGCATGGGCGGAATTCTGACCATTGTGCCTTATTTAACAGCCATGATTTTAGTGCTGTATAAGTTTTTAAAACAACAACGACGAGCACCAACCGCTCAAGAACAAAAAAAAATTACTTTGGGGTTTAGCCTGATTTTCTGGGGCTATAACCTGGCCTTTTTATTGCTCGGCATTGTCCTTTTTGCCAAGAATGATCCCGAAGTTTGGCAGAATTTTCTTTTATATCTCAAAAATACACAATTTATGAGTATGGTACTGATCATGGTCTTGCTCGTTGCCATTCCACTTTATCTTTTGACCTATTGGTTTTATGGTAAACAGGCGAAGCGCATGGCGCAAAAAATGTTTGGCTAAACGACCCTGATGTAGGCTTGAGTTTTATACCGTCTTGATCTATAGATAAGAAAAACATGAGTACGTCTAAAATGCAAAAAGCATGTGTCTTGATTACCGGGGGCAGTGGTTTTATCGGCTCGCATCTGTTGTCTTATTTGCTGGCTCGTGATTATGCCGTGGTGGGACTGACCCGCCAGAAAAATAAACGCTCAAATCATCCCGATCTGACCTGGATTCAGCATTTAGATGAACTAAAAACCGACCGCATTGATTATGTCATCAACCTGGCTGGTGAAAGTATTGGACAGGGACGCTGGACAGCGAAAAGAAAACAACAACTGATGAAGAGCCGGGTAGAAACCACGCAGCAGCTCTATCGATACCTGGAAAAAAGACAGATTTTTCCAAAGCGGATTATTTCCGGTTCCGCAGTCGGATATTACGGTATAGATCCGACTGAACAATGGTTAGAAACATATACAGAACTGTCTGCACCACAGTCTATTTTTATGTCGGAATTGTGCCAGTTATGGGAGCAGGCAGCCCTCAGTTTTACGCAGCAAAAAACCAAGATTATTCGTCTTGGCATTGTGTTTGGGAAAAATGGCGGAATTTTACCGCGTATGTTATTCCCCATTAAACTGAATCTGGTGGGACAGATTGGACATGGGCGGCAACCTGTAGTCTGGGTGCATGTGCAAGATGTGCTGCGTGCCATCGAATTTTTAATGCTCAATGAAACTGAAGCACAAATATTTAATCTCGTGTCACCTGAAAAAGTCTCGCAAGCGCAGTTTGTTAAAACAGCGGCACAAGTTTTAAAACGTAAACCTGTGTTCTTTTTACCGGCTTTCGTGTTGCGATGGATGCTGGGTGAGCAGTCACAACTGGTATTAAATGGTCAATATGTCGCGTCCATAGCCCTGCAAGAGGCCGGTTTTGAGTTTAAATATCCGACCTTGAACAGCGCTTTAGAAGATATATTAGTGAACCATTAACTCTGCTTCAGATTTGAGACGCGCAGGGCTATAAGCTGCCGGGTTTACGAGAGGAGTTTGGCCCAGCATCAGCTGTCTGAGCAATTGTGCAGAGGCAGGCCCCATACATAAGCCGTTACGGAAATGTCCAAAGTTGGCCCACAAATTTTCCATCTCGGGTATTTTGCCGACGTAAGGAATACCCGTTGGGGAGCCGGGTCTTAAACCGGCCCACTGTTTTTCGATAGGGAACGCTGCCAGTTCGGGAACCATCTCGAAACAGGCTTCTAAAATTTTCTGCTTGGTTGCTACTGTTGGGGTGGTGTCAAAACCGCAATCCGCCATGCTGGAACCACAGACCACATGACCGTCCAGACGTGGAATTAAATACATCACATCATTCATGCACATGGTCGGTAACCAGTTTGCCGGGGTTTTAAACAGCACCATCTGTCCCTGAACCGGACGAACTGGAATCTCAAGATCCAGTTGTTCAGACCAGCGCTGCGACCATGCGCCGGTGGTGATCACAAACTGATCCGCATCATAAGTTTTGCCATTTTTAGCAGCTACGGACTGGACTTGGCCATTGGCGATATTGAACTGCTCAATCGGGCAGTGTTCAATAAATTCGACTTGTGGATGCTGCTTTAAATAGGCCACCATGGATTGCAGTAAGCGCGGGTTTCTGACATTGGCAATCTGGGGGAAATAAATGGCGTGTTGAAATTTGGCGTCAATAAAAGGATTTAGCTGTTCAATCTGTTCCTGTTGTAAATATTCACATTGCTGCATTGGTTCCTGAAACTGCTCGGCATAATTCAGACCGCTTTCAAAATCAGCTTCATCAAAAATCAGCATACCGCTTTCATGAATTTCAAAATCAATGCCTGACACAGGCTTTAACTTTTTGTTCCAGTCTAAATACAATGACTTGCCATATTGCGCCAGCTGATTTACGGCTTGCGGATAGCGCCACGGATACATCGGGGAGAGAATCCCACCACCCGCCCAGGAGGCAGCTTTTCCTGCCTGCTGCTGATCGAAAATCATCACGGAACATCCCTGTTCCACCAGCTCTAGAGCAGACAGCAGACCGCTAATGCCTGCTCCAATAATGGCAATTTTCATCGCTTAGACCACAAATCCTTATTTCATGTCTTTTAGTTTAAGAGCCGCTTCTTCGGCAAAGTAGGTCCAGATGCCATCAGCACCGGCACGGCGGCAACTCATCAGTGATTCAATAATCACGCTGTCGGACAGCCAGCCATTTTGAATGGCACCCGCCAGCATGGCATATTCACCGCTGACCTGATAAACGAAAGTCGGCACGCCAAAGGTATCTTTCACTTCACGGACGATATCCAGATAAGGCATACCCGGTTTGACAATCACCATGTCTGCACCTTCCTGAATATCCAGGGCAATTTCATGTAGGGCTTCGGCACGGTTGCCAATATCCATCTGGTAATTGTATTTGTTGCCGCCTTTTAAGTTGCTGGATGAACCAACAGCATCACGGAAAGGGCCATAGAAGCTGGAAGCGTATTTGGCTGAGTAAGCCATGATGTTGGTATAGATATGACCATTGGCCTCTAAAGCCTGACGAATTGCACCAATCCGGCCATCCATCATGTCACTCGGCGCAACCACATCTGCACCGGCTTCAGCATGACTTAAGGCTTGTTTAATCAGACATTCTACCGTTTCATCATTTAGCACATAGCCTGTGTTATCAATGATGCCGTCCTGACCATGCGTAGTATACGGGTCTAAAGCACCATCCGTGATCAGCACCATTTCTGGCAATTCTTTTTTTAGCAGGCGAACGGTATTTTGGACCAGACCATCTTCACGCCATGCAGCTTCGGCGGACAGACTTTTGTCTTCTTGTGGAGTAACAGGGAAGAGCGCTAATTTAGAAACGCCCAATTCCAGTAGACGTTCGGATTTTTTTAACAGTAGGTCGGCAGACAGACGCTGTACATTCGGCATACTTGGAATGTCTTGGGTTTGGTTCTGTCCCGGAAGGACGAATACTGGGTAAATGAGATGATCGGTCGTCAGCTGGGTTTCACGTACCATGGCACGTAATTTGTCATTTTTACGGATGCGGCGCATGCGGGTAGCGGGAAATGCTGGACGATTGAACGTATAGGTCATAACAATCTCAATGATCAGTATTAAACTTTGGCTATTGTAGCCCTAGAATATGTTTTTGGGTGATGTTTAACAGATTTTTATTCAATCAGGAAATTCGAGCGAATGGTAAACGAAACAGAAAAAAGTTGGACCGGTCATATACATTTCGGCTCGAAAGTTGATATTGATGTATTGCTGAACCAGTTATGCAAGGCTTTTAATAAATCTCCTTTTTTTCAGCACAATGGCATGAACATGCGGGTGGTAGATGGGCAGATTGAAGCCCATATCGACATGCAGCCGTATATGATTGGCAATGTGGCATTTCAGATTTTGCATGGCGGTGTTGCGGCGACCATTTTAGACAGTATTGGCGGAATTGTGGCCATGGGGGAGCTATACAAGAAAGCAACGTCTGATGATTTGCCCGAGACCATTAAGAAGGTATCCCGTTTGGCAACAGTTGATATGCGGGTCGATTATCTTGCACCGGGTCGCGGCAATTCTTTTACTGCACGTGCCGAGACTTTGCGTTTAGGTCGGAAAGGTTGCACCATGCGCATGACCTTAGTCAATGATGAAGACAAAGCGATTGCAACCGCCATCGCTTCTTATGCTTATTAAACTTGTTTGAAGCCAGCTAAGTAGAAGTCAGGTCAATATGTGGCATTGGATGAAAATCCGGTGCTGAATTTGTTTTGGAAACTGGTGAGTTACATTTTTATTCTCAAAATATGATTTTTTACTCTTAAAATGCATCAAAAATTTTTACAAGAATAACGTCTCATCAAGATGAGCTTACTACGATCTAGATGCCTATTGTCAAGGTGGCAGATCAGGGCTGCTTGCTGATGGGGGCTGTTGGATTTAGGAAACATGCATGACAGATGTTCAAATTACGCCGCCAGATGCTCAACAGTCTGAACAGGTGACTGACCAGCAACTCAAGGCAAAACGAAAAAAGGCTTTGGGATTTGTGGCACTGATTTTAATCCTTGCTGTGATTTTATATGCCATCTGGACATTATTTTTCAATCATTCTGTTGATACCGATAATGCCTATGTAGGTGCAGAAACGGCCTCAATCACTTCTATGGTCACCGGACAAGTCGAACAGGTATTGGTCAGTGATACTCAAACGGTCAAAAAAGGTCAGTTGCTGGTTCGAGTTGATCAGCGCGATGCGGAAATCGCTCTTGCTGCAGCCAAAGCAGAACTGGTCAAGGCACAGCGTCAATATAAACAGACGCAAGCCAATAGCAGCTCACTGAATTCACAAATTTTTGTCAGTGATGATGCGATTCATAGTGCTGAAGCCAAAGTGGCCGAGGCCAAAGCTGAAATGGATAAGGCACAAGATGATTTAAGCCGTCGTGAAAAACTCAGTGCCTCTGGCGCCATTTCTAAAGAAGAACTCAGTACGGCACAAAGCGCACTGAATACCGCCAAAGCGGTTTATGAATCGGCACAAGCCGGTTTGGCACAAGCTAAATCCAGCCAAAAAGCGGCACAAAGCAATTTGGCGGCCAATGAAGCACTGATTCGCGGCGCCAATGAAAATAGCACGCCTGATGTTTTGGTGGCACAGGCCAAATTAAAGCAGGCTGTGTTAGATCTGGAGCGTACTGAAATCAAGGCTCCTTTTGATGGGGTGGTGACACGCCGTAATATTCAGGTTGGTCAGCGTGTGGCACCGGGCACTGTCCTGATGATGGTGGTGCCGACCTCACAACTGTATGTTGATGCCAACTTTAAAGAAAGCCAGCTGGAAAAAGTCCGTCCCGGTCAAAATGTAATCCTGACTTCTGACTTGTATGGAGATTCCGTTGAATATCACGGCACGGTACAAGGCTTCTCTGGCGGAACCGGTTCAGCCTTTGCGCTGATTCCGGCACAAAATGCGACGGGTAACTGGATTAAGGTGGTTCAGCGCTTGCCGGTTCGCATCAAGCTTGATTCTAAAGAACTGGCTGAACATCCGTTACGGGTGGGACTGTCTATGGAAGCGAAGATCGATTTGTCTTCGAAGTAGTCATTTATGAATAACTACGCTCCTATACCGAACCTGACTGGCGGCCGCCTGCTTCTGGCAGCATTTGTACTGGCCTTTGCCAATTTTATGGTCGTGCTGGACATGACCATTGCCAATGTCTCGGTTCCGCATATTACCGGTAGCCTTGCGGTTTCTGCATCGCAAGGGACCTGGGTGATTACCTCCTATGCCGTTGCCGAAGCCATTTGTGTGCCTTTAACCGGCTGGCTGGCTGGACGCTTTGGCACGGTCCGGATCTTTGTCATCAGCCTGTTCGGTTTTACCTTATTTTCTGTGTTATGCGGTTTATCCACCAGTCTGGAAATGCTGGTATTTTGCCGAATTGGACAAGGCCTGTTTGGCGGGCCGATTATGCCGCTCAGTCAAACCCTGCTGATGCGTATTTTCCCACCGGAGAAACAGTCGCAGGCGATGGGCATGTGGGCCATGACTACAGTTGTTGGACCCATTTTGGGGCCAATTCTGGGCGGGACTATTAGTGATAACTGGTCATGGCACTGGATTTTCTTTATCAATATCCCGGTCGGGTTGGGCTGTGCATTTGCTGCAATGCGTTTGCTGAAATCTGCTGAAACAGCAACCAATACACTCAAAATTGATATGGGCGGATTAATGCTTCTGATTTTATGGATTGGGGCATTGCAGCTGATGCTGGATTTAGGCCATGAGTATGACTGGTTTAATCATCCCTTTATTGTTATTTTGGCCATGATTGCCTTGATCGGGCTCATCGTTTTTACCATTTGGGAACTCACCGAGTGCCATCCGGTAGTGAATATCCAGATCTTTAAATATCGTGGATTTACCATTTCCGTTTTGGCTTTAGCCTTTGGTTTTGGGGCCTTTTTTGGCAGTATTGTCATGATTCCACAATGGTTACAGGTGAATCTTGGCTATACCGCCACTTGGGCAGGTTATTTGACTGCAACCATGGGTTTTGGCAGTTTGCTGATGTCGCCCATTGTGGCCAAACTGGCGACCAAATATGATCAGCGGGCTTTGGCCAGTTTTGGTTTATGTCTGCTGGGCGGGGTGACCCTGATGCGGGCCTTCTGGACTACTGAAGCCGACTTTATGGCCTTGGCATTGCCGCAAATCTTGCAAGGTTTTGCCGTACCGTTTTTCTTTATTCCACTCTCCAATATGGCTCTGGCTTCAGTATTGCCGCAAGAAATGGCTTCTGCTGCCGGTTTGATGAACTTCCTCAGAACCATGGCCGGGGCAATTGGAGCGTCGATTGCCGTTACCATTTGGGATGATCATGCAAAGGTGGCACGTAGCGAGATGGCCGGAAGCTTGCATGTGGATGAGGTGCAAAATACGCTGACCCAAAGAGGAATGAGTCCAGAAAGCAGTTTGGGCTATATTTCGAGTCTGGTCGATAAAGAAGCATCTACCTTATCTGCTAACCATGTATTTTTAATTCTGGCGCTGGTGTTTGTTTTTGCCGCACTGATTATCTGGCTATGTCCAAAACCCAAAAATGGTGTCACCGGTGGTGGACATGCACATTAATCAAAAACCGCTTTTCGAAGCGGTTTTTGATTATCTTGGATATGAAGATATTAAATATCTGATTTAGCACGCTTTAATGCAGTTTGCCATTTGCTTAGATGAAACTGGCGCTGGTCTTGATTCATATTGGGTTCAAAAGCCCGCTCCAGTTGCCATGATGCAGAAATATCTGACATGCTGGAAAATACGCCAGCTTTTAATCCGGCCATGGCTGCTGCACCCCAAGCGGTAGATTCCAGCATTTTAGGGCGCAATACCGGCACATTTAAGATATCTGCCTGAAACTGCATCAGCATGTCATTGCTACTCGCACCGCCATCGACGCGCAGTTCCTTTAAGGGATGGGTAATATCGGATTGCATGGCCATCAGGACATCGGAGACCTGAAAGGCTATCGATTCCAAAGCTGCACGGGCAATATGGGCTTTATTGGTCCCACGGGACATGCCGCAGAGCAGGGCACGGGCATCACTGTCCCAATGCGGAGCACCGAGTCCGGTAAAAGCCGGCACCAAAACTACGCCGTCGGTATCTTTTACCTGACAAGCCAGCTGTTCGACTTCACGACTGTTTTGAATAATCCCTAAACCATCACGTAACCATTGCACAATGGCACCCGCCATAAATACACTGCCTTCCAATGCATAAGTGGTTTTTTCATGACATTGCCAGGCTAAGGTGCTCAAGAGCTTGTTGTGGCTAAATTGCACCTGATGCCCCGTATTGAACAGCATGAAGCAACCCGTGCCATAGGTATTTTTTGCACTACCCACTTCAAAGCAGGACTGGCCAAACAGGGCCGATTGCTGATCGCCCAAAATTCCCATAATTGGGATATTTGCGCCCAATAAACCTGTAGCCGTGTCTGCCATATAGCTATCCGAAGCAATAATTTGCGGCAGAACTGAACGCGGGATATTAAACAGCTGTAGCAATTCTTCATCCCAGGCCTGAGTTTGCAGATTCATCAGCATAGTACGGGAGGCATTGCTGGCTTCAATGACATGTTCTGTACCTTGGGTCAGATTCCACATCAGCCAGCTATCGACTGTTCCAAAAGCCACATGTCCCTGTTGTGCCAGATCACGCAGACCTTCGATATTTTCCAGCAACCAGACCAGTTTTCCGGCACTGAAATAAGGGTCAATCAATAAACCGGTTTTCTGCTGGATTTTATTCTGTAAATTTTTTTGCAGAAGCTGATTACACCATTCAGTTGCACGTCGATCTTGCCAGACAATTGCAGGGGCAAGCGGCTTGCCATTGCGTTTATCCCAAACCATGGTGGTTTCACGCTGATTAGTCAGTCCAATGGCTTTGATATCTTTGGCCAGAATACGGGCCGAGGCGAGGGCCTGCTGCACAACTGCAATTTGTGTGGTCCAGATTTCCTGTGCATCCTGTTCTACCCAGCCTGAATGTGGGGTAGAGATATGTATCTCACGCTGAGCTGTTGCTTGAACTTTTCCCTGTTCATTGAAGATAATCGCACGGCTAGAGGTGGTTCCCTGATCGAGTGCAAGTAAATAGCTCATAATTTTTTTCTTTTATAGGACTTGAAAAATAAAATATTAGCGCAATTATTGAATTAATCGCATCTGTTTGTGTAAATGTTTAAAAAACTCGCTGCGGGTTTAAACATTTATGTTATGATTGCGGTCTACTTTGGGGATGTTTCTGGCTTCGACGCTGGTGATGAAACTCATAGATGCATGTCGAGAGCGCATTTTCTCTCGTAAATCAAATTTGCATTTTAATAGTCGCAAACGACGAATCATACGCTCTAGCTGCCTAAGGGCAGCTTGTCCGCCTCTCCAAATACTTGTGGTTAGAGAGTCCGACTGAAGCGCACGCACACAAGTCCGTATAAAGCCAAGCCTCGGGGCTTTGTACTAAACTTAGAGGATCGCGATTTGTACCCTGTTCGTCGGGTCACAAAGAGTTAAAACAATAGACGATATCTAAGCATGTAGTATTCTCGAGCGTAGTGCTGGCGGACGCGGGTTCAACTCCCGCCATCTCCACCAAATACCTAACAAGACATGGCAAAATATGCCAAGTCTTAAAACGAAAAGGCTTGATTCTTAACGGATCAAGCCTTTTTTTATACCTGTATATAACTGAGCTTAACCGAGTATATGAGTTTGTATCATATCGTGTATCATTGATAAGTAATTGAAACCACTGTGATACACAATAAAGCGTTCAGATATTAAAAAGCGCCCTTTATCAGATACAGTATTAGGAAATCTAAAATCTGAAGATAAGGACTATCGGGAACTTGATTTTGTTCGCCATGTTATCCAAGAAAAAAAAGATCTATAAAATGGGAGATTATTTAAGGCATATTAGGCAGATGATGCCCGACTATTGAGAACGTTGTTACTATTTATATCCGATAAAAAGAACAGCAGTTTTTGAATGATAAAAGATCTTTTATTGTTATTGGTAGGTGAAAGTTTAGATTAACGATTCACCTACCAGCCGGGTCTGATTCTGTCCCCAAGATTTATGTTATCAGCTTGAGCGTTAAATATTGTCGCTCAGGTTTATTCTATTTTGCGAAATTTTTTTTTGTGAATCTTTACCCCAATTGAATTTTTGTGCACAGATGCCTAATCCCACAATAAAGAGTGCAAGCAAGCTGGTATAAGTCACTTCTTTGAAATATGTTCCTTCAACCAGCATGGTAATCAGGGCACCAATAATAAAGAAGATTGCCAGATAAGTCAGCCAGGGGAATAACCACATTTTAAAGTCAATCACTTGTCCTTCCGCTTCTAATTTCTTACGCATACGTAATTGAGAAAAAGCAATGGTGAGATAGACATAGAGTGCCGCTGTACCTGTCGCTAACATAAAGATGTCGTAGACATTCATACTTTCAGTGGCCGTCAGGTAGGTTGCCAATAAAGCGAATGATGATGACACCAGAACACCCATCCAAGGACTACCATTACGGTTGATTAAACCAAAACTTTTCGGTGCATCACAACGTTTTGACAATGAAAACAGCATACGTGAACAGGTATAGAGTGCAGAGTTAAAACAGCTACACACTGAAGTCAGGACCACAAAATTGACAATGTGTTTTGCTTCTGGAATACCGAGTGCAGTTAAGGTCACACTATAGGTTCCCCAAGTTGGGTCTTTGAGTAGTGGGTTGTTATGTGGAATGAGGCAGACGGTAATAAGCATTGAACCGACATAGAACAACATGATACGCCATACCACTGAGTTCGATGCTTTACGGATTTCACGAGCAGGATTTTGTGATTCTGCGGCAGCCACCGTCACAATTTCAGCGCCAATGTAGGCAAACATAACCCCGAGTAATGCCGTGATTACCGCAGAGAAACCATTGGGCATGAAACCTTCAGAGGTTAAATGGGTAATACCTGTCGCACCTGCTTGGCTCCATGGCCATAAGTGCATGACGGCCAAGCTACCAATGACTAAGAAAATAACGATTGCGATCACTTTGATCAGTGCAAACCAAAACTCAAATTCACCATAGTTTTTGACATTTTGTAAGTTAACGACAACCAATGACACAATAACTAGGAGCATATAGCCCCAGATGGGGATAAACGGAAACCAGCTGTTGAGAATTTTACCTGCGACATACGCTTCCCAGCCCATCAGTAAGGCCCAAGAACACCAATACAGCCAGCCAATGGTAAAACCTGCCCAGCGGCCAATTGCACGATCAGCATAGGTTGAGAATGAACCGCTATCCGGGTTGAGAACGGCCATCTCACCCAGCATGCGCATGATTAATAGAATGAGCAATCCACCAAAAGCATAGGCCAAAATTGCAGCGGGACCTGCCGAGTAGATTACATTACCAGAGCCAATGAACAGTGAGCCACCAATTACCCCGGCAATCGAGATCATTGTAAGATGACGTGACTTAAGTCCACTTTTTAAGCCGTGTGATGAATCGGGCGTGGAGACATGTTGATGTTCTGCCATATAATTTCCCTTAATATCCATAGTGTAACAGCAATAGAGCTCTCTACCTTGTGTACACTATCTATCCTTTGAAACTGTAACCGAATTCGCAATCACTTCATTAATTTTAAGTTAAACTTAATAAAGTTGATGTTTCTATAAACACATGAAAAATCACACTTTGATTACAAAACTGTTACATGCTGTTTATGTATGCTGCTAATTTCTCTTTTTTGTTGTCAGGTGACGAGAGCCATTTTTTAGCTATTGAAGGGAGCCAATTGCTTTAAAAAGGTGAAAATTACAGAAAGAAATGTTTACAGAAAAATAAAGACTAAATAAAATGAAGTGGCCATAAAAGGTTTTACTCCTTGTTTAAAAACCGGCCGATAATATATTGATTTTAAAAATAAAATTTTAATTAGAATCTGAATTTTACTAGTTTAAAGTATGAATTCCATTGTCGCGCAAGCATTTCAACAGTACGCCGAAAGCCACCAATATTTCTTGTTCCCTCACGCAGGCGAAACCGAGCAGTAATCCTTTCTGCCGGGTAGAATAGTGCTTGGTATAGTATTGCGATAGGGCTCTGACCTTAATACCTTGATCAAGTGCATTCGATGCAATCAGGACATCATCACTGCTGCTTGGCAGTTTTAAAATCAGGTGTAGGCCTGCTGCCGTGTTGTATTCGTGCAGAAAATCTTCACCTAAATGACGCTGAATTAAATCAATCAGAAATGCATGGCGTTTACTGTAGAGTAAGCGCATGCGTCGGATATGCGCCTCATAATGGCCTTCACGGATAAATTCTGCCAGTGCCTTCTGATCAATTAAATGTCCACCGCGATAGAGTTCTGCGGCCACAATGCGTAGCGGGGAAAACAGTTTCTTCGGAACCACCAGATAGCCGATACGCAGTGCAGGATAAATGGTTTTGCTGAATGTGCCCATATAAATGACCGGGGAATCAGGTTCCAATCCTTGTAAAGACGGATAGGGCTGGCCTGAAAACCTGAATTCACTGTCATAATCATCTTCCACAATCCAGCTTTTATGCTGCCGGGCAATTGCAAGCAGCTGTTTGCGCCGTTCCAGGCTTAGATGCGAACCTAGGGGATACTGGTGGGAGGGTGTAACAAAGATCAGCTTGGGGGGTACTTTGGGATCAAGATCAGGAATAATGCCTTCCTGATCGACCGGCAGTGAACGCAGATTGACCCCGTTAATGCGCAAAATGTTGCGGGCGCCCCAGTAGGCTGGATCTTCGATCCAGACTTCATCGCCAATGTCGCTCAAGGTACGCGAGACTAAATCAATGGCCTGATGGGTGCCTTCGGTAATAATGATCTGATCGGCATCGCATTGCACCGAACGTGCAATTTTCAGATATTCCGCAAGTTCTTGGCGCAGTTCCAGACAGCCGCCGGCATTGCTGTAAATCAAGCGGGTAATTTCCGGTTCACGGCTCAAACGGGTCTGAATTTTGCTAAAAATGTGATGCGGAAACTCTGTCACATCCGGCGCACCGGGAACAAAAGCACCCCATTGATAAGGCGAAGCTGCTGAATAGCCGATTAAGTAAGAACCGCGCTGAGACAAGCTGTAACTTTGCTGAGATTTTTTTTCTTGAATAGGGGCGTTGCTATTTTCCGCCTTGACTAAAAAGGATTCGGGCAGCTTATCTGTGACCCAGGTGCCTTGCCCTGTGCGGGCATCGACATACCCTTGTGCCTGTAATTGTTCATACGCGCTTAATACCGTATTGCGGGAAACCTTGATCTCTTTGGCCAGATCGCGGGATGCCGGCAGGCGAGTCTTGGGCGCCAATACGCCGTCAATTATGGCATTGCGTAAGCAGCGAAATAATCGCAGCTGCAATGTTCCATCGATATCTTGCTGTAAGCGCTGCAGCAAATAGTCTCCAAGCAAGCTACGCAATTGGCTCTCTCCTACAAATTCAAAGTGGCTCTCGTGAGAGCGATATCGGTATGTGCAAAATAATCTGGTCAGGCAGTAATTGTAAAGTATCCCGTTGTTGCGCAGTGCATGTAAATACGGGCCTGTAAACGGCAGGCAATATACACATATCTGGGTTAAAGCCAAAGCGAAAAATCCAAGCTAAATGTTTTAGCTCAGATCACGCTGGCTACATAGCTGGATCAATAAATGCCGACAAGCAGAGATAAATTTATACTTTTTGTGGTCGCAAGGAAATGCGTCTGCATACAAAAAACAGGATCATGCAATGAACACAATGATGAAGGGGCTCACCTATACCGAGCACGGTACGACGGCCTGGAACAATTATCTGAAACAGCTGGATAAAGTTGCTCCTTATCTGGGTGAACTCAGCGAAAGACTGGATATGTTGCGACGCCCGAAGCGGAGTCTGATTGTGGATATTCCGGTGATTATGGATGATGGCAGCGTTCAGCATTTTGAAGGTTATCGGGTTCAGCATAATTTGACCCGCGGTCCGGGCAAGGGCGGTGTACGCTTCCATCCTGATGTCAATTTAGATGAGGTGATGGCACTGTCTGCATGGATGACGATTAAGTGTGCGGCACTGAATTTACCTTTTGGGGGTGCCAAAGGCGGGGTACGGGTTGATCCAAGCCAGTTATCCAAGCGTGAACTAGAACGATTGACACGCCGTTATACCGCAGAAATCAATTTGGTTATTGGGCCGCAAAAGGATATTCCGGCACCGGATGTGGGGACAAATCCGCAAATTATGGCCTGGATGATGGACACCTTTTCCATGAATGCAGGTTCTACCATTACCGGTGTAGTGACCGGGAAACCCGTGCATCTTGGCGGTTCTTTAGGCCGCAGTAAAGCCACAGGACGTGGCGTGTATATTAGCGGGCGTGAAGTGGCTCAGCAAATTGACCTGGATTTAAAAGATGCCCGGGTGTGTGTGCAGGGGTTTGGTAATGTCGGCAGCGAAGCCGCCTTGCTGTTTCATGAAAATGGCAGCAAAGTGATTTGCGTACAGGATCACTCTGCAACCCTATATCAAGAACAAGGGATTGATATTCCCAAGTTAATGGAATATTCAAACACCTATCACAAGATTCAGGGGTTTGCTGCAAGCGACGAAATCGCGACGGCAAAATTCTGGCAAATTCCCGCAGAAGTATTTATTCCTGCGGCGCTGGAAGGGGTGATTGATGTGCATGTTGCTCAAACTATTCAAGCCAAGATCATTTTGGAAGGGGCCAATGGTCCGACCCTCACTGAAGCGGATGAAATCCTGAGTCAGCGTCAAATCACTGTTGTACCGGACGTGATCTGCAATGCCGGTGGCGTGACCGTCAGCTATTTCGAATGGGTACAAGACCTTGCCAGCTATTTCTGGACAGAAGAAGAAATCAATCAGCGCATGGACGTGATCATGAAAAATGCCGTGCATGACGTTTGGCTCAAAGCCATGCAGGCCGGATGTTCTTTACGTACCGCAGCTTATATTTTGGCATGTGAACGGATTCTGATGGCTCGCCAAGAGCGCGGCATCTATCCAGGTTAAGGGTAGTGTCTCTTGCAGGATGCAATATTTGACCCGGCATAAGTTTGGATATTTAACGCCTTTGCTGATTCCATTTGGTCAGAAACTTTGCTTTTGCCAGCGACCTGGTTTTGAAAATTATTATTTCTTTTTTGGGGCTTCTATAATGTCGCAATGTTTTTTAGTGAAACCATTTTCGTTCTGTGCGCTTGTCGCCAGTGCCATTACGATGTCTGCCACCGTGCAGGCAGATTCGCTTTCTTGGGGAGATGCCGATACCGATTTAGGCAAACTGACTGTATCGGGGTGGCTACGAGCAAATTATCAGGATAAAGATTATTCGGACAGTGACCATAAATTAAAGTTTAATGCGGCGAAACTCAGCCTGAAATATGATGCCAAGTCATTGTTCGGCGATGTGGAATACCGTTGCTATCAAAATGATACCCTGTGTGATTTTTCAACTTTGGTGAATGCCAACCTGGGCTATAAGCTGAATGATGACAGCCGCATCACCTTGGGTCTGCAAGATATGCCTTTTGGTATTGGCCGCTTCTGGAGCAGCAGCTGGTATGGCAGTTCAATGGACAATGCCGGACTGGAAGATGTGCATAATCTGGGTATTAACTGGCAGCAGCAGTTAGGTACAAATACCAAGGTCAATGTGGCTTATTTTCTGCGTGATGGGGGAAGTTTTGCTGGCACTGGTGACGATGCGGCACGTTATGCGGCCAATTATGTCAAGCCGGAAGATGCCAGCACCGATGACATTGAAGAAAAAAACATGTGGGTTGCACGCATCAATCAGCAGATTCCGCTGCAGGACAGCCCGGTTAAACTGAATGTTGGCGGCTCGTACTGGTATTCAGATTTGGAAAATAACCGCAATGGTCAAACCGGGCATCGCAATGCATGGAATGTGTTTGGTCGCTTAAACTACCAGAATGCAAACCTGACCCTGACTGCCGGACAGAATCGCGCAGATACCCAGGCTGTAGAGAATCCAGATTATGCGACGGTAGGTTCTTTTGAATCGAAGTATCATGTGGCCAATAAAGCCAATTATTATGTGGCGAATCTGGATTATCAAATGACTGATTTTTACAAAGATTACGATCTGACGCCTTATGTCAGCTATACCATCTTTGATAAAGACAAGTCCGGTTTTGCCACATCCACACGCAATATTTTGGGTGCTCAGCTGGATGTTAAGCAGTTTTCGCTGGCAGCCGAATATATCATCGGTAAAAATGATGTATTCATTGGCGGTGATGCCGGTTCTTTGGCGCAAGGAGATGCAGCAGGCCATAGCCGACTGCTGAATTTACTGTTTATGTACAATTTCTAAATTTTTGCTCTCAGTTATCAAAATGGCACCTTATAAAAAGGTGCCATTTTTTTTGTGGTGTGATTTCAAGTTTATGATTTGTATTTAATTATTCTGTTTTTTGATTTTTTAAATCTTCGGGATAGGGTGAATTGGCTCTGTCTATCTGGTTCAAAGTGGCTCTCGTGTCAGGCCGATAAAAGCGCAAAATGAGGAAGATCAACCAGTCATTTGCATATCATCAATCACATGATATGGATGCCAAAATTTTACACTGTATGAATCAAGAATGAGGATACAAAATGGACAGTAAACACTCTGCACTGAATGCACGTAAACAGCAAGCGACGCCTCGTGGTGTTGGTGTCATGTGTCAATGGTACGCGGAGAAAGCAGAGAACTCGACAATTTGGGATGCCGAAGGCAATCAATATATCGATTTCGCAGGTGGTATTGCGGTACTGAATACCGGTCATCGTCACCCTAAAATTATTGCTGCTGTTACTGAACAATTAACAAAATTTACCCATACAGCCTATCAGGTTGTACCTTACGAAAGTTATGTCTCTCTTGCTGAGCGTATCAATGAGCGTGCACCGATTGACGGCCCTGCAAAAACCTCATTCTTTTCTACCGGTGCTGAAGCAGTAGAAAACGCAGTTAAAATTGCTCGTGCCTATACTGGCCGTCACGGTATTGTGACTTTTGGTAACGGTTTCCATGGCCGTTCATTCATGACCATGGCCATGACGGGTAAAACTGCCCCTTACAAACGTGACTTTGGGGTAATGCCAGCGGGTGTTTTCCATGCACGTTATCCGGTAGAGTCAAAAGGCATTACTGTGGACGATGCCATCCAAAGCATTGAAGACATTTTTGCTGAAGATGTGGCTGCACATGATGTGGCGGCAATTGTACTTGAGCCTGTGCAAGGTGAAGGCGGTTTTAATGTTGTACCGGCAGAATTTTTAAAGCGTTTACGTGCATTGTGTGATCAGCATGGTATTTTGATGATTGCAGATGAAGTGCAAACAGGCTTTGCCCGTACCGGTAAACTGTTTGCCATGAATCACTACGAAACCAAAGCAGACCTGATCACGATGGCAAAAAGTCTGGGCGGTGGTTTCCCGATCTCTGGCGTGGTTGGTCGTACTGAAGTTATGGATGCACCGAATCCGGGTGGCTTAGGCGGTACTTATGCGGGTAGTCCAATTGCTGTTGCTGCAGCACATGCAGTTATTGATGTGATTGAAGGTGAAGGTCTGTGTGATCGTGCCAATGTCTTGGGTGCGGAACTGGTTTCGGTATTAAATAACATTAAAGCCAGCAGTAATGTAGTCACCGATATTCGCGCGCTGGGTTCAATGGTTGCAGTAGAATTGGAAACGGCTGAACAGGCCAAAGCGGTGCAAAACTATGCAATGGCACATGGCCTGCTGATTTTAACCTGCGGTCGTTCTGGTAATGTGATTCGTTTCCTATATCCTTTAACCATTCCAACAGCGCAATTCCGTGAAGGTCTGGCTATTTTAGAACAGGGATTTGCAACTTTAACTGCATAAGAATGAATGAGGGATTGAAATGCTTCCAGATCATTTGAAATATTTATTACAGCATCCGGATGTTTGCTTGGATCAGCCCTTAAGTGGCGATTACATCGAAGTAAAAGATGCGGCAACACATGACACGCTGGCATGGGTGAAATCCCATGACCGTGCATCGGTAGAACAAGCAATTGCTCGTTCACAGACGGCACAGAAAGCATGGAAAGCACAAACAGCATTACAACGCGCTGACGTGCTGTGGGCCTGGTTTGATTTGATGCAGGAAAATAAAGAGTCATTGGCTCAGATTTTGACTGCTGAACAAGGTAAACCTTTAGCTGAAGCGCGCGGTGAGATTGCGTATGCCGCCTCCTTTATCCGCTGGTTTGCTGAACAGGCGCGCCGTATTGACGGTGAAGTGCTGACACCAACACTGCCGAATCAGCGCTTGCTGGTCATCAAACAGGCAATTGGGGTCACCGCTGCAATTACGCCGTGGAATTTCCCTGCAGCCATGATTACCCGTAAGGCTGCGCCTGCAATTGCTGCCGGCTGTTCTATGCTGGTTAAACCGGCTGAGCAAACGCCATTAACAGCCTATGCTCTGGAAGTGCTGGCTTTGCAGGCAGGTTTACCACAAGATGTATTGCTGCACATTAGTGGCGATGCCATTGAAGTGGGCAAAACCTTGTGCGAAAGCGACACAGTGAAAAAGCTGAGCTTTACCGGTTCGACTCAAGTCGGCCGTATTCTGATGCAGCAATGTGCGCCAACCATCAAAAAACTGTCACTTGAGCTGGGTGGCAATGCTCCAGTACTGGTCTTTGATGATGCCAATCTGGAGCAGGCGGTTCAGGGTATTATGGTCAGCAAGTTCCGTAATAGCGGTCAAACCTGTGTCTGTGCCAACCGTATTTATGTGCAAGATGGCATTTATGATGCGCTGGCTGAGAAATTGACTGCCGCTGTGGGCAATTTAAAAGTGGGTGATGGCCGTCAAGACGGTTCTACTCAAGGCCCGTTAATTGATGAAGATGCAATTGCCAAAGTGCAGTCGCATATTGCAGATGCAGCGAGCAAAGGTGCGCAGATTAAAATTGGTGGCCAGCGTTCAAGTCTAGGTGGCACTTTCTTTGAGCCTACCGTGCTGACTGAAGTAACCCAGGACATGAAAGTGGCTAAAGAAGAAACTTTTGGTCCATTGGCTCCATTATTCCGCTTCCACACGGAAGAAGAAGCGGTAGCAATGGCAAATGATACCGAGTTTGGCTTGGCTACTTATGTATTCACACAGAGTACAGCGCGTCAATGGCGTGTCGGTGAAGCATTGGAATATGGCATGGTCGGAATTAATACCGGTGCCATTTCTAATGAAGTTGCGCCATTTGGTGGTGTGAAGCAATCTGGTTTAGGACGTGAAGGTTCTAAATTCGGTATTGATGAATATCTCGAAATGAAATATCTGTGTGTAGATTTATCTTCATAATAAATGCTACATCAACCAGTTAAAAATCAGCCCTGCCCATTCAGGGCTGATTTTTATACAATAAAAACTGTTTAAACTTAACTCACACAGCAGTTAAAAAATATTTTTAAGCAACAAGATTTGTCTATATCAATAACTGGAATTGATTGTCTGCCAAATATCTTTATTGGCTAAAATTATTCTGATTCTAGCCATGAAAGAAGAGTTTCCATTTCTTTTCTTGTAAAGGGGGCCGGTATTTCAACTTGAACCTTACGGTTTTTGATTTTATTCATTGGATTTTTAGAAATAACATTATTCTTTACGGCCACTTCAAATACATCTCTTAAGAGAGTTACACAGTTGTTAAAAATTTTAGCTGTTTGAAAATGCGTTTTTCTGGTCACTATAGTTTTTCTTTTGTTTTAGACTTTTAGATTAGAATTTTTGTGGCATCTATAATCCCAACATTCCAATCAATACCTTCGCCTTCAGGCAACTTTTTCGGCAAATTGAAAAGTTTGGGCGGCCTGGCTGCACTATGGGAACCAGTGCCGGTGATTCTTCCAGATTAAGCAGAGTATAAATATGTTTACTCAACGTATCCTTAGCTTATCAAGCGACATCCTATACCAGCCGTTATAAGCAACAGCTTGTGATAAGCAACACCATCACCATTTTGAAATTCAACCGTATGCGCTTCAGCGTTGATTTTATTTACACTATTGCCACGGATGGTTTCGATGTTGCTCATGTCATTAAGCTTTTAACTCAGCAGATACGATGCCGAAGCCCGCGATCCACTCACTGATTTCTTCATAGCAATGTGTCGTCATGTCATATTCGCCCAGTTCGCTCAAGGCAGCAAATGCAGCCATCCAGGCACGAACTTCCTGACCACCACGGCCACCGTCACGGCGGATTTCAGCTTCAGTCATGGCTTCCAGTGCAGCGAAATCTGCATTTTTGAATTTTTCAAGTAATGCCAGATCCCACTCAGGGTTTAGAGGCACAGAAATGCTCTTGTCGCCTGCAGCCAGACGCTGACCGACAGAAATCACATTCGCCTGACGGGCATTACGTGCTTCAGGTGTCGGGTTACGGCCTGCAATCAGGAACTCTTCCACTTCTGGTGGTACAGAACCCATTTGCGGAGTCGGTGGATCGTGTGACAAACCACCGGTACCCAGGACAAGTACACGTTCATTTTCAAGGTTTAAAGACTTGATAAACTGACCTACAGCACGGCCTAAAGCGATGGTACGCTTGGTGGTGGGCATAGGTGCTGCAGCGCCATTAATAAAAACTAGAATTGTTGGATAACGGTCAAGCTGACCTTCACAGAGGAAATGTAAAGGCTGGGTTACCCCATGGTCGGCTTGCATGCGATAAGAATATGCAACATCCACACCTTCATCCAGTACATTGCGAACCAAAGCCAGTGCCTTGTCTTGAGGTACATTCAGGTGGTCATTATCTTTACCATAGTCCCAGTCACCTGCAGCCTTGGCACGAACACCGACACAGAAGCTTGGCATCAGGTCATAGAAAAAACCATTAAAATGGTCAGGACCAAAAGTAATGATCAGGGTAGGGTCATAAGCTTTTACTTCAGCTGCCAGTTTGGCAAAGGCATCACGAACAACCTGTTCTTTGCGTTTTTCCTGAGGTGAAGCAAATTCCATTAAAGGGCTATGAGATGCACAAATAAGTTTAATAGCCATAAGAGACTCCTTAAAAGGAAGGCAGCCTAAGAACAGGCTGCCGATAAGTCCGTTTTGATCAGACTAGATTTTTATTCATCAAAGCATCTAGCATACAGCTGACGTAAACTACGGATATCTAGACTGTAACTTGACAAATAAAAACCTTATTCATCAGAAGAACACACTCAGGTTATGTGAGGTATAGGTCACTTGGTCTAGGGTGATTTTGCGGTCAAAAATTTGCCAGCCTAAACCACCTTCAACTTTACGGATCTTGTCGTGACGTTTACCACAGTAAATCGTAATATCTTTCTCTTTTTGAGAACGGTAGAGCAGATAAGTCACGTATACGTCGTATTCGCCTGCAACTTCAGTTGGTTCAACAATCACGTTGCTCACCATGTGAGTGGTACGTGATGGAGGCTCTTCAGCCCAAGCCATACCCGTTTCCAGACGCGCTACACGGCGTTCCAACAGATGTTTGTTGTCGTTGAACACCCAAGTTGTTGGTGGCTCAACTGAACGGCGACGGTCACGGGTTTGCGCGTTTGGCGTAGTACGCAGGACGTAAGAAACGTCGTCTGCCATAACATCCAGCCATTCGCGGAATTTCCAGTCATCCAGCAATTTTGCTTCACGATAAAGAAACTGACTGATTTCGTAATGAAGTTCCACACTTACTTGACTCATTTCACAAGCTCCTTCTCATATGCTTCAGTTGCTTTCTCAACATCTTCCCATTCTTTATGAATCAGCAGGTCTGCCCAACGACGATAAAAACCACGTGCTGCTGTTTCAGAGAAAATATAGCTGGTGATACCAGGGACACCATCTTCACGTACTTTTTCGCTGCCTTTACCCATTTCCATAATGAGTTTGTTTTGACGAGCTTTATAACCACGTAATACTTTTTGAATTTCTACCCAGTTTTCAGAGTCATCTTGCTCCAAGAAACCAGCAGGACCGAAAGCACGGGTTGCAGAACGTTCAAATGCGTCTTTCACATCTTGTGGTGCATCAGCATCACAGATACAGAATGCCCAAACCTCAGTTTTGTTTGGACCACGTGGGTGCCATACACGAAGTGTTGCCGTACCGTTCAACCAAGACAGGGTCGGGAACATGGTGTTGTGACCTGCTAGACGCAGTGCACGGGTTTCACCTAAACGTTCTTTCACTTCTTCATAAGTTTCACGGAAATAGTTTGCTACTTCACCGTCTACCCAAACGTTTGCATCTGGTTTTTCAGTGAAGAAGAAGCCTGAACCATGGCCACGTGAACCGAATTGGATCGCGTCTTTCGCTGTTTCCCACACTGGACGGGCCGTTTGTGCTGCACCAAGGTGTTTAGACGCATCATCGTCCGGTTTTGCACCAAGCACCTGTACTGCAGATGCATGAGAGAACAATGCGTGGTATTGGTCAGATGCGAACTGTTCAGCAGCAAATTTCCAGTTACACTCGATTTCCCACTTGTGTACACCACCAACAATCACTGTACCACCAGGGCGACGATCAAGAACACCATCTAAATACCAAGCCATATCGCCCATGTATTCTTCTAGGTCAGGCGTTGTTTCATCCCAGCAGCCAAATACCAGGCCTTTGTAGGATTTAACACGGGTTACTTCAAGTAATCCCCATTCTTTTTTGCAAGCCCCTTGTGGGTAAGCACGCTCTTCAAGCGGGATGTCTTTTAAAGAACCGTCAATACCGTATGACCAGCCGTGGTATGGGCAAGTGAACGCACGGGTATTACCACAGTCTGCGAAGCTCACACGCATAGCACGGTGACGACATTGGTTTAAGAATGCTTTAACTGAACCGTCTTTTTGACGTGCCACAATAATCGGGTCTTCACCCATGTAGGTGTTAAAAAAGTCACCGGCTTTAGGAATCTGGCTTTCATGGCAAAGGAATAACCATGTACGACCAAAAACGCGTTCAAGTTCTAATTCGTATAAATCTGGATCTGTATAAATAGATGGAGTAATACGTCCATTTTGTGCATCGACTAAAGCGTCGATTTCGCGCACATCAATTTTTCCACTCATGAAAAGCTCCTGCGACCAATCTTGGCACAAAGTAATAGACTTAACTTTTCAACGATGATGAAATTTTCGGGCGTATTTTAGGAAATATTTTATTTATTTTAATTAATATATTTAATGGATTATTATTGTGGTAATAATTCCTATTAAATTGCTCGTGATTATAATCTGTTTTTTAATTTAAAGAACGTATTTTTTTAGTAATTCATACTAAATTACTGGTATTTAAAGTATGTTGTTTTTAATTTAATTAATATTGTTTAGGTAGAATGTTGTTTTTTTGATTTTTTATTGTTTATTTACAAATACTTAATTTAATGTTATCTATTTTTATTGATATGTTTTTTCATTGTTTTTCAGGAATAATTCCTACTAAATTACTCATATTTTGGATGTGTGATTTTATTTTAATTTTTGTATTTACAATTATAATTAAAGTAGTAATTCCTACTAAAATACTTGTATTTAAGGTGGGCCTATTTTTTAGGTGTTAGATGTGAGATTTTTTATTACTCGGCGAGTCGGTTATATAAAACTATGGTGCCTCCATTGTTTTATGATAGTTGCTGAAGAGTTGAACTTCTCTTAGTCAATAAATCAAAGATGAGGAATAAGGTGTTGATGTGAAAAGCCATACTGTATCAAACCTAAAGAGGAGTTTGCTGAGGAAAATGTATTTTCCTTAAATGGGTACTTGACCCTGCACAACGCAGTTTTGGACTTTACTAAAACTCAGGGCATTCGGCACAATATTGTACAAAAGGTCAATAATATCCTGTCTAACCTTTATCATCTCGATGGGGGTGAGCTGAGAATGTACCATTTTGCTGGGCTATATTGTGTCTTTGAGTATGGATGAACGTGTGCTTCAGCCATGGATATAAAGCTACTTTATCCTTTAGGTGAATATGAAGGAACTCTGGAGAGGTACAGAGGCTCGTTTTTTATTTCTTTTGATAAATCGTTTATTTTTAAATCATCAATCATCGTTCAGATTCAGCAACTTTAGCTATTTTTCTAACCATGGCAGCATCAAAAAAAACTATCAAAAAGCCCACATTAATCAATTCATGACGAATATCCTCTATCTTTTGCTACTTAAGTCTAATACGGTTTTCATGAATAAAAATAGGGATTTAGACGCCAAAAATATTGTGAAAATTATGTTTAACTCTAAATCAGCATTTAATGAAAGTAGTAATCATTTAATTATCGGTAATCTCCCCTAAAAATGATCATCTCTCAGACTCACATGAATTATCGTTAATTATCAAAATGAAAATATTTTAGTGATAGAGGAATACAACAAACCTATCTCATAATTTTTTATCATCATTCATTAAATTCTATGAAAAACTAGTAGTTTTGCTCACTAAAAAACACGCTTAGATTAATAAAAATACAATTATGAAATAGGCCTATTCCATTTTTTGCTTAAATATAGAAAAAGTGTTGAATAGAATATTTAGACCGATATTGGAAATATTGGACAGTGATGACGAATCACATCAATCCTAGTCTCTATAAAGAGGTGAAATGATGAATCTTGCAAAGAATAGCATATGCCTTTGGTACGATAATGACGCTGAAGGCGCTGCAAGATTTTATGCCGAGACCTTTCCTGATTCATCGATCGGTGCAGTGCATTGTGCACCTGGAAATTATCCATCAGGGAAAGCAGGGGATATTTTAACTGTGGAGTTTACCGTGCTAGGCGTTGCCTGCATCGGACTGAATGGCGGATCAGCATTTAAACATAACGAAGCGTTCTCATTTCAGGTTGCGACCGAGGATCAGGATGAAACGGATCGCTACTGGAATGCGATTGTCGGAAATGGCGGTCAGGAAAGCGAATGGGGTTGGTGTAAAGATAAATGGGGAATCTCTTGGCAGATTACCCCAATCGCCCTAACGAAAGCTTATACCAGCCCTGACCGTGCGGCTGCCAAACGTGCATTTGATGCCATGATGACCATGAAAAAAATTGACATTTCTGTAATAGAAGCCGCATTTCTTGGTTGAGATGTGGGCAGGAGCCGGTAATTCCTTCAAATTGTGGCCGCTTGCTTAGATGGGGCAACTCAAAATATGCTGAAAAGGACCATATTTAAAAAACCAAATCAAATATTAAAAAATTTTTATTAGAAAACTCTTGTTCGAGAATTTTTATCAGTTGCCTGATTAGAAGCTGCAAAATTAAAGCCTTCTATAATTTTTAGCACAGGTTAAAGCAGCTGAAGCTGCGTTTTTAATGAAAAATTTAAGCTGTCACTACATCTGAAGTGATGATCACTTATCATGTTCTTTCCCTATTCAAAAAGAGAATAGACAATATTTTTCCACAATATTGGGGACAGTCCAAATAAGATCGTTTTATGTTCAGGATACCGTGAGTGGCATGGTTTCTATATTGGTAAATTATTGTGTCCTAGTGATTTCATTTGTTATGAAATCTGTGCATTGCGGTACATCATATTGATGGAATAATTAAATGTGGTTAAAAATAATCCATAAAACAATAATGATGCTTTTCTCCATTTTAGCTATTTTTGTTATAAGGCGAATATTGGATCTTATAACTTGAGTGAGGGGTCCAAACATAACCTCCTATTTGGAGAAAAAGACCATGAACATCGCTAAAATATTAATGATGAGCGGATGGATAGTTCTATCCACACTGGCCATACTTGCAGCGGAGACCACAGGTGGCAAACCGGGCAGTACCTCCGCAGCTGACCAGAAGGCTATCGCCAGCGCCATGAGCGCAGCATCGAAAAAAGTCAGTGCAGCAGCCACCATTGTGGTTATAGGCAAAGATGGCAAGATGCGCACTTTGCGCAAAGGCAATAATGGTTTTACCTGTATGCCTGATAATCCGACTACCCCCGGTCCAGATCCAATGTGCATGGACAAGGATGCGCTGGAATGGGCAGAAGCCTGGATGGGACACAAACCGCCAAATGTAGGTAAAATCGGCTTTATGTATATGTTGGCGGGTGGAACCGATGCCAGTAATACCGACCCATATGCCCAAAAACCCACCAAAGGTAACCATTGGATCAAGACCGGCCCACACGTCATGATTGTCGGTGCCGAATCTGGTTTTTATAACATGTATCCCCAAAATGCCCAGCCAGATACTGCCGTACCTTATGTCATGTGGCCCGGAACGCCTTATCAGCACTTGATGATTCCGGTTAAATAAAGGTCATCGTGCGCTGTCGTGGTCATGATTCTTTAAACGCAGATTATCTTTGGAGATAAACACTTTATCTTGTATTGCAGCGGTTTGCTGAGTATGCCGCTGCAATTTAAATCCCGTTCAGGACTGCAACATGCCGCTGCGATTAGATGTGATGAACTTAACACCTATACCTGTAGTCAATTGGAAGAGCTAAAGAATATAGCCACCAAGACCTGTACAAATTAAAAAATGATGCGACTTGGATTTGCTTGTTTTTAAAGTTATTTTACCGCTAAGGACTATCCAGTGTCGCCATTTCTATGAATGATTTTGCATCATTCTTTTGTAATTTGATCTTTATTAATATCCTGATCGGTATTCAGCCATTCAATTTTTTTCACCCGATCGTTCACGATGGTAATGGTGTAAAGCATATTTTCAACTGTATAGGTATAGTCCATGGCTAGATAATGGTTTTTTCCTTCTTTGATTTCATGTGTGCTCATGGAGTTGGGGGATAAAGACATACGGTTTTGCATGTCGGAATAAGAATCTCCCAAACTGATGGACTGACCAGAAGGCGTGTGGATGGATGATGTCTCATTCGCTGCGTGATTAAATGACACTACTGACAAAAAAATCACTGGAATTATATATTTAAGTAACATGTTATCCCCAAAATAAAATGACAATCAAAACAATTTATCAATATAAAGAACAAAATAGCAGCATGTCTGTAGCAGAATTATTAACAGAAATAAGGCTGGATGCTGGATAAATTAATCTGACCTGAAGCTGTTTTACCGCCCTATATGCTTACTAGGTAAACGACTTAAACAAGGGTTTTGAAGACATAAATAAAAATACAATATGAAATAGTCCAAGCTATCGATTTATTTGGATTTATTCATACATTCATCAAGCTATAGAGAACTATGCTTAACCTTCGAGGCATTTAAAGCTAAACTATACTATTCAGCTGTATGTCCGTACTTGGAGTAAACTTATGTCGTGGCTTTCTTCGCTTAAATCTGTGTTTTCACCCGCGCAAGAGGTGAAGGAGGAAGAAATCCAGAATGTGTTACAGGGCTATATCTTGCCCAATTCCAAGCATGCCCTGAAAGACCGGATTACTCAGGTCAATGTAGAAGGTCAGGTATTACAAATCACTCTTCATACTTATCCTGAAGAAGCTGATCATTTACAACAAATTCATGATGATTTGGCCGATGCACTGGAAAAATGCGGCATCCGGGAACTGAATATGCATGTTATTCAACAAAAGCATAAACAGGATGAAAGCTGTTCTAATCCTGAGCATGGCAAACAGGGGCATAGCTGTGCAAGTGATGCACAGGCTTCAACGGCAGCTTCAGCGCAAAAACTTCCCCCTGTGGTAGATGCTGCCGGACAAACTGCTCCAGCTGAAAGCAAAGCTGCAGAAGATCCGAATAACCCACCAATCCAGAAACCGGCACCGCAGCAAAGAGATGTGCCCAAGCATCCACGCATTCAAAATGTGATCCTGGTTTCATCAGGTAAAGGGGGAGTGGGCAAATCGACCACCACCGTCAATCTTGCATTGGCTTTACAGAAACTTGGCTTAAAAGTCGGTGTTCTGGATGCAGATATCTATGGGCCGAGTATTCCAACCATGCTGGGCAATGCCGGACGTACGCCCATGATTGAAGCAGAAAACTTTGTTCCGCTGGATGCCTACGGTATGGCAGTACTCTCGATTGGACATCTAACCGGAGATAACAATACCCCGGTTGCCTGGCGTGGTCCCAAAGCGACTGGCGCTTTAATGCAATTATTTAATCAGACTTTGTGGCCAGACCTGGATGTATTGATGATTGATATGCCACCAGGGACAGGGGATATTCAATTAACTTTGGCGCAGCGTATTCCGGTGACCGGGGCAGTGATTGTCACCACCCCGCAAAATGTTGCCTTACTGGATGCAACCAAAGGCATTGAACTGTTTAATAAGGTCCAGATTCCGGTAATTGGTGTAGTGGAAAATATGTCGACCCATATCTGCTCTAATTGTGGTTATGAGGAACAGATTTTTGGTACAGGTGGAGGTGACAAATTGGCTGAACAATACCATATTCCCTTACTCGGGCGTTTACCGCTCAATGTGCAAATCCGTGAAAATGCCGATGCTGGTAAACCTTCTGTACTCGTGGGGGATGATGCAGCTGAAAGTTATATGGCGATTGCGCAAAAAATTGCCGATCAATTGCCGAAAGTAGAAAAACCACACAATAGAATTTTTTAAATTTACTGTCTGATTAAAGCAATATTTTCGAAAAGCCCAATGTTGTTTGGGCTTTAATTCCTTTAATTTTCTCTTGATGGGAGGAAATAAATCGGGGGATCAACAATTAGACAGAAGTTTATTTTATTGTTAAAGCGAATATGAATAGGCTAAATAGTGAAATATAGTTAAAAGATGCAATGATTATTGAAAATATCGGCGCCGTTTATGGTGCTGAATAATATTCCATCGCCACAATAATCGGGTAATCACGAAGAATACAATTGCAAAGATGAAAGCCTCTAGTACCAACCCGAATAATAAAATTTTCGCCAGACTCAAGTCGATGTGTCCATGCCCAAAGTGGGTGATAGCGTGGCTGATCTGATGCAACACCCCCAGCATCATATCCTGATCAATCATATTGACCTGGAAAATTTTGCTGCCTAACCAGAACCCCAGATACAGAATTGGAACCAGGGTAAAAGGATTGGTCAGCCAGGCAAGACATAAGCTCACAGGTAAATTGACTTCAAATAGCAATACCGTCAATACAATCAAAATACTGTGAAATGGTAAAGGTAGCATGCCCCAAAACGTGCCAATAAAAACAGCTTTTGAAATGGACTTTCTGTTCACATACCAAAGTAAAGGATTTAAGGTACGCTCACCAAAAATTTTCATTACTTTCATCCCTGCAACTTTTTGCGGTGAGGGAAGCCAGGACTGAAAGAACTGTTTTGCCATAAAAATAGGCCGCTTAAATGATGATGTATTGTGCCTGAATCGATCCCCCAGAGACAGATCAAGCCAGATAAATATAAATGATCAACCTTAAAATAGTATTTGTTGAAATTTTTTTTAACAAATGACTCAGGAGTTAAACTACAAAAATAACTTTAATTTATTGAAATTTAATAAATTAATAAAACAGATTGGGCAATTTTAAAAGATGTAAAATTTCTGATTTGCCAAGTACAATAAACTGATTTACTCTTCGTGCACTCTATAGAGAGATCGCATATGATTTCATGGTTATTCATTGGTTTAGTCATTAGCATTTTATTGACGCCTGGTCCAACAAATACCTTGCTTGCATCTTCCGGCATTCAGGTCGGTGTACGTAAATCATTACGATTGATTCCTGCTGAAGCGATTGGTTATTTAATTGCAATTACGCTTTGGGGCATGATCATTGGTAGCGTTTCAGCTAAATTTCCCATGCTTCCGACCTTGTTAAAGCTACTGAGTGCATTCTATATTATTTTCCTCGCCATTAAACTTTGGAAAACTGCCGATATTGAAGCAAGTTTTAATCTGCCGACCATCCGTGCCCGCGAATTGTTCTGTGCAACTTTACTCAATCCTAAAGCCTTACTATTTGCTTCGGCTGTTTTTCCAAGTACGGCATGGCTCAGTGTGAATAATTATGCTGCGCATATTGCAATGTTTCTGGTTCTCATTGTCCCGATTGCCTTGTTCTGGACATTTATTGGATCAATTCTGGCTTCTAATAAAGTACGCTGGTTAAATCAATCCAATTTGCAAAAGACTGCTTCTATCATCTTAATCAGTTTTTCAATTCCATTAAGTTATTCTGCTATTTTGAGTCTTTAAACTTTTAAGTCTTGAAATTACGGCGATGAAAATATACATTTTGTAAAAAAACACCTCATCGCCTGATCATTATTTTCATTGTAGCCAATTTCAGTTAAAGTACAGCGCAATAATCGAATTAACTATTTTTGGATTGAAATAATGGCAATTAAGTCTGATCGTTGGATTCGCGAAATGAGCGAAAAACACGGCATGATTGAACCGTATGCGGAAAACCAGGTACGTTATGATGAAACTGGTGAAAAACTCATTTCTTATGGTGTTTCAAGCTATGGTTATGATGTTCGTTGTGCACGCGAATTTAAAGTATTTACCAATGTTCATTCAGCAATTGTCGATCCAAAAAACTTTGATGATAAAAGCTTTATCGACATTGAATCCGATGTCTGTATTATTCCGCCCAATTCATTTGCTTTGGCTCGTACTGTAGAGTATTTCCGTATTCCGCGTAATGTTTTGACTGTATGTCTTGGTAAATCGACTTATGCACGCTGCGGTATTATTGTGAATGTCACTCCACTTGAACCAGAGTGGGAAGGACATGTGACACTGGAATTTTCAAATACCACCAACTTGCCAGCACGTATTTATGCAGGTGAAGGCGTTGCGCAAATGTTGTTCTTTGAATCTGATGAAGTATGTGAAACTTCATATAAAGACCGGGGTGGTAAGTATCAAGGACAAACCGGTGTGACTTTGCCAAAAGCATAAATATTACAAATAATTGAATAAGCGGATCATTTTGGTCCGCTTATTTTTTGCTTGCTTCATTCATCGGAAACTGTGTTCATTCGCCTAGTTTTTTTTTGCAATTGCAATAATATTCAGCATAATAAAAAGTTGAACAGACTTGGTCAGAACATTGTCGTCATGACAAATAAATAAAAATTCGACATACCAAGCATAGGACGAATTAAAAAATAATGATGCGGAGCATCTGATAAAAAGGAAGGTCGTGATGACTCAGAGTTGGAATAATACAAGATTTAAAAAATCTTGTTTGGCGAGCATGCTCGCAGCTTTACTTAGCCCATCAGTTTATGCGCTTGAATCCTTGTCAGATGATCATCTTTCTGAAACTACAGGTGAAGGCGTTGCTTTAGCCCTTGAAAATTTTAAGATGGTCTTTCAAGGTCCAAACGAAATTTCACAAGCTTCAAGTTATGGCAAAGGAATTGCCGATCCGGGACAGTATGATACGGGCTTTATCCGAATTATTCCGACCGGTGAAAATTATGAGCTGCTTGGTCAGCGTGCTTATACTAAAATTTATAATAAAGCTTATACGGATGCTTACTTAAGCGGGAAGGCTGCTAATTATAATGGTGTTTACGAAAATACTTATCAATCTGCTTATAATACTTATAGAACAAATAATTATACGACTGTTAACACAACTGTAAAGAATAACTATACAGCAGAATATCGAGGGAATGTGGTACAAAGTTACGTCGACTCTCCTTTGATGAAGCAATATTATCAACAACGTTATGATGATTATTATGATGGGAATTTGTGGCCATTAAGTGTAAAAGATGATGGTACAACTGAACCGGGGTCTGCCGAATCGACATTATGGTTAAAAGACAAATCCCAACAATATGCTACAAAAAATACATTAGAAATGATTGAATTGCTTTATGGCAATCGTTCAACTGAAAGTATACCTACAACTACCTATTCACAAAGTGTAACCAGGCAAAATACGATCGACACCACTGTTGCGAATCAACTGGAAGCTAAAACCCAAGCAGTACTTAATCAACAAGCTGCTGAATATGCGAAAAGCGTAGCCACTACAGCAAGTAATACTGCACTTGCTGAGGTTGAAGCTGAAGCCATTCGATTGGCAAAATTGGCAGCAGCTCAAGCTACAGTAGGAAGTTTAAGAACCAAAGCAGACGTTTTTATTTATGGTCTGGCTCTTTCTAAAAGTGATGGGTCCTTAAGTACCCGGTACAGTAATCAAGGTTTTAATTGGGGAACAGCAGCAAATCCATGGCTGATTCGTGCAGGTAATGTGGATACGATTCAGTTTGCAAAAGGCAATAAGGCCAATGTCGGTTATATTGCATTGGAGGCACCTTTAAAGCTAAAAGGAACAGATATCAGTGATACTTTTAAATTGGGCTTCTGGAGCGATATTTTTTCACGCCAATTAAATTCAAGTAATATGGTGGATCCGTTAACTGGAGCACCCACTTCTGGACTAGATAAAGATTATCGTTTGAGAACCCAGTTTATTGCCAATGGCTTGAATTTAAATGGGTCACAAGTTCGATTATTCCAAACATTACCAGCAACGAGCAATGCCAATTACAATCAAACTTTAGGCATGGCTGCAATTTTACGTCTAAATACTCATGATGATCCATCCATGCTAAAAGCAACGGATGCTGACCTGGATGCTCGTGGAATTAGAATGAGTACTGCTGCAAAAAAAGGCCCGGACAGCACTCCTGATCTATATGATGGTACCGCCGTCACTCCAGCGATTGACCGCTCATTAGCTCCTATATTTAATGATGTGGAAGGGATGTATTTATATAGTCCCAATATTAACCTGGTATTAGGGAATATGTATCAGCCTTTTATTTTAGGTTCTGAAGGTAACAATATTATTTTAGAAATTACCCGTATTCCAAATGTGCCAGAAATATATTCACAAATTTATACTTATTATAGTGATACAGACTCAACAACTGTATTGAAAGATAAAAATAATCAGAATATTGCGATGATCGATAAAGATGGAGTGACCTACACGAAACTTTCTGATTATTTAAAAGGTTCAACCTGTAATGTTTATAGTTGTGGTACTGAAATTACCACGACGGCAAATAATATTACTACGACTTATCAAGGTCGAAATGCAACCCATAGTAGTATCAGTATTGGTACGGTAGAACGGTCAGCTACAGGTAATTTGTTAAACGCCAACAAAACTGCAGATGCAACCGGTGTTGTCTTTAAAAATATTAATGGCCAGGCGACAAATTTAGGCTCAGTTGCAATTGATGGTGTACTCATTCAGCACCTAAAAATAAAAACAACAGGTTTATAGGAGAATAGGCTATGTATTCACGTATTAAAACTTCTATCCTGAACCTGGTTTGTTCAATTTCTATGTTGGCTTTTACCCCTATTGCAAATGCACAGTTAGTAGGTATGGCTAATGATGAGATGACTGATATATCCGGACAAGGTGGTGCAGATTTAAGTTGGACTCTATCGTTAAATCATCGTTATGCTAAAGATTTATCTCTAAAAAATATTTCAGTTTTTGATGCAACAGGTAAGGCAACAGAGGCATTCTATACTTATAGTTGTACTGATAATGTATTTTGCCGTTTAGCGATCGCACCGAATAATCATAAAGATGCTGCGGGTAATAAGAAATGGTTAGTTTTTAAAGGCATTCAAGGCACCTTACAAATTGATCAGTTTTCATTAGATGGTTCGACCATTATTAACCGTGACGGTAATCCTCAGACTGCATTACAAATTTCTTTTTTTGATGATAAGCCACTTAAAATTAGGAATTTAGGTTTTAATACTTTGGCGGTTGAAACAGGTGATGCAGGTGTTGAAGGGTATGCCAATAATATGATTTATAGCACCTATACAGAAAAAAAATCTGATGGAACAATAGTTGCAGGCTTAGATGTGCCGACATTTGATAAAAATACAGAAAAAGGCTTTATGGGCTTAAATATGCATGGCAATTTGCATATGTCAGGCAATTTAAAAATATTCAGTTTTAACTGTACAGGTGCAGGAACTGCGCGCTGTTAATTGAATAAAGCCAGATAGGGATATAAAAATGAAAAAAATAACAAAGTTAAAAATACTTACGGTAAGCATTTTGATTGCACAACAAAGCCATGCATTTGAGCAACTTTCTGATGATTATCTTGGCTCAGTAACCGGGCAAGATGGTATCAGCATTACACATGAGATCTCCAAGGCAACTATAAATGCTGTCAACTGGGTTGATTCTTCTTCGAAAGGTAATGCCAACGATTCATTGCTACGCCCTGATACCATGAAGATGGGGCTGAAAGATGTGACCCTGTCAGGTGTCAATAATCAATCGATTATTTCTACGCTTGACTTTGATGTGGGGACAACTGATCGAGGGGCGGGGATTCGCATAGAAGCCAATATTTCTCCATTTGAATTAGCTGTTAACAACCTCATGTTACTGTGTACTGATGCAACTAAATGTCAGATTCCTGAACAAAGTTTGGGTTCTCTCGATATCAAAACTAGTTCACCGCTTCGTTTACTTCTTCAAACGGAAGCAGGATTATTTAATCGAGATGAAACGGCACACCTTAATTTTCAATTGCAAAATGCCAGTATCAGTCATGGTTTAAACGGGCAAAAGCTCACTTTGAAAGATTTTAACTTCAATTTTTCTGGTGATGGCTATATGTATCTGAACTCTTATCAAGAAAGAACATCAAGCAGTTACATGGATGAAGGGATTGTCCTGACCACAAAGAGTCGTAATGGTGCCACGGATCATGTTGTAATGTTGGGACGAGTAGATGACAGCGATCCTGTCGCCAGTGCAAATTCACTGCCTGGTCGTGATACCGTACATTCATCAAGAACCAAGGCAACCAACCCAGGGGTAAATATTGACCTGCGTTATGGCAGTGATCCGAATCAGCAACGAAATTTAATTCGTATGGGGGCATCGGGCGCGGTAACCAATGCCACAATTTTCTTAAATGCCAATCAAAGTGGGATTACAGATTTTGGCCGTACTTCAACAGCGACATTAACAGGTTATGATGCGGTAGGGCTAGGCGGGCTGCATTTTGGTATTTCTGCCGATTTTACCCGTGAAGGGAATGCACTTTTAGGTACGAATCAGCCCCCAACAACCCTTGAAATTGGTCATACAGGTAATGGAAGTTATGCTATTGAATTTTCCAATTTATCACCATTAACTGTTCGTAATTCGAGTTCTAACACAGATTTAAATACCAAAAATGCCTATATTGATTTTGGTGACATTTATATTAATGCAATACAAGCAAAAAGTTTAGATTTTTTAATTAACGATAAAATTAAAAAGACTTTAGGGGTGAGCAATTTAGTTCAGACGCAGCAATTATCATCGCTTGAAAAAGGTAATGACTTTGCATTAATCGCTATACGTAGTATGGATTTTCAATCGATTGCACGTAAAGCACGGTTTATTGCGGATAACTCTTTAGCTGAAATTACCAATGATACCAGTAGCTGGGGAATTGGTATCCCTGTTTATAATCTGAATGCGAATATTGCGCTTGCAGGCACAGAATATACATCAAAAGTGGATGGTGGGACTAAAAAAGGAATTGCCTACAATGTAATGGCAACTACCGATGGTTATGGAATTGACACAAAAACGGGTGCAGCGAGTACTACATCATTAATTTTAATAGATGGAAAAAAAGGGCTGCACAATGAAGAAGTAAATTACTATGCCGGTTTACGTAATATTGATGCATTTGTCAAAGCCAAAGGCGTGATTGGTTACGAAGAGCAAGGAATCTACATTAGCGCCGATGATTTGCTTGTCGCTGCAAGTGCAGAAATGGCGATTGGTCAATTACCTGGTTCGCTCTATAACTGTACCAGTGGTTCTGTTAAATGTGGCAGTGTCGTTCCTGTTGATAATTTCGCCCGCAAAGATGATGTGCTGACTTCCATTGCCTTTAAACTGGATGGTAAAGGTGATTTGTTTATTATTCCCGGTATGAATGATAATGCAGAAAATAACTTCTTATCTTTCCGTGCTAACTTTGAATTTAATGCATTATCAGACACAGATAAATTGAACCCCAATATTTTGGGAAGCTACTTTAGTTTGATTAACGAAGATGTTGATGCGAATAACACGGTTGTGAAAACTTCAAGTATTAATTTGAATAAATTGCAAGGTGTCCTAGCGCTTGAATCACAAGTCAAGATGCAAAAAGATACTGTGGTATTTGATAATAAAGTGGATATTAATCCGGCCAAATCTTTGAATCAGGTATTCAGAACCGAATTATCGATGTCTACCATGCCGAATCAAATGCAGAAAATGGCAGATATTGCAATTACAGGGGGAAGTATTAGAAGTAATTTAGGTATTACTCCACGTTAACCTGTTTGAGAATAAATAAAAGAATAGGGATAGAATTTTATGAAAAAATTATTATTGGCAAGTTTGATTACTTCATCTATTGCAATACCAAGTTTAAGTCATGCAATGGTTGCTATGGATGATGATTCATTATCTGATGTAAGTGGTCAAGCATTATTGTCTATGGAATATAACGCGGGTTATAACGTTATTGATGCTAAAGGACAAAATGTAGACCAGACGAATCTGGGATTTTATAAATTGGGCCTGGAAGCTGAAATGGAAATCAACGCCAATATTAAAAAGCTGCAATTAGGTTGTGGTGGGGTGAATGGTATTGGCAAATGTGATATTGATATTGATAATATTTCTTTAAGTGGTTTGCAAGGCGCAAACTATACTTCTGATGATCGTGCGGCAAGCTCAGCCCTTATTACCAATCCATTTGTTGAGTTTGCTATTAAAAATCCAAAATCTGCTTCTACTCGTGAGGTTCTTGGCTTTCGTTTAAGTGCTGAAAAAATTGCTGGCTTAATGACAATAGGAACAGAAAACAGTAGTACGCCTAATGGTATTAACTCCTTTAGTGGTTATATGAAAACCAAGGCTTCTTCTGGGGTGGCAATTACAGATCCTCGAATTATGGATTATGCAGCAACGGGTCAATATATCGAAGGTGCTGTAACGGGAACATTGGTTGGTATTCCTTTAGAATTGCATTACAAGTCAAATGATTATTCATTTAACTTATCTTCAACAACTGCACCTTTTACCATTCCATCGATGATCGTATCTGGAACACGTATGACAGAAGCAGTCCTAAAAGGAACAGGAACAGTAAATCAAATAGATTTTTCTGGACCTTTAGCTGCACAGATTTCAGCATTAGGTTTAAATTTAACACTTAATAAAGATATTACCGGTTCTTTAACCGGCTTGCAGACAGATATTACCGTGAATCAAAATTTAGGTTTGATCCACTCTTTGTATTTAAATAATGCAAGTTCATTATCACTACAGACACAGCAAATATTGTGGCCAGGTGCATCGGTTGCTGCCAATCGAGGGTGGTGGTTAGCAATTGAAGATGAAGTGGATTTAGGGAGTATTAGTCCAACAACCAATGTAAAAATTACCGACGAAGTGCTTAAACAAACGATTGCAGGGATTAATCACGACTTAACCTCTAAGCCGCGTGAATGTGGGGATTTGGTTTTCGGATGTATTGCTGATTCAAAACTTGATGTGGGTGAAATTAAGAACCCTGCAATGATTAATTTCCCATTACAAAACTTAACCTTGCAAGGACAGAACTTTAAGTCGAACTGCTTTGGTGGGCTGAAATTCTGCTAATGAGGATATAAAAAATCCCGCAGTTAGCGGGATTTTTTATTTTAAAGATGAATTACTTTGCAATTTTAGCGAGCAATTCTTCTTTTGAAATATTGACAGATTCAGCATCACGGCGACCTTTATATTCAAAAGTCCCTGCATCCAAACCTTTCTCACCAATGACAATACGGTGTGGAATCCCGGTAATTTCAAGGTCAGAGAATTTCACCCCTGGACGCTCGTCACGGTCATCCAAAATCACGTCATAACCCGCAGCTTGCAGTTCTGCATAAAGTGCTTCAGCAGCTTCCAAAGTACGTGGTGATTTATGTGCATTCATTGGAACAATCGCAACTTCAAACGGTGCAATTGCAGAAGGCCAGATAATCCCTTTGTCATCGAAGTTCTGTTCAATGGCAGAGGCTACCACACGCGTTACACCAATACCGTAGCAACCCATGGTTACAATCGTCGGTTTGCCGTCTTTACCAAGCACTTTGCAGCCTAAAGCTTCAGAGTATTTTTGACCCAATTGGAAGATGTGACCAACTTCAATACCGCGTTTAATTTGCAGTGTACCTTTACCATCTGGAGATGGGTCACCTTCAACCACATTACGTAAGTCATAAACTTCAGTAAATGTTGCATCACGTTCCCAGTTGACACCTGTTGCATGTTTATCGGCTTCATTAGCACCGGCAACAAAATCAGAAAGCACAGATGCCGCGCGGTCAACAATCACGGTAATGCCTTTTTCAACCAGACCTTGTGGACCAATGAAACCAGTGGTTAAGCCAAGTTCAGCAATTTGAGCTTCAGTTGCGAATGTTAAAGGCGCAGCAATTAACGGATGCTTTTCAGCCTTAATTTCATTCAGTTCATGGTCGCCACGTAAGAATAAAGCAATTACTGGAATAGCTTTACCTTCTTCAGCGACACCCTGCACGAGCAAGGCTTTTACAGACTGTGCAGCATCGGTACCTAAGAAGGCAGATACATCGGCAATGGTTTTTTGAGCTGGTGTATCGACCAGTTTTAATTCCTGAGTTGCGGCCGCACGCTCACCGACAAGAATTGCTTCAGCCATTTCAACGTTGGCTGCATAGTCTGATTCGGTAGAAAAGGCGATATCATCTTCACCACTTGATGCTAAAACGTGGAATTCATGTGAACCTGAACCGCCAATTGAACCAGTGTCTGCCTGTACTGGACGGAAGTCTAAGCCCAAGCGGCCAAAGATACGGCAGTAAGTGTCGTACATGACATCATAGGTTTCTTGTAGTGAAGCTTGATCGATATGGAAAGAATAAGCATCTTTCATGATAAATTCACGTGAACGCATCACACCAAAACGTGGACGAACTTCATCACGGAATTTGGTTTGTACCTGATAGAAATTGATTGGCAGCTGTTTGTAGCTTTTCAATTCATTTCGTGCAAGATCGGTGATCACTTCTTCGTGTGTAGGGCCAAGTACAAAATCGTTATTATGACGGTCTTTGAAACGTAACAGTTCTGGACCATATTGCACAAAGCGGCCGGATTCTTCCCAAAGGCTTGAAGGCTGGGTTACTGGCATGAATACTTCCAGCGCTCCTGCACGGTTCATTTCTTCACGGACAATCGCTTCAACTTTATTTAGCACGCGTACGCCCATCGGCAACCAAGTGTATAAACCCGAAGCCAATTTACGAATCATCCCCGCACGTAACATGAGCTGATGTGAAATCACTTCAGCATCATTTGGGGTTTCTCTTAACGTAGCAAATAAAAAGCGACTCGCGCGCATGGAAACTGTCCTAATAATTAAGCGTTAAAGCATAAGATTATACGATAAAAAATGAGGTGAACATTTCAGAATGTCACCTCATGTCAAGTGGGTTTATTATGCCATGATTTTTCGGATTTGGCGCGTCATAAAATTCTTCAAGTCATCCAGGTAGGTGAAGATCACAGGAACCACAACCAGAGTCAATAGGGTGGAAGTGATTACGCCCCCAATCACGGCATGGGCCATGGGTGCAGTTTGTTCGCCACCTTCACCCAGACTCAATGCCAGAGGAATCATCCCCATCACCATGGCACTGGTGGTCATTAAAATAGGGCGTAGACGGGTTTTACCGGCTTCTATAATGGCATCGTAACGATCAACCCCACGATCCATGGCTTTTTTGATGAAGTCAATTAACAGGATAGCATTTTTGGTCACTAATCCCATCAGCATGATAATGCCAATAATGGAAAACAGGTTCATGGTGGAATTAAACAGGAATAAAGCCAGAAACACCCCAATCAGCGAGAGGGGAAGGGAAGCCATAATCGCAGCAGGATGAATGAAGCTGTTAAATTGTGAACCCAGTACAATATAGATGAACACAATGGAAAGGGTAATGGCGGTTAAGGCATAACCTGCCGATTCGGCCATGTCTTTATTTGCACCTTGCGTGGCAAAGCTATAACCGGGTGGTAAATCAAAGTTATCTTGAATTTTTTTAATGTCTTGACCGATATCCCCTGCAGGGCGGCCTGCTGTATTGGCTTCTACCAGTACTTCACGGGCCAAATCACGGCGGGTAATTTGCGATGCCCCCAAACTTTCTTCGAAGTTTGCCACACTGGCTAGAGGCACTAAAATAGGCTGGCCAGAAGCATCGGTTTTTTGTGAATTCAGATAAAGATTTTCAATATCGCTCGGTAAGGTGCGTCTGTTTTCAGTCAGGCGAAGATTAACATCATAGATTTCGCCTTTTTCATCTTGCCAGGTGGTAACGTTGTCGCCTGCAATTAAGGGACGAATGACACTGGCGATTTGATTGACAGAAAGACCTAAATCACTGGCAAGGACACGATTGATATGAACCGCCAAGGTGGGCTTAGGTTCTTTAAGTGAACTTTCAAGATCGACGATACCTTCGACTTTGGAAATTTCTGCCAGAAAGCGATCGGAGATTTTTTGCAGTTCGTTCAGGTCGGTGCCTTTAATGGAAATCAGGATCGGTTTTTGCCCTCCCGAAACCGTTTCATCTGCCGAAGCCACCGAGGTAATGGTAATACCCGCTACACTTTGCAAGCGCTGGCGAAACTCATTATTCAGTTGGGTCAGGGTCTTATCACGCTCCAGACGAGGAGTGACCTTGACGCGTATGCTGACATGGTTTTTACCACGATCCGTTACCCCATTGATAATGCTGTAGGTATTACGTACATCGGGATGCTGGCGCAGAATATTTTCTACTTGCAACAATTTGGCTTGTGAATATTCGAGTGAGGCATCTACAGGCGTTTCAAATTTAATCCGAATTTCGTTTTTATCTGGAACAGGAACAAATTCCGTACCAATCAATTTAGATAAACCCAATGCACCAAAAAGTGAAGCTGCGGCCACTATCAGGGTTAAAATACGGAAGTGTAGTGCCAGTTTTAACAGTTTTTCATAGTAATGGCTTAAATGATCAAGCCTGTTGGATATCCAGTTAAATAAGCGCTTGATTCTGCTGGGTTTCTTGTTTGTATTATGTTTTTCAGCCCAGTGTGCAGAAAGCATGGGATCGAGGGTAAAGCTGACAAACATTGAAATCAGCACGGCAGCGCTGACCGTTACTCCAAATTGATAGAAGAATTTACCGATAATACCTCCCATAAATGCAACCGGTAAAAATACCGCAACAATGGTCATTGTAGTGGCTAAAACCGCAAGTCCAATTTCTTTGGTGCCATCGAGTGCTGCCGTTACAGCATCTTTGCCCATATCGGCATGACGGACAATATTTTCCCGCACTACAATGGCATCATCAATCAACAGACCAATACTGAGGGATAGTGCCAGTAAGGTCATCATGTTGATGGTGAAGCCAAAAGCCCAAATAAAGGTCAAAGTCCCCAACAGGGAAATAGGTAAAGTCAGTCCGGTAATGGCAGTGGAACGAAAAGAACCCAAGAACAGCAAAACAATCAGAACAGCGAGAACTGCACCTTCAATAATGGTCCGTGCAACATCTTTAATACTGCCCCGAATTCCTTTGGAGCTATCGACGGCAACTTTAGCCACAGTACCCTCGGGTAGCTGTTGCTCGATTTTTTCTAGGATTTTATAGCTGGCATTGACCACATCAATTACATTGGAATCCGAATTGCGCAGAATATCAATCGCGACCGCAGCTTTACCATTTAAATAAGCACTGGATTCCAGATCGGCTTGACCATCTTCAATACTTGCCACCTGTTTTAGAAAAATAGGGGCACCATTTTTATTGGCAATAATCAGGTCACCAAACGATTGCGGGTGAATCACTTTGGATTTGATTTCCACCACCAGTTCAGATGTAGGCTGTTTTAAGGTTCCCCCCGGAACCTCAATATTTTCACCTTTCAAGGTATTGATGACTTTATCTACACCAATACCAAAGCTTTGCAGTTTATGCGGATCGACTTCAATACGAATCTGGCGTTGTGCATCGCCCAGTAAATTGACTGTACCCACGCCCGGCACGGTTCGAAGTTGCGGGACAATCTGCTGACTTAAATAGGAACTCAAGTCGCGTAAGGGCATGTTCTCCGATTCAAACACAATCGACATCACTGCATTGGCAGTAGGGTCATAACGTTCAACAACAGGATCCTTAATTTCATCTCGAAACTGGGCGGTAACTGGAGCAATCTTATCGCGAATATCCTGGGCGGCCACTGCAGAAGACATATCCAGATTAAATTCGACAATAATGGTCGACAGCCCTTCACTAGACTGAGAAATAATCTGTTTTAAACCTGAAATGGTATTGATCTGGTCTTCCATTTTTTTGGTAATTTCAGATTCAATGGTTTCAGGGGAGGCACCCGGATAGGAGGTATAGACCACAACAAATGGAAAATCGACATCGGGAAATTCTTCTATGCCCATGCGTTGCCAAGATGCCAGCCCCAGTACCAGTAAACACAACATCATCATGATGGTGAAAACAGGATATTTAACGCTAATTCGGGTAAACCACATAAGAACAATCCTGTACTTATTTTTTATTATTTATTGATGATGACTGCTTGATGAATGTCCTGGTCATTAAATTTAATACGGCTAATCTGGTCGGCGTTTTGCAGTCCTTGCACGACAGCCAAATTGTCCCGATAGCGCTGTTCCAGAATCACCAGGTTGACCTTTTCAATTTTGTTTTGGCGGATCACCCAGACATAGGGTTTATCTTTGATATTCTGGATCACATCGAGCGGAATGATTTGACCTGAAACTTGAGTCGAAGCAAGAATGTTGCCTTCCACGAAAGAACCAATACTCAGTGAGTTAATGGTTTCATTCGGTCGGGCAAAGAATTCAATCTGACGACTGGCAGGATCGGCAATCGGGGAGATGCGTGTTAAAACAGCAGTCAGTTGAGCTGGATTACCTTGAATGGTGTATTCAATATGTTGTCCCACTTTTAAAGCGGCTTGCATGTCACTTGGCAATTTGGCCTGAATTTCCAGCTGATTCGGATCCACGATTTCAAACAGGGTCTGGCCAGCAGCAACGGTTTGACCGGCATCGACTTGGCGCTGTGTAATCACTCCGGAAATGGGGCTATAAATAGTCCCTTCACGCTCGGCTTTTTGGGCAATATTGACACTGGCCTGTTGCGCATGCACATTTTCCAGTTGTGCCTGATAGTCAACAGCAGCCTGTTCATATTCAACTTTGGAGATAAAACCTTGATCCAATAAGCGTTGTTTGCGCTGCATCATATTTTTAGCCAGATTGGCCTGCGCTTGTGCTGCTGACAAATTAGCCTGAGCTTGCGCTAAACGTGCAGCATTATCTTGATTATTCAGGCGAACCAAGATCTGTCCCTTAGCGACTGACTGTCCGACCTGGACATAGACCTGGGTTGCAGTGGCAGTGACCTGAGCCTGTATGCTACTTTGATTGACTGCACGAAGCGTACCGGTAAAAGCACTTTTGGCGACAGAAGTGCCATTCTTCACGGAAACTAGATCTTTTTCAATTAACTCAATTTTTTTTGTTGTTTCTACAGGTTTTTCGATTTCATTTTTTTGGCAAGCTGTTAGAAATAAAATTAAACACAGAACGCTGCCGGTTAAATATTGCTTATGGTCACTTAATTTAGATTTTTTCATATGCTGTCCAGATAGCATGTAGCTTCATCCTTTTTATTTATTGTGACTTAAATTAAGTGCTTCATAGCCTAAATACAATTTATTCAAGCGCTTTTAAGCGAGCGATAATATTGTCGTATTTTGCTTGAGTATTTCGATAGTTAATTTGTAATGATTGAATCGTTGCTTTTTTTGCTTCAATATTCTTTTGATTATTCTCGATTGTATTTTTCAAGCTGGCTGGAATATCTTCAGCTTTACGTAAATGTTCAATCTGTTGACGCTTAAAATAAATACGGTCAGTTTGTAATTGCTTTAACTGGTCTTGCTGAAAGGCAATTTGCTTTTTGATGCTGGTTAATGCGTCATTACGTTTTGCGAATGCAACTTGACTATTACCATAAGCCTTTTTTAGTTTTAAGTCCGCTGCCTGCTGCTTGGCGTGGGCTGCACGTTGCGGTGCCTGTTTAATATCGGCTTCACTATTATAGGCACGATTACGCCGGATGACCTGCATGTTCTGGTCCAAAGCTTCGTAGCCATAGCGAATATGATTGGGGGTGACATTGGTGCTAATATTGGCTATACCCTTACTATCATAATAGCGATACCAGGTGGCTTTAGGTGGCGGATTTTCAGCATATGCGAATGCCGATTGTAAAACCAGAAAAGAAAGAAAAATGAATCTAAAGTTCATTTTTTTTTGTGCAATGAAAGCAAGTTTGTATTTAAACTGACTTTGCATTGTAACCCCCGAATAAAAGTTGACTAAATTACTTATTTTAAAAGTAATAAATGAGCTATATTAGACTCAAAATAAGTAATAAAAAACCTCTGTCTGTCAAAAAAAAATCATTGGTCGATAGAAAGTGTGAAGTCGTTATTGAAAATAGACTAAAATGAGTCTTCGTGCGGAAAATGTTCGTTGAAAAGGCAAGTAAAGATATGTTAAAAATGTTTGTAACTTGTAATAAAATTTTTGACTAAAATTGTTTGTACATTCTAAAAATGGGAAGGATCATTAAATGGACGAAAAATTCCAAAATCTAAAAGTGATGGTGATTGATGATTCAAAAACCATTCGTCGTACAGCAGAAACATTACTCCAACGTGAAGGTTGTGAAGTCGTGACCGCAGTAGACGGGTTTGAGGCTTTGGCAAAAATTGCTGAAGCAAATCCGGATATTGTTTTTGTAGATATTATGATGCCACGTTTAGACGGTTATCAAACTTGTGCATTAATTAAAAATTCGCAGAATTATCAAAATATTCCAGTCATTATGCTGTCAAGTAAAGATGGTTTATTTGACCAGGCAAAAGGTCGTGTTGTTGGTTCGGATGAGTATTTAACCAAACCCTTTAGTAAAGATGAATTGTTAAACGCAATCCGCAATCACGTAACAGCATAAGTTTATTTTTATTGGGGAAAAGCATGTCACGTATCCTTATCGTTGATGATTCACCTACGGAAACATTTCGTTTTAGAGAGATTTTAACCAAGCATGGCTTTGAGGTGATTGAAGCAGCAAATGGTGCTGATGGTGTCACAATGGCACAAGCAGAATTGCCAGATCTAGTGCTCATGGATGTGGTCATGCCTGGTGTAAACGGTTTTCAGGCAACACGTCAGATTGCCCGTGGTGCTACTACCAAACACATTCCGATTGTGATTGTCAGTACCAAGGACCAAGCCACTGACCGCGTTTGGGGGAAACGTCAGGGGGCAAGTGATTATTTGACCAAGCCTGTAGACGAAAACCAATTAATTGATGTGATTAAACAACACCTCAATGCAGGATAAGCTCTATGGCAGCAAATGGATTTATCGAATTACTTCGGATTGCTAAACGTGGTAACAAAAACTACGTTACAACTGAAAATGAAGTAAACCGATGGTCAGGCATTGCTTTTGAGATGATGGGGCAATATTTTGTGGCCCCTTTGGGTGAAGTATCTGAAGTGATATATCCACCAAAATATACTCCGGTTCCAAATACTCAGTCATGGGTGATGGGACTGGCCAATATTCGGGGACGTTTACTTTCCGTCGCTGATTTGGCGCATTATATTTCAGGACATCGAAGTCAGTTTTCACCGACTCAAAAAGTATTGTGTATTAGTCATAATGACCATTATGTCGGTTTGGTGGTAGATCAGGTTTTGGGGATTCAACACTTTAATAAGAAGAGTTTCTTTTCTAAAAACAGTGAATTAGATAGCAATTTACAAGAATATTGTCAGGGTTATTTTTATCAGCATAATCAGCACTGGCATGTTTTCTTATTTAGTCGTTTATTGCAAAACCCAAAATACATGAATGCCTCTATAAAATTTATAAATTAATAGTCGCAAGCTAAAGAATGATAGCGCAACTCGGGGAGAAGCTGGATGGGCTTTAAACTTAAAAAGAAAAATACAGGTGAAGGCACCAGCCATAATGGCGGGAATGCTTTAGTCGCAAAGATTCAATCACAAACAGAGCAATTATCACGTGTATTTGGTGACAGTGAAAAGTCCAAACCATTAATTTTGGGGGCAGCATTTTCTCTGGTCGTAGCACTCTTCCTGTTATTGTACTTATTCTATAGTGTACCGCGTAACAATGAATTGACACGTAGTGTGGGTGATTTGCGTCTATTGTCACAAACCATTTCACGTCAGGCAACTGATGCAACTGCTTCAGGAACCAAAGAGTCGATTGATAAATTAATTAAATCGCAAAAAGAATTTGCTGAAAACCTGGAAACGGTTAAAGATATTCATCCACATACAGCTGCATTGGTTGAGGTGGAAAAGCAGTGGAAATCGCTATCAGAAGGGATTGATTTAATTTCGTCTCAACAGAAAATGATTAACAAGCTGTACGATACCAATATTGCAATTGGTGAGTCGATTCCGGGAATTCAGGCAGAATATAACCTGATGGTTGACCAAATGGCGCGTCAAAACATGCCGTCTAACCAGGTGGTTATTGCCAAAAACCAGGTATTCATTGCGGAACGTATTTTGCGTTCGATCAGTTCGGTACTCACAGGTAACGATAACTCGCGTGAATCTGCGGATGACTTCAGTGCCGATACTGAAACTTTCGGTTCTTACCTCAATGCCCAGCTCAATGGTAGTGCAGAACTGGGTGTAGAACGTATTGATGATCCGGCATTGCGTGAATCACTGACAGGCATTAAAAGCGAATATGATGATGTACTAAAATCAGCTTCTGCAACAATTCTTTCAAACTCGGCGCAAATTGTAAAAGTACGTCAAGCTTCTGCTGCAATTTTTGCCCAGTCGGATGAATTGTTAGCCAACCTGAATAAGCTATCTGGTGGTTCGAGCTTGGCTATTGCGCTTCCTGCCTTGCTTTTAATCCTGTGTCTGGTTGCTTTCCTGTTTTCTGTATTCAAGTTGCTTGCATTACGTGGCCAGTCAGATAAACAGCGCGTGGCAAACCTGCAAGAAGAATATGACCGTAACCAGAATGCGATTTTACGTTTACTGGATGAAATTGCCGACTTGGCGGATGGTGACTTGCGTTCATATGCAACGGTATCGGAAGATTTTACCGGAGCAATTGCCGACTCCATTAACTTCGCGATTGACCAGTTACGTGACCTGGTATCACGTATTACTGAAACGTCTCAAGAAGTTGCGCAATATACAGCGAATACCCAAGGCATTACCCACCAGCTTGCTGAAGCATCTGAACACCAGGCACAAGAGATTGCCGGTGCATCTGCCGCGATTAACGAAATGGCGATGTCTATTGACCAGGTATCTGCAAACGCGGAAGAATCTGCAGTGGTTGCGGAGCGTTCGGTACAAATTGCTGCCAATGGTGCAGAGGTTGTAAACCGTTCTATTGAAGGTATGGACACCATCCGTGAGCAGATCCAGGAAACATCTAAACGTATTAAACGTCTGGGTGAATCTTCTCAGGAAATTGGTAACATCGTTGCCCTGATTAACGATATTGCCGACCAAACCAACATTCTGGCATTGAACGCTGCAATTCAGGCATCTATGGCGGGTGAGGCTGGTCGTGGTTTCGCCGTGGTAGCCGATGAGGTACAGCGTCTTGCGGAACGTTCAGCCTCTGCAACCAAACAGATTGAAGGCTTGGTAAAAACCATTCAGACAGATACCAACGAAGCCGTAATTTCGATGGAGCAAACCACTTCCGAGGTTGTTCGTGGTGCAAGCTTAACCAAAGATGCCGGTGTGGCACTGGATGAAATTCAAAACGTATCGACCAACCTGGCGCGATTGATTGCCAACATTTCGGATGCTGCAAAACTTCAGTCTGCTTCTGCTGGTCACATTGCGACAACGATGAATGTCGTACAAGAAATTACCTCGCAAACCACAACAGCAACCTTCGATACAGCACGTTCGGTATCGGAACTGGCAAATATGGCCGAATCATTACGTGAATCTGTAACCGACTTTAAATTACCTGACTAAGTTAATTAAAAAGCGTTGCAGTGATATTCCCTGCTTTTGGGCAGGGGATATCTATAAGACACAGATCAAGCATCGACAAGATGAACTTAACTTCAAAGTTAGGTCTCGCGTGATGGTGACAATTAAGTTTGAGCAACCTTCTTGGTGGCAGATAAACGTAAGAAGCCTAAGCTATGAAAGAAATATTAAAAAATTTAGTTGAAACGACTACGCTTCCTGAAGATAGTTATCTTGATCAAGATGCAGAAATTCTAGAAATTTTTGTTGAAGAAATAGAAGAAATCTTCGTTGAATTAAGTACTTTATTTACAACTTGGTTGGAAAATCCGAATGACCAAGAAACTTTAACGACCATTCGCCGTCATTTTCATACCCTTAAAGGTTCTGGCCGTATGGTTGGAGCAAAATCTGCGGGTGAGTTGGCATGGGCGGTTGAAGATACTTTAAATCGGGTTATTTCCGGCACAGTACCTTTGGATAGCACAGTTCAACGATTTGCCCAAACTGTATTTAATATTTATCAATACAAGTTATACCCAATTTTCAAAACTGTTCAAAATGCTGATATCGACTTAAGACCTTTAGTTTTATTGGGGCAGCAAATTCAGCAGCAGGTCAGTTTGGAACCTGCACTAGAAGAATTGCTTGAACTGTCTAGCACACTGACCAGTGTCAATAGTCTCACTGGCCTGGAATTGCAGGATCAAACATCTATTGAATCAGAGCCTGAAACGGCAATCGAAACAACGGCTGCAGTAGCGCCAGTCGCAGCAGACGACAACAATGATATTGAAGAAACGGTCGCGATCTTTATTGAAGAAGCAGAAGAACATCTGCTCACGATTGACCAGTTCCTGAAAAATGAACAGGAACAATATCAGGATTATAATGGCCTGATCCGTGCCTTGCATACCTTGCGTGGCAGCTCTTCTATGGCGCATATTGATCAGATTTTTGCAGCCAGTACCAAGGTTGAAAACTTATTTAAAACACTTTTACAAGAAGAAATTGTTTCTACCTCCAGCCAGACTGCGTTGCTAATTCAATATGCTGAATTTGTCCGTGATTATTTACATACTTTAAGACAGGGTCAGACCCAGAAACTTGATGCGATATATGCCACCTTTAATTCGGCATGGGACGACTATGGTTTCAGTTCTGCAGAAGTGGATGAGGACGTTAATCCGCAAGGTCTGGTGTCCAAACTGGTCGAATTGAATATTGATTTACTCCTGGATGCCGAATTCGAATTTGAAAAACGTGCCAAAGCAGAATATCCGGAATACATTCAGGCCTTAAGCCAGCAGGCACAGCAATTATTCGACAATACTGATAATCGTGCTGCGATGGGCATCCATCAATTTACCCATGAATTGAAGTCTGGCTATGAAGCTCTGGTATTAAAACCGGAACTGCTCAATATCGACTATGCATATGATCTGTTTGGGCAGGCACATCAAGAGTTCATTCATCTGTTCGATACCCTGGCGGCAGGTCAGCGCGTTATTTTAACGGAAGATATCCAGAAAGTTCTGAATGATCTGGCAGCCTTTGTTCAGCAGGATCTTGAACAGTTCGAAGCTCAGGAACCGAATCCTGCAACTCAAGCTGAAGCCTCACCAGCTGCTGCTTCAGGTATTGTAGATCTGGCACAGATTTCACAAAAAATTGGTTCAGACCGCGAACACATGCATGCTGCTGATGCAAATCGTGATTTTGATGAAGATTTGTTGGATATCTTCCTGGAAGAAGCAGAAGAATTACTGGGCGGGATCGATCAAGACTTGAATACCTGGTCGAAAGATCCGTCCGATACTGCGGCACTGAATAATTTAATGCGTTATTTGCATACCCTTAAAGGGGGTGCCAATATGATTCAGGCGACTCATATTGGCTTAATTGCGCATGAATTGGAAAGCATTTATGAACGTGTGATCCGTCATCAAATTGAGGTCAATCCGCAACTCATCAGTATTATTCGCTTAGTACAAGATGATCTATCAGACCGTATTCAAGTCATTCGCGATGAGCAGATTGATTATTCTGGTACTGAATCGATTGAAATTTTGCGTAATATTCAGGCGATCGCTCAAGGTAGTGTGGCTGTAAGCACCGCAGTTGCGGAAGTCGAAGTTCAGGCTGAACCGGAAGTTGCAGCTGAAATTGAAGAACTTGAAACTGCAACGACAGTAGAAACAGAAATTGAACCTGAGATTCAGCTTGAAACTGAAGTGGAAGCTAAAGTCGAAGCTGAAACAGCTGCTGAAGTTGCCTTGGCAACTCCAGACTATGTTGAAGAGCCGGATGACAGTATCCGTTTAATTGCAGAAGAAACCTTCTGGGAAGAAGCAGAAGAAATTCTGGAGTCTACAGATAGCCTGTTGAAACAGTGGTTTGAGCAGCGTAGTGACCGTAGCTTGCTGCTTCAATTACAGCGTGCAGCCCACAGTTTGAAAGGTGGCGCACGTATGGTGGAAAATGAACCGGTAGGGGCAATTGCTTACCAGCTGGAAACCACCTTCGAACGCTTTGCGGTGCATCAGTTCAACTCCAATGTTTATGACCTGTTATTGCAAACGACTTTGGCATGGTTAAAGCAGGCCATTTTCGAGCATGATTACAGTAATTTTGACAGCGTCAAATTAAGTTTAGAGTCGATTGAATTTGTTGATGTCATTGCGCAGTTACCTAAGCGCGTGGCTGAATCGGATACGCTGTCTACGGCTAAAGTCTTTGAATTTGTTCAGGGTGATGGTACCGAACCTCCAGCAATGATGGGTGAGTGGGATACAAGTAATCAACAGGACAACAGCAATGAAATGATCCGTATTTCTGCCGATCTGGTCGAAAAAATGATCGACTTGTCTGGTGAAAATGCGATTAACCGTTCACGTATTGAAATGGACTTGGGACAGTTTAGTAATACCCTGAACGAAATGGAACTGGCGATCAAGCGTCTGGCTGACCAGTTGCGTCGAATGGAAGGTGAGCTCGAGTCTCAAATTATTGCCAAACATGGTGATAATTCACGCTATGCCGATTTTGACCCTCTGGAGATGGACCAATATTCATCATTAAACCAGTTGTCAAAATCGCTGGCGGAATCTGCATCCGACTTGGTCGATTTCAAGACGACCTTGTCAGAAAAGATTCGTGATACGGAAGGTTTACTGTTACAACAATCCCGTATTCAAGCCGAGATTCAAGAAAGCCTGATGCGTACCCGTCTGGTACCATTTGAGCGTCTATTGCCACGTTTACAACGGATTGTGCGTCAAACCTCTTCGACCCTGAACCGTCCGGCCGAGCTGGTGGTACAAAACACCGAAGGTGAATTGGACCGTAACATTCTAGAGCGTCTGGTCACACCGTTCGAGCACATGCTGCGTAATGCGATTGACCATGGTCTGGAAGACACTCACGTACGACATGAGCTACAGAAGCCTGAAGTCGGGAAAATTGTTCTCAATATTAGCCGTCAAGGTACAGATGTACTGGTGTCATTCAGTGATGACGGTAAAGGGATTGATGAAACAAAAATTAAAGAAAAAGCACTCAGCTTGGGTTTAATTAAAGCCGATCAATCCATGGATAAGCAGGAAATCCTGCAATTAATTTTCCATCCTGGATTTACTACTGCCAAAGAAGTGACGCAAATTTCCGGACGCGGTGTAGGTCTGGACGTGGTGCAAAGCGAAATTAAGGCACTGGGTGGACATATTTCCATCGATTCTGAATTGGGTAAAGGGACCACCTTTACCATTCGCGTACCGACTACGGTGGCGGTGAGTGATGCCTTGATGGTTAAATCAGGCGACCAGCAGTTTGCGATTTCACTGGCACAAATTGACCGTATTGTACGTATTGCACCATCAGCGCTGGAACAGTATTTCAATAGTAAAGAAGACTTCTTTAAAATTGATAACACCAGTTACAAACTGCGTTATTTATCCGAATTTGTGTCCAATCAGCCTTTACCACGTTTAAGTAATGTTGCACATTCTTTACCTGTATTGCTGATTAAAGGCAATAGTGGTCAAACTATTGCACTACTTGTGGATCAGCTGATTGGTTCGCGTGCACAAATTGTGGTGAAACCGATCGGTCAGCAATTCTCAAGTGTTGGCGCTGTTGCCGGAGCGACCATTTTAGGTGATGGTCAAGTCTGTCTGATTCTGGATGGTCAGAATATTGCCCGACAAATTCAGAACACTCAACGTCTTAAACATGTTTCTGATCAACGTGAGCATTCGCGTTACAGTAATGCACGCCGCCTGATCATGATTGTGGATGACTCGGTGACAGTACGTAAGGTGACTTCACGTTTACTTGAACGTCAAGGCTTTGATGTGGTGACGGCCAAAGATGGTATTGATGCCATGGAGCAGCTGGAAAATGTCAAACCAGACTTGATGTTGCTGGATATTGAAATGCCGCGCATGGACGGTTTTGAAGTCACGAATCTGGTTCGTCACCATGACGTGCATCAAAACTTGCCTATTATCATGATTACGTCAAGAACAGGCGAGAAGCACCGTGAACGTGCATTCAGTCTTGGGGTAACGCACTATATGGGTAAACCGTTCCAGGAAGCGGAATTGCTGGAAAATGTGGAAAGTTTGTTAGAAATCAGTCAGGGATAACTCAATGAGCCAAAATAGTGTTTCAAACTCTGCTGTTGACCGAATTTCACAACAGGAGTTACACCACCTTATTACGGTATCTACCGGATTTATCGATACCTATATTATCGATTGTTATGGTAAGGAAGCGATGATTCTTCCGCAAAACATTGTCTTGTCTGCGCTGGATAGCGCTACACAGGTGCCTTTTGTGGAATGGCATGAATTGAAGCTGCCAGTGTATGCTGTGAATGATCCGGAGCGCAAAACGGGTGTAGCATTGGTCATTGAAGGCGATGATGTCAGTCAGCGTTTTGCCCTGATGTGTAATGAGATGCCAAAAACGATTCGTCTGCGTATTTCTGAAGTGGTAGATGAAGAACGCACGGCAACAGACCCTGATGTATTCCAGTATGTACGGATGGGAGATCAGGTGTTTTATGTGCCTAATCTCGAACACATTCAGTCTTCTTTAGGATTGTAATGTTGAAGCATTTATAAAAGGTGGGTAATAAAAAAGGAACTGTTCAGTTCCTTTTTTATTTTATGTGGTTACTGTTTTAGCGAGCTAATAAGCCTTCTAGAATTTGTTCGTAAATTTCAGCAAGCGGTTCCAGGTCAGCAACATTTACATGTTCGTCAATTTGATGGATGCTGGCATTTAATACACCGAGTTCCAGCACCTGTGCACCTGTAGGGGCAATAAAACGACCGTCGGAAGTACCGCCACTGGTAGAAAGTTCAGTTTCAATACCGGTGACATTACGAATGGCATTTTTAGCAGCATTGACCAATTCGCCTACTGGGGTAAGGAATGGCAAGCCAGATAATGTCCATTCAATATCATAATCAAGATTATGACGGTCTAGAATTTCTAAGGTACGTTCTTTTAACTGTTCAGCATTCACTTCAGTTGAATAACGGAAGTTAAATAAAAGATTCATACTGCCCGGAACCACGTTAGTTGTACCGGTACCTGCATTGATATTGGAAATTTGGAAAGATGTTGCAGGAAAATATTCATTGCCATTGTCCCACACCGTATCGCACAGTTCAGCCAGGGCTTTAGAGGCAGTATGAATCGGGTTGATGGCAAGGTGAGGATAAGCCACATGTCCCTGTTTACCTTTCACGGTTAATTTAGCATTCAATGAACCACGACGACCATTTTTGACCACGTCACCCAACTGTTTGGTACTGGATGGTTCACCAACCAAACACCAGGTCATTTTTTCATTACGGGCTTCTAAAGCTTCCACAACTTTCACGGTACCGTTAATGGATGGACCTTCTTCATCGGAAGTAATGAGAAATGCGATAGAACCTTTATGGTCTGGGTGTTTTGCCACAAAACGCTCTGAAGCCACTACCATCGCTGCCAGTGCTGTTTTCATGTCGGCACTGCCACGTCCATACAGTTTACCATCGCGAATTTCCGGTACAAAAGGGTCCGAATTCCAGGCATCTAAACTCCCGGTAGGTACCACATCGGTATGGCCTGCAAAACATAAAACAGGTGCTTCAGTACCTTTACGTGCCCACAGATTGTCCACGTCTTCAAAACGCATCGGTTCAATATTGAAGCCGATTTTTTCCAGACGTTCCGCCATGATATTTTGGCAGTTATGATCGATTGGTGTTACAGAAGGCTGACGTAGCAGTTGCAGGCTTAAATCAAGGGTAGCGGAAGAGGTCATGCGATTTTCATAAGTCGATAAATTTGTCTGCACTATAATAGGCGAATATGTCCTTGAATGTGAATGACTGCCCTAAAATTGGCATAAAAAAACCCTATCTTGGATAGGGTTCTGTGTGCTGAAGACAAACTAGTTTTTGCGGATTTCCTCAGAAGTTTTTTCTGCAGTATCGGTTACAGCCTCTCCAGCTTTAGATACATCTTTACCCATACCTTTAAACGTATTACAGCCAGTTAAAGCAAATGCAATAATGAGGGAAGCAGCAAGAATTTTTTTCATCATCATCTCCAAGTCATTCATTATTTTGATGTGAATTCAGGTTAATTAATACACAGTCTAAACAATAGGGTTTTTTGATGGTAGAAAAGTAAGCATTTGTTATAAAAATAGACAATTCTCATAAAATTGGCGATGTATTGCTTGAGAGAGTAAAGGTGGATTGCGGTACATATAGAAATTATTTTGATCTTTTTGCAGATATAAGCCGTTACTCCACCACTGTGCGGTATCGCTACTGATATGCTGCTCTGGACAGATCCATTCGAGTCGCTGTAAGCGGTAAAATTGAGCATTTTGCGGAGGAATATCGCTTCCCCAACAGCCTAAACGTCGCTGTCGATTGACCCAGTTGGGAAGGCTGTTTGTTGTGCTTCCAATAGGTAGATAAAGTTGCCCTTTGAGTACTGCGAAACGCTGCTCAATGTTGTGTTCCAGTGCATCCTCAAACTGAAACTGCTTTTGGCTAAAGTGATTTAATTTTCGCAATAAAGTATCGCTGCGGTTTAAGCCATACCAGTAGGGCAAAGAACAATCCCGTTCTGCCAGATAATATTTTAAAGCCACTTCCCAGTGTTCAATGGCTTGGGTTTCGGTATTCAATAACAGAAAATCGAGTTCACCCAGAGTTCTGGGTCCTGCAATTTTCTGAATGCTATGACCGATTAACTGATACGGATGATAGTCTTGGTCGAGCAACCAGAACCAGACCAGCATTTCAAAACGCAGACCCAAACGTGTACTTTTCAGCTGCTGTAAAAAGCTTTCTAATTCTTGTGGATGCTGATCTAAATAAAGCAATCTGGAGTGATAATTCTGAAAATGGCTACGCCATACGGCATCATCATGAAATTGAAAAGCATGCTTGAGTACCATTTCGGACGGGATGTGGGATAAAATATTTGGACTGCATACACAAAAGGCCAGTTGCCGAACCAGTAAATTTTTAAATTGCAGCCAGGGTTCTTCAATATGAGAGACTTGATTTAAAGCAAACATAGCAACCCCGGGCGATAAATTAAAAAGTGCAGAATGACAACGGATAATATGCAAAAACACTTTATACTACCGCAATTAGTTGTATAGGGTAGTGCTATGAAAATGTTGTTTTGGCGAAGTTTAGTGATGATTTTTGTCATCCTGGGCTTTATCGGGGCACTTTTACCGGGTATGCCAACAACAGTATTTCTGATTTTAGCTGCCTGGTCGGCTTCGAAAGGCTGGCCGCAAATGGATGCCTGGTTGCTGAATCATCCTAAATATGGGGCGACCTTAAGGGCATGGCGTGAAAATGGCACCGTACCACGCAAGGCAAAATGGTTCGCCACTATCATGATGATGATCAGTGGAATCATCATGTTATTTACCAATGCACCGCTTTTGGTGAAAATCTTCACTGACCTGACCATGCTGACAGTGGCCATCTGGTTATGGCTACGTCCTGAACCTTCAGCAGAACCAATCAAAGATGGTGAGTGATTTTGTTATGGCATATTCTTTAGAACAGGCGGATATATGGATTGACTTAGCTGAGCAAAGTTTGATCTTACCGAAACATGACAAGACTTATGTCATCTCTACAGGCAAAAACGGGATTGGCGAGCAGGAAAATTCCGGCAAGACTCCTCGGGGCTGGCATAAAGTGGCGCTTAAATTTGGTCATAATGCTCCGAAAAATGCGGTGTTTAAAGCACGGCAGCAAACTGGTGAAGTCTATGATGCAGCATTGGCTGCACAATATCCTGAACGTGACTGGATTTTATCGCGTATCCTTTGGTTAAGTGGTCTGGAAGAAAATTTTAATCAGGGTGAGGGCTGTGATACCTTTCAGCGTTATATCTATATTCATGGCACCCCCGATACAGAGCCTATGGGGATTCCGTTGTCACATGGCTGCATCCGGATGCGTAATAAGGATGTGATTGAATTATTCGAACTGATCACTGAGGATGCTTTGGTGTTTATTTCAGAACAGCGTTTGAATTTGAAGGATGGTACACAGGCAATCGCCGATTAATAATGTGATAAAGTATTAAAAGCTTAATACCCAGCTGAATATATAGCAGATAAAAAACGGCGGTATTCGCCAGCAGTTCAAAAAATATTGCAATATTTTGCTTAAAAATGACTCGGTGATTTTTGGGTTTTTACGGAAAATAGTAAATAAGTTATCGAAATTGTTTGTTTTTATAGCAAACAACCTATTTTTTAATCACTCAAACGTAAAAAACCAAAAACAGTCAGAAAAGCGTTTGACAGTCTGTCAGGATTCTCTATAATGCACCTCATCAAACGATGAAGACGTTTAAAGGGCGCTTAGCTCAGTTGGTAGAGCGTCTGCCTTACAAGCAGAATGTCGGCGGTTCGATCCCGTCAGCGCCCACCAAGCTCTTTAGCGTTAAGACACTTTAGTGCAGCGGTAGTTCAGTTGGTTAGAATACCGGCCTGTCACGCCGGGGGTCGCGGGTTCGAGTCCCGTCCGCTGCGCCACTTCAGTTCTTAATATTCGTTTGCCACAATAGCGACATTGTGTAAGTGCAGCGGTAGTTCAGTTGGTTAGAATACCGGCCTGTCACGCCGGGGGTCGCGGGTTCGAGTCCCGTCCGCTGCGCCATTTACATGATAGACCTTTTGAGGGCGCTTAGCTCAGTTGGTAGAGCGTCTGCCTTACAAGCAGAATGTCGGCGGTTCGATCCCGTCAGCGCCCACCAGATTTTTTGCGATGCAGCGGTAGTTCAGTTGGTTAGAATACCGGCCTGTCACGCCGGGGGTCGCGGGTTCGAGTCCCGTCCGCTGCGCCATCCTTAGAATCGAAAATGCAAGACCCTTTGAGGGCGCTTAGCTCAGTTGGTAGAGCGTCTGCCTTACAAGCAGAATGTCGGCGGTTCGATCCCGTCAGCGCCCACCATATCTTTTAAAGATATTTTCTTTTTTAGATATAACTACTTAGAAATAAGTATCGTGATGCAGCGGTAGTTCAGTTGGTTAGAATACCGGCCTGTCACGCCGGGGGTCGCGGGTTCGAGTCCCGTCCGCTGCGCCATTTTTAAAATGTCTTAAATCCCTGAGTTTAAGATATCAATACCAAGACTACGCACTTCGCTTGTCTTGCGTCATAAAAAATAACGATGTTATTTTTACTCTTCAGGGCGCTTAGCTCAGTTGGTAGAGCGTCTGCCTTACAAGCAGAATGTCGGCGGTTCGATCCCGTCAGCGCCCACCATATATTCTCCTTGATCAAATTCTATTTTTCTCCTAAAATCCTTAGTTAATAATAATTTTAACTATTGAAAAATCATGAGAAATCCATATCAACGCAAGGCTGCGTCTAAGACCCAAAATAATACTTATAATGCCCAAGAAATCTATAAAAAATTTGTTGAAATGATTGTAGGCCAAGGTTACGTCCATGCCCTGTATGATGATGGTTGGGCATTATGTGCAACGCCTACCGGTCAGCGTGCATTTGCTATTTGGCAAAGCAAAGGGCTGGCAAAATTGCTGGTGAAAGACAATTGGGCAAATTATCATGTTGAGAATATTTCACTTAAAGATTTTGTTGAAAAAGTCATTCCTTTTTTACGTCAGGAAAGTACCTGTGTATCGATGGATTTGACACCAGAAGGGCAAAATGTGCTGGTGGCACCAGAAAAATTATTATTGGATATCAAAAATTATCTGTATCAGATTTACCTGCAAAAACCTGAATTGTTTAAAGATGAAAAACTGCCTTTACCCCGTAGCATTCGTTTGAACTGATTTTAGTATTCCTGTAACAGCCAGCCACTGATAAAGGCAAAATATTCGCGTAACCAGGAGTTATAGCGAATATAAAGCGGTGTTGGGGCGCTAAGGGTAAATATCTGCTGATAACCTTGATGTTTAGCAATGGCTTTGGCACGTAAAATATGAAAGTCACTGGTGACAATGACAACTGGCTGCTTTAGGGAAATATGCTGCTGTGCCAGTAAAGGCTGCACATTACGCAGATTTTCTGCAGTGCTGGTACTTTTAGCTTCTAACAGAATACGTGATGGATCAATATGATGCTGTTGTTGCAGATATTCAGACATCACTGTTGCTTCAGCAATTTGTTCTTTAAATCCTAAACCTCCAGTCACGACCAGCACGGTTTCCGGGTAACGTTTGGCATAGGCAGCACCAACATCTAATCGCTGTTTTAAGGTGGGAGAGGGATGACCCTTTTCGATTCCACTGCCCAGTATAATGACTGCAGAGGCGGGCTGAACTGTATTGGACTGCTGAATGCTATATAGCAGATAACTGAAAAATATCACCAATGTGCTGAGCCAGAGAAAAAATCCCGCCCATGCACAGCGCCATAAAGTCTGTCTTAATTGCGTGCGCTGAATAAAGCTTTGAATCCGGTTAAAAAACAGGGCATAGAGCATGAGTCCAATACCGATGATCAACGGAAGAATAATGCCGAGATGAATTTTATCCAGTGACAGTAACCATAAGCCATCGAGAGTCAATATACTGCCGATAATCAAGCTCAGGTGACGTTTGAAGCTGCTGGACATAAAATTACTCTGGGTGAATGTTGTTGCTAGTTTAAACAAATTGGATACTTTAAGTATAAAAAAACCGGGTTCTGAGACCCGGTTTTTTTATTGACTTCAATGATTAGTAGACATCACGACGATAACGTCCATCTTGGCGTAGCTGGTCAACTACAGCTTCACCCAGAATGTCGGTTAAAGCCTGATCGACATCGCTGGCCATACCGTTGATGCTACCGCACACATAAATCACCGCACCATTCTTAACCCAGGCTTTTAGTTCCTGTGCCTGTTCACGCAGTTTATGATGTACATAGACTTTTTCTGCCTGATCTCGTGAGAAAGCCAAATCCAGGCGTTGCAACATGCCAGTGGTTTGCCAGGCTTCAATCGTGCTCTGATAGAAGAAGTCATGTTCACGCTGGCGTTCACCAAAGATCAGCCAGTTTTGCGTATAGTTCTGACGGATACGTGCATGTAGCAAGCTCATTAATCCTGCAAGACCGGTACCGTTACCAATACAAATGATAGGACGGTTGTCATCAATCAGGTGGAAAGATTCATTGTTACGGATATGCAGCGCAATCTTGCTATTTAACGGGGCATGCCGAGTCAGCCAGCCTGAACCCAGACCCAATTGGCCTTGAGCATCGGACTGTTGGCGCACCACTAAACGCAGAACTTGCTGTGAAGGAATACTGGCAATGGAATATTCACGTGAAGGCAGCATCGGAAGTTGCTCCAGTAAATGATCCATATTGGCAAAAGGTTCAACTTCACCGGTCAAATCTTTGTTCCATAAGGCCTGTTCAATATTGATCTTTAACGAATCTACAGAGGTATTCGGCTGAATTTGATGCTGCTGCATAAACCGGGCAATACGTTCAGCACTGTTACCGGGTTGAATCTCGGCGATATCACCGGCTTGCCAACTCACTTCATGATCTGGCTTTAACTCGATATTAAAGGCTGGGGCACCTACGCTGTTCGGATTGAGCAGATCACGTTGGGTTAAAGTCCAGCAATCGAAGGTTTTTTCGATATTCATGGTTTGTAACTCAAGCTGGGTTACTTTTGCTAAAGTCGTATTCCATGCCTGAATCTGCTCTTGATTGGTATTATCCACTTCAATGATATTAAACAATTGCTGTGCACCATTCTGTTTTAACCAGTTATCAATTGCATGGCCAAAATGGCAGAAAGTGTCGGCATATTCGCGCGAACCCAAGGCCAATACTGCATAGTGCAGATGGCTTAAATCAGCTTTTTTGCGCAATATTTTTTTGGCAAAACCCGATGCTAAATCAGGTGCTTCACCGGTACCATAAGTACTGGCTACAAATAAAACCTGTTCAGTATTTTTTAAATCATCCAGACTTAAATATTGTACAGATTTTACACTTACAGACTGATGAGTCTGTTGCAGGCTGGTTGCTGTACGCCATGCCAGCTGTTCTGCCGTACCGGTTTGTGACGCATAGACAATCAGCCAGGGTTTTGCACGGGCATCAATATTGATCGCGGTTAAGCCATGACGTGCAGCTTGGGTTAGTTTCTTCTGTTTGCGACGTTTCAGATAAAGCATCCAGCCTGTAACAAAGAACAATGGCATACTCAGAGCAGCCAGCATAGCCATGAACTGGTAAACCGGACCAAAGAAGCTACCACGGTGCACCGGCAGCATACTGCTCATGATTTTTTCATTGAGTTTTTTATCTTCGTAAAGTTCCATCTCTTTAATGCTAGATGCTTGATAATCAAATGTGGCTTTGTTGCGTGCGCGTTCATGCTGGGGAATGGCATCGACAAAGCTAATTTCAAGTTCACCATTGGCTTTTTTCGGGATATTCAGGGTAATACTTGAATAATCACGGCCCACTTGAGCATTAAAGCCGTTCCAGCTTTGACTCAAAGCTAGATTGATCTGTTCCGGGCTTAAGCCTTTTTTCTCGCGTTTTTCACCAGGTTGAGGTTCAGCAGCTTTTTCAGGGTTGCCTGTAGCTGTATTAGGTAATGCTTCGCTTGAACCCTCACGGTTGCCGCGTGCTTCACCACCTTTTGGCGCTTCAGCTTCACCCTTGGCTTGTGGTTGTTCAACACCCATCACGGTATACAAGCCGCTACGCCACCAGCCATAAGACCAGGTTAAACCGGTACACGCGATAATCAGGAAGAAAATCACCACCCAGGTACCCACAACCGCATGTAAGTCCCAAAGGAAATTACGACCTTTCAGTTGTGGCTTAAGCATGAACCACTGTTTAACAGAATGCTTTTTCGGCCAGCGCAGATATAGACCACTGAGTACAAAAAAGATCAGCATGAGGGTACAGGCCCCAGTGATCTGCTTGCCGACGGGTCCAACGGTTAAATTGCGATGCAACTGCTCGATAAACTTGAAAAATTCTCGTCCTTTAATTTCAGGTAACACTTTGGCTGTGTAAGGGTTAATCATCATGGTATAGCCTTTATGTGCACCTTCTTTGACAATATTAATGCTTGAAGATGCTGTCGGGTCTTTGGCCACGGTGATGCTGTTAATTTTCATTTCCGGATCAGTTTTTTGAAAATGCTGATACAGTTCGGCAGGGGTTAATTTATCTTGTTTTTCAATCTGGACGGTATAGCTAGCCGGATTGAGCCATTTCTGGATAGGCTGTTCATATGAATAAATGGCACCAGTTATCCCCATAATGGAGAGGATTAACCCGGCAGTAATACCAAGAAACCAGTGAATCTGGAAAAAGATTTTTTTTAACATAGCCGAAAAAACAGGGTGAGAAACAGAATTAACCTGAATTATAGCTGAACTTTCCCAAAATGATATCGATTTTGTAGGTAATATTTATTCTCATTATCATTTAATTTTGTCGGAATTAAAAAACCCCCAGTCTGGAGGTTTTTTAATGTCTAGCTTGCAGTAGCGTTTAAATCTGTTTTGCTTCGCCCACAGTTTCATTCAAGTGCTTGCGGATAGTCTTGAAAGAAAAATTCTTTGAATCCATACGCTTTGGCAAGATATAAGCACCTTGTTGACCTTTAACCTTGAAGTTAATCAACATAAAGTCAGGGGTATTATACCACTCATAAATATCTTTCCAGCCAATGGCACCGACACCTTCCTGTGCACCCATTTGCTGACGCATGATAATGCCGTGAGGCTGTACGCCCAAACGGATACCCTTAATTTCCTGTACCGGAAATTCATTCATCTTGCGTTTTACATACCATTCCAAGCCGAATTTACGGATCAGGAAATATGCAAGCACACAGACCAAAGCCACCCAGCAGAAAATGGTGGAATAGTTTTTCAGCAAGATGATACCGACAATGGAAAGTAGGGCAACAGCTGCCATGATGATCCAGGCTTTGGTGCCGATTTTATTGGTGCTACGCCAGATGGCAAGTTGCGCTTGACGTTGTTCAGCCTCAGAAATTTCATAGTTCACAGGCTGCAGGGTATAAGCGTATAAATTTTTCGCGGTCATAATGAAAATAACAAATTTAGAACTGTAAAAAGTTTAGCATTATTTATACCAATTCAGTGAGTATATTGTTCCAAAATCATCCTATTTATAATGAGGCTAATTCGGTGGCTTTTTCATCACGGTCATGGCTTAGACTTTGCTTTAAACGACTGAGCTGATTCAGAATACTGAGCATCAACGATAATTGCTGCAAAACAATCAGAGATTTTTGATCCTCTTCATTATTTTGGCTTAAGCGTTGGCGTATGGTATTCAGCATATTTTGTGCCGTCAGGTCGGGCACTTCATCTTTTAGCAATGCCCCTTGAATGTCGTCCAGCGCTTGATCGAGGAGCTGCAAGACTTCCTGATCTGCAATTTTTTCACGATGTGCGCCCAGTGCAGCAATATAGCTGAGCAGGGTGTGATTCAAGCACAAGAATTCAAAAGCTTGGCTTTTTTGTGTCGGATCAAAATCAGGTTCTGTGGCCAAGGTCGAAATCAGTGAGGCCACATCTGCATCGTTATTATGCGCAGCACGACGTACCACACGATATTTCAAACCATTATTACGGCCATTTTTGTACTGCTCAATCACTTCGGCCAAATATTCACATTGAGCGTTGAGTGAACGCCGGATATTGCGCGGTAAACGACGGAATTTCCAGTCGGGGAAGATAAAACTTACCCCAAACCAGGCCAAGGCACAGCCAATCAAGGTATCAATCATGCGCGGGAGGGCTGCGGCAAAACCCAGTCCATCGAGGTTAAAGTTAATTAATGCCAAAATCGTAATAAAGGCGGTGGCCTGGGCATATTGCTTACTGCGTAATTCAAAGAACAGTACACCACTTAAAATCAGCAGTAATAATTGACCTTCGATCGAAGGAATAAAATACAAAATGGCATAGCCGAGAATAATGCCGACCAAGGTGCCAACAATCCGTAAACGCAGACGACGTTTGGTGGCGTTAAAATTGGGTTGGCTGACAAAAAGCGCGGTTAATAGAATCCAGTAGCCATATTGAATCTGGGTAACTTGAACAAAAATATAACCAATAAACAAGACAATAGAGACACGAATTGCATGTCTAAACAGCACCGACTCTGGCGTTAAATGCTGTTTGATCCGAATCACAATATCATCCCAGCCTTTGAGATCATCATCTTTTAGCTGGTTTTCAATATGTTTGCTTTTATCTAACTTAATATGCCGCTCTGTTTCTACGTTGCGAAGCTGGGCATCAATCGACTTTAAATTTTGATAAAGAGAAAATAAGGCATTGACCCAAACCTGATCGTATTGCTGCTCGGCACGGAGTTTTTCCAGGGATATTTTTAAGTTGGCAAAGGCATGTTTAAAGCGCTTGTTATGCTGATAGGTTTCACGATTTAAAATACTGTGACCCAAGTCTTTACAGGCCTTACCCTGAATAGAAAGAATGCGTTGAAAGCGAAATAAAATGTCACTATGTTCAAAAACTTTGACCAGTTTTTGATAATCAATATGCGCTGAATCTGCACGTTCATGGATATCCTGAGCCACAAAATAATATTGCAGGCTGCGACGGGTATCTTTTTGTCCACGGTCACCTTTTAATCGGGTTAACAGGGCAGTTTTCATTTCATTGAAAATACCGACCAGTTTGCCATTTTCCAAAGACAGCTCAATCATGCTTTGCTGATAACTTTCTGGCGTCATGTCAACATCAAACAGGTTCGATTTAGCAAATAGAAAGTCCCCCAGTGATGAATAGCACTGGGACAGTTTGTCCTGAACCTGCCGAACCGGAAATAGCAGAAAACTGATGGTAGAAAGCAGGCCATACCACATGGCACCGGCAACCAGCAGCCCAGCCTGCATATACCATTGATCAAACAGCCCAACCCCCAGCATTGAATAGACTGAAATGACCAGACAGCCATAGGAAATGGTCGCATAACGCCGTCCTAATGAGCCGAGCAGAATCCAGCCAATGCAGGACAGAATCAGCCCTATGGCAAATAAAATAGGATGAGGAAATAAAAAATAAATCGAGACGGCGGTAATAAAGAAACCGATGTAAGTATAAATCAGGTTCATGATCCGCACTGAAAAGCGGTCATCAATATCGCTTAAACCGGCAGCCACTACTCCTAAGGTCAAGGGAATGGTGGCAAGCTGTTGCCCCATAAAATAGGGCACAAAGGCGGTACCTGCAAATGCAATAATCATGCGCAGGTTATACATGAAGGTGGTATTGTAAGTCGCTTGTTTAAGACGCGTCAGCCAAGATTTCAAGTTATGTCCTAATCACTAAAGGATGTATGCATCAGGGAATGAAATTATGTGAAATTTCATTTTCAATCCTTAAAATAATACTATGTACAGTGTAAGCTTGTCTTTAAAGCCCCCATTTAAAAATTGAATATCGTTATGTCTGTACAGCAATCTACACGGCAGTATTCCACAGCATGGATCATGCTGCTGGCTTTATTGACCTCACTTGGTCCACTTTCTATTGATATGTACCTGCCAGCCTTGCCGCAAATGGCACAGGATTTTGGCGTCAGTACGCAAATGGTAGCCAATACTTTACCGGCTTATTTTTTGGGACTGGCTTTAGGGCAGCTGATCTATGGACCTTTGAGTGACCGGATTGGGCGTAAAACGCCACTGTATTTTGGATTAACCCTGTATGTTGTTGCAAGCCTGCTGTGTATTTTTGCCAGCAATGAATGGAGCTTAATTGCTGCAAGGATTTTACAGGCTGTTGGAGGCTGCGTAGGGGTGGTGATTGCCCGGGCTGCCATTCGTGACCGTCTGGATATGCAGGCTTCTGCACAGGCCTTTGCCAGCATGATGATTGTGATGGGGATTGCACCGATTGTCGCGCCGAGTGTCGGGGCAATGGTATTGATGTTCTTTAGCTGGCATGCAGTCTTTGTCTTTTTAACCTTGATCGGACTGATCTGTCTATTCTGTGTGCACTTTTTCTTTAAAGAGAGTTTGCCACCTGAACGCCGTTTAAAGCTGAATGTTGCTCAGATTATCCAGCTGTACAGTAGTATTTTTAAAGACCCGAGTTTTAAATGGCCAATGCTGGCTGGTTGTTTTTCTGGCGGCATTTTATTCTGTTATATCAGCTCATCTGCTGCTGTGCTGATGGATCATTATGGATTAACGCAACAGCAATTTGCTTATGCTTTTGGGCTGAATGCCTTTGGTATCATGCTGTTATCTGCGCTCAATAAAAGACTTGGCCAGCAATTTTCGGTCCTGAGTCGCCTGAAAATAGGCGGCATCATCCAGTTGCTTGGGGTCTGCATTTTATTCAGTGCAGGTTTAATCGGTCATAGTCCCTTATGGCTGGTATTGATTGGCATGTTCTGGGCAGTGGCAGGAATTGGTTTTACGGGTCCCAATGCGATGGCTTTGGCCATGTCGGAACAGGGTGCGCAAGCGGGAACAGCCAGTGCGATTATGGGAAGTATGCAGTTTGCCTGTGGTTTGCTCGGCGGCGTGATTTTGAATTTTCTGATGTGGAATTCACTGCTCAATATGGGAATTCTGATGTTGATCTTTGTGGCTGTAACTTTGCTTGCAATTCTGCAGCTCAGCAGACAATTGCAGGATAAAAGTTTAAATATTTAAATATCTGCATAGCAAAACAGACCTTTAAACTTATTCGTGCTAAAGGTCTGTTTGAATTCAAGCTATTTATTTATCCATAAACGCGGCAATATCCATTTTTCCGGATAACTAGGCAAAGGTTTTCTTAAGGGTGCCCGGCTTGCTACGGTTAAAATGTTTTAATGATTTATGGATCAACCTGTCTGATGCAAAAAATCCCGTACCGCATGGCGGGCAGTTATGCATCGTTTACATGCTGAAATGAGCTGTAAATTTATAAAAATGTCTTTTGAAATGAGTTTTTTAGCGCTGGGTAGTTATATACATTAGTCGAATATCTGGTTGTTCGGCTTTAGGATGAATTTTTCTAAGTCTAAGAATATCCACATTATTTTTTTATTAGATCTGAAAATGAGATTATTTTTCAATCACTGTTCGGGAAAACTGATTTTAATAAAGTCTGAAAATTGCTAGATTTAGCACGATATGTGGATGTCACATATTTGTAATATTATAATATTTTAAGTTTTTTACTGTACTCAGAAGCTGAAAATGCAATGGTTTTTTAAGCTTATTAATTTTTGAAGGGTATTTTTTTCATAGATTTATTGAGTTTTTAAAAAATCACTGAATGCATGGAATGCGAAATTTAACAAATCGGAGATTTTAAGAATGAGTCAATTACGTAACGGTAAATTTATTGCTAAAGGTTTAGCATTGGCAGTTACAGCAGTCATGGTTAGTACAGCACATGCCGGCACAGCTGAACAAAAACAAATTCAACAATTACGTCAAGAAGTTGAAGCATTAAAATCTTTAATTCAACAACAACAGCAAGTGCAGCAACAGCAACAAACTCAAATTGAGCAAGTCAAGGCACAGCCTGTTCAACTTGCAGCAGCACCTGCAGCGAAGTCTGAATCAGCATTAACTGGCTTTAAAACTAAAGCGGGCGCCAGTGTAAACCTATACGGTTTTGTCCGTGGTGATGCCAACTATATTATTGAAGGTGCAGATGACGACTTTAACGCAGTACACAAATCTGGTGGAGCAACTGCATTAGTTAATGACAAGCTTCGTGCTACTGGAAAAATGAGTCGTTTAGGCTTAGATTTTAATACGCCAGTGGGCGATGCAAAAGTTGGCGGTAAAGTTGAAGTTGACTTTGCAAGTAATGACAATAGCAAGTCAGAAAACTTACGTCTTCGCCATGCTTATTTGACTTATAATGACTGGTTATTCGGTCAAACCACTTCGAACTTCCTGTCGAATCATGCACCAGAAATGATTGACCTTGCGACCAACATTGGTGGCGGTACAGCACGTGTTCCTCAAGTACGCTATGGTCTTAAACTGGCTCCTGCAACTCAATTATTCTTGTCTGCAGAAGAAGGAGATAGTGCAGGCCCAACATCAGACATCAAATATCGTTTACCTAATTTAACTGCAAAATTAGTACAAGGTTTTGCAGAGGGTAAAGGTTCAGTATCTGCACGTGCTTTGGTTGAGAATTATAAATCAACAGCAGCTGATGATGAAAAAACTGGTTGGGGTATCGCTGCCGGGGTCAATTATCAAGTTGCTGATCCTTTAAAAGTGTCTGCTGATGTTTCGCATGTAGTGGGTAACAGCAACTATTTATATGGCAGCAATTCAGCTTATGTTGTAGATGCGGCAAATAACAGTATTGAGCAGAATGAGTTTAATGCAGTTCAAGTCGGCGCAACTTATAAGATTTTACCTAACTTGCGTTCAACATTGGCTTATGGTGCATCGTTTGCTGACGATGGTACTGACTATGCCCGCCTCAATACAACAGCGAATGAAAAAGTGCAACAAGCTTGGATGAACATTATCTATTCACCAGCTGCACCAATTGATTTAGGTGTGGAATATATCAATGGTAAGCGTGAAACATTTGCTGGACAGTCATATAAAGATAACCGTGTAGGTTTGATGGCTAAATATAATTTCTAATTCAAAAGTGGAAATAAAAAAAGAGGCGACTGGTTCGCCTCTTTTTTTATTTGAAAAATTATTTTTCATCTCCAGTTAATACCTAAGTGATCTCATTCGTATGAGAATCATCAGCGCCAGTCGTATGGGCAAAAGCCTGCTATAAAAAAGGTCAAAAGATGAGATAATATCAAGAGGAAGGCGGCAAATATATGAGCCCTGATCTTTTAAAAAATGAGAGCTTTTAAGGATAACTTTACGAAAGAATACAGTGTTACACATAGATCGTTCTTAAAATATACGCCTTTTTGCGAACAGCTTTATTTATCTTTAGGTGGTTCATGAGCAATATCAAATTTAGTTTTATTGTTTTGGCAGTATTGGGGTTGGGAGCCTGTCAAACGGTTGCCCAACCTAAGCTTACTGTTGGTTCGACAGGACTATCAGAGCCACCTGCTGCAGATGCTCAAGTTCGGGCAGAGCGTATTAATTTTAAAAAACTCAAACAGCAGGAAAACCGTCCTATTGTTGCCTTGGTACTGGGCAGTGGTGGCGCTCGTGGCTATGCTCATATCGGGGTCATTCAGGTACTGGAGCAGCAAGGGATACATCCGGATTTGATTGTAGGTACCAGTGCGGGCAGTATTGTGGGTTCCATTTATGCCAGTGGTAAAACAGCAGAAGAGCTGCGTGATATTGCTTTAAGTATGAAAGCCAATGATGTGCGTGATGTAAAGCTGGACATGAAAGGCTTTTTTGATGGTCAAAAAGTTGAAAATTATGTCAATCAACAAGTCAACAATACGCCCTTAGAAGCATTAAAAATCCCGATGTATGTAGTTGCAACGGAATTAAAACAAGGCAAAAAAGTCGTCTTTAACTATGGTAATACCGGACAGGCGGTACGCGCTTCCGTGTCTATTCCCAGCATGTTTATTCCTACCAAAATTGGTGCGGATGAATATGTGGATGGCGGTCTGGTGAGCCCGGTACCTGTAGGCGTGGCACGCGATTTAGGTGCGGATATTGTGATTGCTGTGGATATTCTGGCGCAACCCATGCATACCGAAACCAGTAATGTTTGGGGAATGTTCAATCAAAATATTAATATCATGCAAAGCCGTTTAGCTGAAGAAGAGTTAAAACATGCAGATATTGTGATTCAGCCAGATTTAAGAGAAAAAGGGCATATATTTGATGTAAAAGGTCGTGCAATGACCATGCAAGCCGGAATAGATGCAACAGAAAGTCAGTTAAATGAAATTACCACTTTATTGAAACAGAAGCATTATCCATTTGGCCATACCATTCAGCAATTAAGCGCACAGGATTAAGTCCTTCAATTAATTGCAATGATGAAACCGAATCCCTCAGAGTCTCAGATTCATTATTGCAATGCTGTTAGGTTTTAGTCTGTCGTTATTTAGGTTTTGAGAGATAATCAATCAAAATGAATGGAATTCAACTGTAAAGATAAACTAATCAATTGATATTATTAAATAAAATCAATTAAGTGATGAAAGCTTTTGTATTATACAATTTTTATATAATATGTGTTTGTTCAATGATTTAAGTTTACCAGTAAATAAAAATTCTCTACACTGGAGTTTATTAAAGTCATAAAAGCATATTTCTGTAAGGATGGTTAAATGCATAACAGTAGTATGAACATAGAAAAATTTGCCATAGGTCAAAAAGTTAAAATGGCGAGTATGGAAAATCTGGTATTTACCGTGATTTCAGAAAATACTGATGGTACCTATAGTGTTGAGACCCAGCTTGACCAGCAAAATGTATTGAGCTATGGCAATATTTCCAAAGAAATGCTGCGCAATGTAACACCTTGATATTAGTTTAAGCTGAGATTCGACTTGTCTGATATGACACGTTAGACACTAGCCCTGTGCCCAAATGGATTTAAATTTTGTTTGATTTATGGGTATTCAAGTAATAATCACACGATATGTTTTAAAATACATAGCCATCTTTTTGTAATTTAATTTTTAGAACAAATATTCTATTAAAATCATGCTATAAGAAAAATTTTTATATCTCAGTGATTTAGTAAAATTGATATATATTTTTTTGAATGATACCAAAATCACTATAAATAATAATGATGTGTTTATTGGCAATTTCGACATTTTATTTCATAGAAAAACGATATAATCATTCCTTATACTATTGTCTGTAAAAGAGTCTAGAGAACGCGATGTCCCCATTAGATCAAATTGCTCCAGCATTAGATGACCAGTCTGAATTAACCATGACAGTTTTAATGACTCCTGATATGGCGAACTTTTCAGGAAACGTTCATGGCGGAACAATTTTAAAATTACTGGATCAGGTCGCATACGCATGTGCTAGCCGTTATTCAGGCAGTTATGTGGTGACTTTGTCTGTGGATAAAGTAAATTTCAAAGAACCGATTCATGTGGGTGAACTCGTTACTTTTCTTGCCAGTGTCAACCATGTCGGTCGTACCTCAATGGAAATCGGGATTCGCGTAGAAGCGCAGAACATTCAAAAACGTACCGTACGTCATACCAATAGTTGTTACTTCACTATGGTAGCTGTAGATGAAAATGGTCAACCGAAACAGATTCCGCCATTGAAGCTGGACAATGACTGGAAACGTTGCCGTTTTGAGGCTGCTGAACATCGTAAAGTGGCACGCTTGCAAGAAAGCCATCATCCTTCATGCAGTATTTATAAAAAAACCTCGCAATGCTAATGCTGTATTAAAACAGACGGAACGCTGATGTTAAAAAGACTGCTTTAAAGCGGTCTTTTTTGATTTTAACGGGAAGATTGGAGCTATACAGCAGGCAAAAATTAGCCTAATATAAAACGATACGTATCGTTTCGTTTTTGGTGGTTAATGACTGAACTAGAAAAAACTTCGCGTCGCAAGCAATGTATTTTGCAGGCAGTGACTGCTGCATTGGAAGATGAGGATTACAGTCATTTAACTGTTGAAGATATTGCTGCACGGGCAGGGGTAGGAAAGTCGACCATTTATCGCTGGTGGAAGCATAAATCTGATCTGGTCTTTGATGCCTTTAAAGAGCACACTGCTTCGGTCTTTGATCTGGATTTCGAGCAGAGCCTGGAAGTTAATCTGAACCAGCAGTTGTTAAAATTGTCCCTTGCGCTAAATCATCCGTTAGGGCGAGCTTTATTGGTGGTGATGGCCGAGCATCGTGAAGCAGCTGGTGAGTTTTTCAGGCTGTATTTATTACCGCGTCGTGAGCAAACACGCAAGTTGATTCAACTTGCCATAGAGCGTAATGAAATTATTGCCGATTATCCATTTGAACTGATGCTGGATACGTTGTATGGGCCGATTCATTATCAGATTATTTTCTTTAATTGCATGCCAGATGAAACTTACATACACAATCTTGTACGTTTGGTGATGCAACCTGTTCTGGTTCAAAAGTAGCACCGGGCTACCGCTAAGTTGGTCATTATGTCTGCAACAAACACTGAGCGTCTATGGAATCGCTCGTTTATATTATGTCTATGCAATAACCTGTTTTTATTTACCTATTATTATGCATTATTAACGGTCTTGCCGATTTATATCATGAAGGCTCTAGGCGGGACGGTGAAGGAAGCAGGTTTGGCACTGACCCTATTTCTGGTTTCTTCAATTGCAGTTCGTCCATTTTCCGGACTGATTGTGGAAAAATTAGGCAAAAAAATTGCCTTTCGCGGCTCGGAATTGCTGTTTGTACTGTTTGCTTTTAGCTATTTATTTGCCGACAGTATGTGGACTTTATTGTTGATCCGTTTTATTCATGGCATTTGGTTTAGCATATTAACTACGGTCACCGTGCCCATAGCAAATGATTTTATTCCAGATCGGCGTAAGGGTGAGGGCATGGGCTATTTTGTCATGTCGACCAATCTTGCCGTGGTATTTGGGCCTTTAATTGCCTTGACCGTGTTGCAGTTTACTGATTTTAAGATGCTATTTGCGCTATTAACCGCTGTGATCAGTCTGGGTTTTATTTTTTGTTTAATCATTCCAGTACAACAGCAGGACAAGGTTGCCTTCACGGCTGAAACTCAAGAAAAAAACCGTCTGGGTTGGCATGACATTATTGAAACACGTGCTATACCGATTGGCTTTGTTGCCTTGCTGACTGCATTTGCCTATTCCAGCATTATGAGTTTCATTACCGCTTATAGCGAATCTAAAGCCCTGCTCGCGTATACCAGCTTATTTTTTATTGTATTCGCCATTTCCATGATTGTAGTGCGGCCGTGGGTAGGCAAAATTTACGATCGTAAAGGTGCCAGTGCAGTCATTTATCCTTCCTTTATTTTCTTTGCCATAGGCCTGGTCGTGGTCAGTTTTATCTCCAATCAATGGCTGCTCTGGTTATCTGCTATATTTATTGGTATTGGTTATGGCTCACTGTTTCCATGTTTTCAAACCATTGCTATTCAGTCTGTGCCAAAACAGCGTATGGGGCATGCAATTTCCACATTCTTTACCCTGTTTGATTTGGGTATGGCAATCGGCTCAGTCATTTTGGGATTGATGATTGCCTATTATGGTTATCAACTGAGTTATTTATTCTGTGCTGTAATTACTGTGCTAACGCTATTTGTTTATAAATACACAGTTTCGGCATCACTGAAGCAACCTAAATAAAGAGGTACGGTACGTGGAATTACGTCATTTACGCTATTTTGTTGCAGTTGCACAAGAACTGAATTTTACCAAGGCAGCACAGCGCATGTGTACGGTGCAACCATCTTTGAGCCAGCAGATTAAAGATCTGGAACATGAGGTGGGTGTTCAGTTATTGATTCGATCCAACCGTAAAGTTGAGTTGACTGAAGCGGGAAAAGTATTTCTGAAAGAAGCGCTGCTGAGTTTGGAGCATGCAGAAAAGGCGATTGATGCTGCGCGGAAAATTGCCAACCTGAGCAAAGACCAGTTGAATATTGGCTTTGTCCCTGTGGCAGAAATGAAAATTTTTCCCTATATCATGCCGAATATACGGGCTCATTTTCCCGACATCAAAATCAACTTTCATAGCCTGACCGATGCCAACCAGCTGAAGGCCTTAAAAAAAGGTGATATTGACATTGCCTTTACCCGCTATGTCGATGAATCGGATGAACTGGAACACGTACAGATTTTTAGTGAGCCTCTGGCTTTAATCGTGCCGAAGGATTCACCGATTGCCGAGCAGCGTCATATTAGTATCAAGAGTTTTAATCATCAGGATTTTGTCATTAGTGACGAAGATGCCTCACCGCAGTTATACAAGATTATTACCGATTTCTTCAAGCAGTCGAAACTGGATGTAAACGTCGTACAGCACTCGACCAATATTTTGTTAAATGTCAATTTAGTCGGCATGGGGGTAGGCTGGAGCCTGGTACCGGCTTATGTGATCCCTCTATTGGGCGATAAAATTATCGTGAAAAATACTATTGAGCCCTTACCGATGATTAACCTGTATGCCAGTTATCGTAAAGGGCAAAAAAATGAGCTGATTGAACTGATTTTAAAAATATTGAAAGAACAGTTTTATATGGGTTTTTTTTAAAATAACTGTTTGATATCACACGGTGCTTTTAAAGCGATAAAAAGCATCGTTAATGAGTGAATGTATCACATAATCATCAATAAATAATCAAAGCGCTTTATACTTAAAAACTAAAATAACAACAGAGGTCGAATTAAAATGATGAAGCTGTATAACAATGCCCAGTCGCGTGGCATGACCGTGATGCTTTTATTAAAAGAGCTGGGTATAGAAGACCAGATTGAAGAGATAAATGTGCCCTATGAAAATATGCATCAGGCTGAATATTTAACTATTAATCCCATGGGAAAAGTCCCCTGTCTGGTCGATCAGGGCGTAGTGATTTCTGAAGTTGCGGCCATATTTACTTATCTGGCAGATAAATATATGGAAAAAGGTTTGGCACCTGCCTTGGATGACCCCAAGCGAGGTGCATATCTGAAATGGATGTTCTTTGCGCATGGTCCTTTGACTGAGTTTATGGATTTAAAAGGTCTAGGCGTATCGGACGAGCAAATTGAGCAAAGAAAACGAAGCCTGACCTTTGGTCATGAAGAGAGTGTATTGGCATTGCTAAAAAAGGGTATGCAAGAAGCAAATCCGTATTTGCTGGGTGATAAAATTTCAGCAGCAGATTTATTTCTGGGTTATTGGGTAATTTTTGCTATCTCTCTCAAAATATTGCCTTATCTGGATGAGTTCAAGCCGTTTATTCAGCTTCTGGCACAGCGTGATTCCATGAAAGGTGTACCGTGGTTGCAGAAAATTAATGATTAATAGACTTCTTTCATTAAATATTTTTTCAATGACTACATGTAGTTCGTAATACTGCAATTAAAAATAGATTTAAACAGATATTCGATTTATGCGTGTAGAAGGGATGTCATTCGTTTTCCATCCCTTGTGCTAAATTTTAAAGCAGTGCTTAAAATTAGTTCAGAATGTTGTGTAGGGGATAGGGGAAGTAAAAGGTTTTCTTGTGAGCTTAAAATATATTTTGAGATCCTCATTTTGACCTTTCAAAAGCAGAAGTATGGCCTACGCAAAGATGTCACAATGTAATCAATCAAATGAGATAGTGCTGATTAAAAAAATCTCATATTAAACTTTTTGGGTTTATGAAAGAGATCTAATTGAAATACGGAATAGAAGGTAAAATAAAAAAGACCACGCTTTCACGTGGTCAGGCCTCTGAATATGATTCAGTAAATGTATTTTTATATCGATATTATTTTACATGCAGCTTTTTAAACAGTTGTTGGCTCACGTGATCCAGCGTTTGTGGAATCGCCAGGGCCGCCACAAAACGGTCAGGACGTAGAATTACCACCGATTCTGAAGTTTTACCAAACCAGCTGCGAATATCGGTTCCGATATCGCCAATGGTAATCACGCCATCAACGTTCTTGCGATTTTCATTGCCAAACTGAACTTCAGGAATGACTTGAATAAATTTGACGCCTAATTTTTTCCAGACTTGCATGGTAGTATCCGAGATGCCCCATTGAGGATCGACTCCCCAAGCAATGATCGCAAAGTCATTGCCAATCATCTCATCCAGTAAAACTTGTTCACCCGACTCAAGTTTCACTTGCGGCTGAATAAACATCTTGCCGACCGGAGACTCTTTCTTGCCGTCTGCCAGCAAGGCACCGTCATGATATTTCGGCATCGGTTTAAAACGCATTTCAAGCAAATACTGTTTAATTGGCTTGATGTAATTCAATGCATAGGCAATACCGTCGCGCACGAAACCTTGCCATTTTTTCGGTGGCGCAAGTACATGACCTGCCATCACTGAAAGATCGATCATGGCTTTTGCATGGTCTTTACGTTCAATCTGGTATGAATCCAGCAGGTCTGGAGTAGCTTTGCCCTGAACAACCAATGCCATTTTCCAGGCCAGGTTAAAGGCATCGCGCATACCGCTGTTATAACCCTGACCTTGCCATACAGGCATAATGTGTGCAGCATCACCGGCAAGTAGTATGCGGTCAACACGGAATTTATCGGCAATACGTGCATTGTGGGTATAGACACGCTGACGGATTACTTCGATATTTTCAGCATTCGGCAATACTTTAGACAGCAATTTGGCAATATTTTCCGGTTTGCTTAACTCTTCTTGAGTTTCACCTGGCATCACCATGAATTCGAAACGGCGAATACCATGAGGCAGGGCAGCAGATACATACGGACGTACCGGGTCGCAGCATAGATAAATATGCGGTGTTGCCAAAGGATCATTTTCAATGTCGATTACAATCCATTGGTTTGGTGCGGTTTTACCATCAAAGCCAATATTTAAAGTACGACGTACAATAGAGTTACCGCCATCACATGCAATTAAATATTTTGCCTGAATAATTTCTTCTTTCTGGTTTTTATCTTGAATCTTAAGCGTTACGCCGTTGGCATCTTGGCTAAATTCGCTCAGTTGACGTGAAAACAGTACTTGAGTGTTTTCATACTGGTTCAAACCTTGCAGCAAGACATTATCGACCTGAGGCTGAATAAAGGCATTGCGGCGTGAGAAACCGAATTCACGAGTCAATGGCTGAATGTCGGCAAAGCAACGACCTTTAGGCGTCAAGAAACGCATGGCATGATTTGGTGTGGTATGCGGTAAAACTTGATTCACTAAGCCAAGTGACTGAATAGTACGCAATGCTTCATCATCAATACCAATGGCACGCGGGTAATCAATCAAACTGTCCAGTTGTTCGATTACAGTGACCTGAATGCCTTGTTTACTTAAATAGTTCGCAATAGTCAAACCCACAGGGCCTGCGCCCAAGATTGCCACTTCAGTGGTGTAATTTGTTTTGTTGCTCATAGCGAATGCCCATTCAATCAATTCACATTTAAGCGTATTAACGGTGAATTTGAGGGTCTAAACAAGCTATGCCATAGTAGATATGTTGAATGAAAACAAAACAGCGGAAATACATATAATTATTTAAAATATTGAAAATAAATAATTATTTAGATTGTCTACTATATGGTTTTCGGGCTTAATGATCATTTTTTTCTATCATATATAAATATTTGCTAAACATAAAAAGCGCAAGGGTTTACCTCATTCCGCTTTTTGACTTAATCCTGCTTTGGATACAACAGCATGGAGTGAATGATTTGCAGTTAGATTTTAAAAACGTCAAAAAATAAAATTGAATGATGACGGATTCAAAATAAACAGGATGCTTTACTATGCAGTACGGAAAAAATGAAAGTGAGCATTCTCATGATCCGTATGGGTGGGTGAGTTGTGCTTACTGGTGAACTGATTATATCTATCTGAAAGCGAGTTGATTTTGAAACTGATTTCTCCTACTCAAGCGGTACCGACTCATATTATTTCTGGTTTTTTAGGGGCTGGAAAAACCACCTTGCTTCAACATTTGCTCAGTCAGAAGCCAGAAAATCAGGTCTGGGCGGTGTTGATGAACGAGTTTGGGCAAATTGGGGTCGATCAGCAGCTGTTACCGCAAACCCAAGGCTATGAAGTGAAAGAGCTGTTGGGCGGTTGTCTTTGCTGTAGCAGCCAGTTACCGATGCAGATTGCCTTGTCGCGTTTATTGTCAGAAAGCAAACTGGACCGGTTGTTTATCGAGCCCACAGGTTTGGGGCATCCTGCACAATTGCTGGAACAGCTGACCGAACCGCACTGGCAGCCGAGTATTGCCATGCGTGCGCTGGTTACAGTAGTAGATGGTTCGCGTTTGCATGATGGTGATTGGAGCAAGCAGAATTTATATGCCGATCAGTTAAAAGCAGCACAAATCATTGTGGTGTCCCATACGGATACTATGAGTTTTGCAGATAATCAGGCTTTGCAGGCATTAAAGCATGAATATCAGGCTTATCAGCAAACCTGGCTGATGAGCGGGCAAGATAAAATTCCTCTGCAACAAATTGACCTGCCTTATGTGGGAACCAGACGTAAAATTCAGCCTTTATTGAAAATCCAAAAAACATTTTCAGCTGGACAGCCTCTATCAGAAATTAAACAGTTGCCTTATCACTATGTTGAAACTGCACAAGGCTATAGTGTAGCGGGGTGGAAGTTGCCCAAGCGCTGGCAATTCGACTTTTATGCCTTGCTGGATCTGCTGTGTGAACAGCAACAGTGGCTGCGGATTAAAGGGATTTTTAATACCAACCAGGGCTGGAAAACCTTCAATTTTAATCCCGAGCAGTTTAACTATCAGTCTGCAGAAGAAGGCGTGGATAACCGTATTGAAATTATTGTGCAGCATCCGCGCGACTGGCAGTTATTTGAACAGCAACTATTCCAGTGTCAGATTAATCCAGATCAGGATTAAAAAACATTTCAGCAAAATAGCCGCAAATCTTATATGCTAGGCGCCAAATTTGAGGACTCTTTTATGGCGCTAAAAGCAACAATTTATAAGGCAGATTTGAATATTGCCAATATGGATGCCCATCAATACGGTGATTATCAGCTCACCATGGCTTTACATCCTTCAGAAACCATTGAACGCTTGATGGTACGTATTTTGGCTTATGCGCGTTTTGCTGATGATGCTCTGGAATTTACTAAAGATCTGTTTGAAACTAATGAGCCGGCGTTATGGCAAAAAGACCTGACCGGCCAACTGATTAAATGGATTGAAGTGGGCAGTCCGGATGAAGACAAGGTGAAAAAGGCCAGTGCGCGTTGTAAGCAGGTGGCTGTGGTCACTTATGGTTCAGCTGTGGATGAATGGTACAAACGCAACAGCAAATTAAAAACCTTAAGCAATGTAGAAGTGTGGAAACTCTCTACCGCAACCACAGAGGCATTGCCACAATTGTGTGAGCGTACCATGCAATTGCAGTTAAACGTGATGGATGGCGAATGGACCTTGATTGGGGATCACGCTCAAGTCGTGGTGGAATGGGAACGCTTACAATAAATAGATGCAGGTTGCAGGCTTAGGTTTGCATCCTGATCACAAAATTGCCTATACCTGAAAATAATAAAAATGAATAAAGGGAAAACATATGCATTCGGATTTCTATCGTTTGCTGATTGCCCTCGGCATTGGGGCAATTATTGATGCAGAGTGATAATATTGCAGCAAATCGGCCGGCCTTTGAACCATGATTATGGTCAGTTTGAGTTCCTGCCAATATTCTGACTGGGCTGGATTTGTCCGGGCAGGGGTGATTTTTAAAGATGAAAATCATAAAAAATTGATGGCTTATTTATTGAATGATTCGAATATCCTGGAGCTCAGCTTTTAAATACAGCTAAGAACAGATACCTCTTAAATTCTAAAGCATGCAGCCAAATCCGGTTATACTAGGCATTGAAAAATTGCTGCTCAGTTTAGGTAAATGACCATGATAAATGAATTAGAAATTATCGATTTAAAAGTAGGTGAAGGTAAAGAAGCGGTGAAAGGTGCACTAATTACGACCCATTACACCGGCTGGCTGGAAGATGGAACCAAGTTCGATTCGTCCATTGACCGTGGCAACTACTTTGAAACCGTGATTGGTACTGGTCGTGTGATTAAAGGCTGGGATCAGGGCATTATAGGCATGAAAGTTGGTGGTAAACGTAAATTAATGGTGCCGGCACACCTGGCTTATGGTGAACGTAAAATGGGTAAAATTATTCCTGCCAATTCAAACCTTATTTTTGAAATTGAACTATTTGACGTAAAAACACGTGATTAAGTGCGCCTTGATTATCGGTTAAAAAATATTCTGCAAGAGACAAGGATGAATCTTGCAGATAGGTGAAAAATAGTTTGAATTTTATTTTTTTACCGCTACATTAAGAAATAGCTAAGCGTATTTAAGGATGATTCGCTTTTTGTATAAAATTCAGAAATTAATTCATTTTTTAAAACTTTTTCTAGCAATATGTCTATGCATAGGTCTGGGGCAGAAGCAGGTCTGGGCACTTTATGAAGCCGCACCCGAATCCTATTATTTACATCAAAAATTCTTGAATGATGTTCAGTTTACTGAAGATAGCTCTACGCCTCTTAAGGGGACATGGCAGTATTATCCTGAGCAATTCATCACGCAACCCAGTTCAGTTTTAAAATCGACTAGCGTAACTTTGCCAGTCTCTTTTAAAGAAATCACTGGAACTAACCAGACTTATGGCACATTTATTGGCCATTTTAAAATACCTAAGCAATTTGTAGGGCGCCGTATAGCCATTTTTATTCCCAATCAATATGGGGCTTATAAAATGTTCTTGAATGGTGATTTTATACTGCGTTTAGGAGAAGTTGGAAAAGACCCAAGCCATCATCAAACGGAAAATGCACCTAAAATTGCCTTTTTTGTGGTGGAAAAAGAGTATTTCACCATCACCATTCAGGCATCCAATTTTGATCCTCAGCATGGTGGTCTTGAAAATCCGATGCGGATAGGCATAGGTACAACCATTGGTCGCCAGTTCCAGCAGATGATGATGAGTATTGGCCTGGTGTGTGGAGCAGTCTTGGGTATCGGAATGTTTACCTTAATGTTTTCCGTATTCCAGGGGGTGATTAATCGCAGCAGTATCCGGGTTTTTGTGTTTGGTGTTTTTATCCTGTTTCTGGCCTTACATAATTTATTTTCAGCCCCTTATGCCTATACTACCTTTACCAATATCAGCTGGTTATGGGGAGAGCGTTTAGAATATCTGTTTACTTATCTGGCAGTCACTTTTTTTATCAGTTATATGTTTTTACTCAGTCGGCGTTATCTGCATCCGATTGTTTACAGTGTGGCCATGTGCGTACTGATCATGGATATGATGGTGACCTTGTTTACTGTGCCTGAAGTGTTTCAGCGTTTTGCCTTTTATAGTTGGGTCATCAGCCCGATTGTGATTGTAAATTTTGGCTACGGTTTTTATCTGACCCTGAAATCAAAAGAGCAATATTCCAGTGTCAATGTATGGGCGATAATTTTATTATGTGTGACTTTTTTTCATGATTTCTTGTTGACCTTAAATTTACTCGATTCATTTAATCTTTCATTTATTTCAACCAGTTTCTATGCTTTGCTGATTATGTTTCAGCAGTCAAAAAACTATGCACAGCATACCTCGCATATTGAGCAATTGAATAATAGCTTACTTGAGCTGAATAGTTCTCTGGATCATAAAGTACAGGAGCGCACTTCACAGTTACATCAACTGAACCAGAAGCTAGAGCGACAAATTCAAATAGATGCATTAACCGGAGCTTTTAACCGGCGGGCTTTAAATGCTGAAATTCAGCGATTATTTACCCTGACACAAAATCATACCCATTATAGTCTGGCATTTGCCATGTTAGATGTAGATTATTTTAAAAACTATAATGATTACTATGGGCATTTGAAGGGGGATGTAATTTTGCAAGACCTAGTCAAGCTGATCCAGCAGGCCTTGCCTGAGTCTGCTTATGTTGCCCGCTACGGTGGGGAAGAGTTTGCCATTATTCTGCATAATATTCCGAGTCAAGTGGTCTTGAATGTGTTGCAGCAGGTTTTAGATGCAGTCAGAGATGCTCAATTTGAACATTTAAACCGGCCTGATCAAAAACAGTATGTGACTTTAAGTATGGGAGTGGCATGGATGGATCGAAATCATCCCTATAGTGATATTCATGAACTGATGAAAGCTGCCGATATTCAGCTTTATGCAGCCAAGGATGCCGGACGGGATCAATATCAGCCCTCTGGAACTTAGTTTAAATTTTGTGGATATTTAACCTTTTTTTAGCTCTTTTGACTAAAATAAAAAGTAGGTATGCCAGTTAAAGTATGATGATCTTGATCACAGTTCCTCTATTTTTAAACGTTTCATTTTCAAAAAATTATTATTTTTTAAGCTTCATTTCAGCTTGATTGGATAAAAAGACAGATTCAGAGTTCTGAACGTCGTAAATCATGAAAAGGGTAGTTTTCTATTGATCAATGATGCTACGTGTTCAGAGCATAAAATGTTTTTTGAGCACCATTCAATGAAGACTCGCTTGCTGTCCACCTTGCTTTCTGCTTCTCTTTCCGCCGTTTTATGTCAGATGCCTCATTTAGCCTGGAGTAAAACACTACCATCCAGCAATCCCACCCTCACGGTGATTGGATACCATGAAATTACCGATCGTCAATCGGCATTGATTCCTGACTATTCGGTAACGACGCAGCAGTTTCAGCAACATATTAGCTGGCTTAAAAATAACGGTTTTCATTTTATTAATGTTGATCAGCTGATTAAAGCGCACGAAGGGAAATATCGCTTGCCGAGCAAACCGGTTTTATTAACGGTGGATGATGGCTATGCATCATTTTATAAAAGTGCCTATCCGGTGACCAAAGCCAATAAAATTCCCGTGGTGCTGGCGGTCGTGGGTTCATGGCTAGAGCCTAAAGCAGGTCAAAGCGTTGACTTTTCAGGTGAGAAAATTCAGCGTAGTCAAATGTTATCCTGGGCTGAATTGAAAGAGATGCAGGACAGTGGTCTGGTCGAAATTGCCAGTCATAGCTATAACTTGCATCGCGGCATTTTGGGCAATCCGCAGGGCAATATGGAACCGGCGGCAGTGACACGGTTATACGATCCTAAATCTGCCAGTTATGAAACCGAACGTCATTATCAGCAACGGATTACAGGTGACTTAAAGCAGAATAACCAGTTATTGACTGCACATGGTTTGAAATCACCTCGTGTGATGGTTTGGCCCTATGGTCACTATAATATGCAAACCGTAAAAATTGCCAAACAGTTAGGTATGCCGGTAGCCATTAGTCTGGACGATGGTGCAGATTCGGCTAAAGATTCATTGGGGCAGCTCAACCGTATTCTGATTGAAGGCAATATGACCACGGCAGATTTGGCTCAGGAAATTCAAAATCGCCAGCAACATTTAGGCGACAATAACCGTCCGCAAAAAATCATGCATATCGATCTGGATTACATTTACGACAAAGATCCTATTCAGCAGGAACGTAATCTGGATCACTTACTTGACCGGATTGTGGCGATGAAAGTCAATACCGTGTATCTGCAAGCCTTTTCCGATCCGGATGCCAATGGTTCTGCGGATATGGTGTATTTTCCGAACCATTATTTGCCCATGCGTGCCGACCTGTTTAACCGTGCTGCCTGGCAAATTCAAACCCGTACCCAAGTGAGCCGGGTCTATGCCTGGATGCCATTACTGGCCTGGGAATTACCAAAAGATAACCCGGTGTCCAAAGATGTGGTGGTGACCCAGCAAGCCGATGATTCCAACCATCTGAATATGGGCTATCATCGTTTAAGTCCTTTTTCTGCCGATGCGCGTAAAACCATTGCCGGTATTTATCAGGATCTGGCCAAATCAGTGCCATTTAACGGCATTTTATTCCACGATGACACCACTTTATCGGACTATGAAGATGCCAGCCCTGATGCTTTAAAAGCCTATGCTGCGATAGGCTTACCGACCGATCTGGCCAAAATCCGTAATAACGATGCCGAGCTGGAAAAATGGACCGGATTTAAAACCAGATACATTGATGACTTTGCCATGCAACTGGCGCAAGAAGTCCGTCAGTATCATCCATTCTTGCTGACTGCGCGTAATTTATATGCCCAGGTTGCCCTGCGGCCTTATGCGGAAAACTGGTATTCACAGTCTCTGGAACAGTCGCTTAACCGTTATGACTTCACTGCGATCATGGCAATGCCCTATATGGAGCAGGCCGCAGATAGCGATGCTTTTTACCGGGACATTGTTAATCGCGTGAAGCAATATCCGAATGGCATGAAGAAAACCGTCTTTGAATTGCAGTCAGTGAACTGGCGAACCAATCAACGCGTTCCTTCCGATGAAATAGCCAGAACCATTGAGTCTTTATATACCCAAGGTGTGATGCATGAAGCGTATTATCCGGATGATCCGATTCAGGACTATCCAGATACAGGCGTGTTACGCAAAGCCTTTGATATGAAATCCAGCAAACTTATTCCTTAAAGGAATTCCATATGTCAACGCTGCAGCATTTTTGGCATTCTGCATTGCACTTTGTTTTTTATTATCCATTATTTATGTCGTATTTATGGATGATCGGTGCACTGATTTTCTACTGGAAAGAACGACAGGATCCGCCGTATCAGCAGCCTGAGGCATTACCTGATTATCCTAAGGTGGCTGTACTGGTGCCTTGTTTTAACGAAGGTGATAATGCCGAAGAAACACTGGGTCATGCACTGGCGCTGGATTATCCAAATTTTGAGGTCATTGCGATCAATGATGGCAGTTCGGATAACACTGCAGCCGTGCTCAACCGTCTGGCAGACCGGTATGAAAAATTGCGTGTAGTGCATTTGGCACATAATCAGGGCAAAGCCATGGCACTGCAGGCGGGAAGCTTGCTCACCGATGCTGAATATCTGCTGGGCATTGATGGTGATGCCTTGCTTGATCCGCATGCGGCGACCTGGATGTTGCGGCATTTTCTGCAGGATGAAACCGTGGCTGCGGTCACCGGTAATCCACGAATTCGTACCCGTTCGACTTTGATTGGACGTATTCAGGTGGGAGAATTTTCCTCCATTGTCGGCATGATTAAACGGGCACAACGCAGCTTTGGACGGCTGTTTACCGTTTCTGGTGTGATTACTGCCTTTCGTAAAAGTGCGGTACATGAAGTCGGCTACTGGTCACCCGACATGCTGACCGAAGATATCGACATTACCTGGAAGCTGCAACGTGCAGGCTGGAATATTCACTTCGAACCGAATGCCCTGGTCTGGATTTTAATGCCGGAAACCTTTAAGGGTTTGTGGAAACAGCGGCTACGCTGGGCCATGGGCGGGGCACAGGTGCTGATTAAAAATATAGATGTGCTGTTTCAACCGAAACTGAATTTTTTATGGCCGCTGCTGTGTGAGCTGGTTCTGACTTTGGTATGGTCTTATTTGATGCTGTTTATGGCCGTTCTCTGGTTAATCCATTTTGTGCTTCCATTGGGCATATCGGGCATTAGTTCACCATTTTTACCCTATGGCACCGGCATGCTTTTGGGCGTGACCTGCCTATTGCAGTTTGCGATCAGCAAATGGATGGACAGCCGTTATGAACCTTCGCTAGGCAAAAATTACTTCTGGATGATCTGGTATCCCTTTGTGTTTTGGCTGATCACCCTGACGGCCAGTATCGTGGCATTTCCTAAAGTATTGTTACGCGGCAATGGCCAGCGCGCACGCTGGGTCAGTCCAGACCGCGGGATGCGTAATTCCAAACTCAATAATGAAGAAGTCATCCATGAAAAATAATCCTTTAATTATTGATTTACGTCATTGCTTGCCGTGGCATAAACGTTATGCATCACATACCTCTACCGCCATGATGTGGGCGGTATGGCTGTTGTTATGGCGACCGTTGTTGATTGTGCTGGGGATTGTGAGCCTGCAAAAACAGCATGTATTGCATCAGCTTTTTTCTGCCTTTGGTTTGGGCATTGAACATGGCGTGAGTGCATTATTGGCCTGTGCTGTGGGCTTGCTGCTATGGTCGAATTTTGTTCCTGCAAAAACAGTAAAGACAAGCTCTGCCAAAAATATTGCCGATTATGGACAGCATTTTGGTTTGGCTGTTGAAGAAATTGAACAGGGACGCCAGCAAAAGGTCAGTGTGGTTCATCATGATGAACACGGCAAAATCATTCACATTGAATAACCGATTTTTATCTGTATCCAGAACCAAGAAAATCCCGGATTGATATCAAGCCCGGGATTTTTCTATTTTATTTTATCGGCTATTTGCCCGGTACGCGCAACGCATAGCAGGCTAAACCCATACACAATAACAGCAGCCCCAGGATGAAATGTGAGCTGAGCAGTTCATGATTAAGCCATGTGCCCCACAGCGTGGCCAGTACGGGGCAAATGATGTTCATCAGCATCAGTGTAGTGGGCTTGACTTTGTTCAGCAGCTGATAATAAAAAATCATTGCCAGTACAGATGAAAATACTGCGCTATAGACAATTGCGATAGCGGTATCTAACGACGGCAGCTCATCTGGCATGTCGGAGGAGAAAAAGGGCAGCAAGCTACAATAACCCAGCCATGACATGATAGTAGCACCGGTCATCTGACTGACCGGATGGATATTTGCAGCAACCGCACGCACAGCAAATGCAGAAAGTACATACAAAAGCATGGCCACGATTTCCAAACCAATGCCAAATCTATCTAATAACAGGTTTTGCTCGTTTAAGCCCAGTGCGAAATATAAGCCCAACATACCCAATAGCAAGCCCAGCCATTGATAGGCACTAAACTTTTCACTGCGAAAAATATAAATGGCCACTAAACCAGAGACAAAGGGAGCACTACCATAAATGATTGAAATCACCGTGGAAGGTACCCTGGATGCGCCCATATAGCAGAAGGCCATGGAGGCAAACAGGCCTAGAGCACCCGCGGCATAGCTGAGCAAAGCTTGCGGGTGCACTGGTATTTTGACCTTGAAGTAGGCCTGACAGGCTAGTGCAATCGGTATGGCCAAGCTAAACCGGATAAATAAACCCCACGCCCAATGAATTTCATGCACTGTCCAGACGGCTGAAAGCGGAGTGAGTGACCAAATCAGCACAACAGTAATAAATTGACCGGCTGTAGCAAAGCGTGAGTTTTGGCTAAAAGGGGCTACAACCGGTTTGGACAGTGGTGTGGGGAATCCATTTTTATTGATTGGATTATTCATCAGCTTTTTCCTTGTTTTCAGGCAATAAAAAAGGCCGCTATTGAGGCGACCTTGGGGTATTTTTTACTTAGTGATTTATTCTAAATCATCATCAGGGTACAGTTTCCAAGGCACCTCATGTAAAAACTCCACACGTCGTGAACTGGCCTGGTTGACCTGAATATCCCAAGCGAGGCAAGTGACAAGCGTATGTTGAGCAGATGAAGAAATAGGGAACATGAGTAAAATTCCTTGGCATTCTTTTTTATAACATAAAATTTTAAAAATCGTATAATTTTTATTCAAATTGTTTATATAATATAAAAATAATAATTATTTATTCATGAGAGTGACGCTATGGTGAAAATACTCTTGGGGCTATGTGTTTGCATTGGACTGATTGTCCTTTGGAAAATATTTTTAAAAATTCAGATCAATCAACATTTACAGCAATTTAGAATTAAGCAGCTCGCCGATTTAATCAAACCCGATGCGACCTCGGCACAGCCCTTATCCACAGCACAAGCGCGGGTAGATGAGGTGGAAGAATATGAACAACAGCTGTTTGATGATGTCTGCCAGATATTTTTTGAACGCCATCTGACCGAACGCAACTTAAGTCAGGCTATCGTGGTTCAAGAAGGTGTGTTAAGAAAATTGCCTGCCAAAGCCCAAACCCGGATTCGTCAGCTGGACTTGGGCGAATGGTCGATTTACTGGACTTTCTATGACCAGTCTTTAGAATATTATGTCGGACGTTATGGGGTATTTTATACTCATATTGACCGTTTCGGTTGTGAGCATAAATGTGAATTCAAGGAACAGCATAGCCGTGTCTGACTGAAACTACTCTTTTTGACTTGAATACACAAGAATAAAAATCCCTAAAATTATATGCTTTTTATACTGCTGTTGATATCGCTGAACAGTCAGCTGGACTGAGATTAAAAGGACTGCTTTATAAGTGCTGCTTGTGATTTGGCATGGCAAACTCGTGTTATGACTGGAGTCAGATACTTGGCTATTTAATTATCGGCCTTTAAATTCAGGGGCGCGGCGTTGCAGCATGGCCATGACACCTTCTTGTACATCCTGAGTTTTCAGCAATGGAGCCAGATGTTGCGGTAAATGGGCAAATGCAGTTGCAGCCCCATGTTCAGCTGCTTCTTTGGCAGAAGCTAAGGTTGCTTGAACGGCCAGTGGAGCAGCCTGGGCAATATGTTCCGCCAGTTCAATGGCACGTTGTAATGGCGGTTCAGGGATAATTTCACTAATCAGGTTTAAATCCAGCGCCGTTGCTGCATCAAAGTGATCGCCGGTCAGTAAATAGCGCATGGCTTTGGACCAGCCCGCAGCCTGTACAAAACGGACGGTTGCACCGCCAAAAGGTAAAATGCCACGCTGTACTTCCATTTGTGCGAACTGGCAATTGTCCTGCGCAATGACGATATCGGCATTCAGCATCAACTCTATGCCTGCGGTATAACAAATCCCTTGTACGGCAACAACCACCGGTTTCTTGCGTATTCTTGAGCTGGTACCCCAAGGATTAATTTGCGCATGATCAAAATCAAATACGCCTGTTTCCAGTTTAGGTTGTAATTCGACCAAATCCAGTCCGGCAGTGAAATGATCACCATGGGCAAAAATAACTGCGCAACGCAATTCCGGGTCATCTTCATATTCAGTTAAGGCCAGTGACAGATCATGAATCATATGGCTATCAAAGGCATTTCTTTTGGCAGTACGGTCGAGGCCAATCAGGAACAGAGACCCGCGAATTTCCCGACTGACTTTTCCTTGTTGTAGTGACATGGTTATTTTTCCAGATGAACTGTTTTTTTAGGTTTTAAACGCTTGTTAGAAAACTGTCAAATGAGTGCAGGCAAATTTTTAAATACTTTTGAAATGACGCAATGTGCAGGTGAAAGCACAGTATTGATAGGTGAGGGATGGGACAAAATAGACATAATTTATCTTGCGTTCAGGGCTTTTTTTTTCATAATAGCAAAACCTGTTCGTTGTTTGATTATTGTCATGTCACCTCTAGAAATTGTTGCGGTTATTATTAGTCTGATTGGGGTGACACTCACCGTTAAACGCAATATGTGGTGCTGGTGGTTTAACTTTGCAGCTTTTGTACTATATGCCTATCTTTTTTATCAATTCAAGCTCTATGGCGAAACCGTATTGCAGCTCTTTTTCATCGTGGTGAACTTTTATGGATTCTATCATTGGCTGAAAGGCAAGCAGCAAGATCATGAAATTCGGATTGAGCTGATCGCCACAAAAACAGTGATTTTCCAAATGTTACTGGCCGCGATTGGCGGTTTAATTTTCGGTTTAACGCTAAAGCATTTTACCGACGCTGCTGTGCCTATGCTGGATTCACAACTGGCTGCATTTAGTCTGCTGGCCACCTATTGGACCAGCCGTAAACATATTGCCACCTGGGTGTTGTGGGTTTTTGTCGATATTATTTATGTCGGCATGTTTATTTATAAAGACCTATTTTTAACTGCTGCTTTATATGCGGCTTTTGTGGGCTTGGCTACTTTTGGCTGGTGGCAGTGGGAGCAGGTGAAAAAGAAACAGGCTTTGACTCAGTTCAAAGGTGTTTAAACCCTGAGGAGTGATGCATGCTGATTGACTTTACTCAATACCAGTTGCACAGGTTTGATGAACTGGCAGCCCGAATTCAAGCCGAGCCGGAAAAATATCTCAACTTTGATTCTGTTTCTGACTTTTATAAAGCGGCCTGGTTGCAGGATTTTCCTCAAGGTACAACCTGGACTGCCACAGGTCTGGATGATGGTGCCGAACAGTTTGATGCGATCATTGAATATCGTGGGCATTTTCTCAGTATTTGCTGTGCCGAGAAAATAGTCATTCATTGTGGCATACGTGCTGAATAGTTTGGTATAGAGGGTCAATGACAACAGCTTTAAGATTTAATTAAATAAAGAGCTATAAAAATAGGCTAGATCAGTGATGATCGAATGGTTTAGAAAAATTTAAAACAACCACTAGAAAAACAAAGGATTAGAAAATATGGCACATCGTTTTACTGTGAATTCTACAATTCAGGGTGTTTCAATTGATCAGTTCAAGCGACTTGTAGCAAATACAGCCTTACATGAAGCAGTATGCCGACGTATTCCTGGGGAAAAACTGGAAATTATTGAATCGAAAACAAGCGGTGATATTTACACTTTATGCCGTGCCTATAACCTAGATGTCAACATTCCAGACATAGCGAAAAAATTCCTTAAAGATGCATTTCGAGTCAAACGTACCGATGTTACCGATTTAGCCGCATTAACTTCAAATATTACCTTGGGTGCAAATATGCCTTTAGAAGCGAATTGCGAACGTCTGGTGACAGGAGATGAGCAGAAAATTCACATTAGTCTGAATTGGCATGTCAAAGTAAAAGTCCCTTTGATTTCAGCTATGCTGGAAAAACATGCCGAAACAGAAATTCGCAAATTTAGCCAGCTGGAAATCCAGATTGTTGAAGATGAGTTAAAGAAAAGTTTAGTCGCTTAATCCATAAAAAGCTCTTCAACTGAAGTAATGCCAGTCAGTTAAGAAATTGATTGGCATTTTCTTTTTTAAATTCATGACTGTATTTGATATGTGGGAAAGTCATCCGCAACTGTTTGAGGCAGGACTACAAAAAAAAATGATTGTTTCTGCGACGAATTTTCTGGTTGATGGTGGTTGACGAGTTTTGCGGATGACAAATGCCTTTGGTTACTTTGGGCGAAACCAAAGTAACAAATGAGCTGCAAGAGTTTGATTTAAAACGGTAAGACTCCGCCATGAATTACGAAAAAATTAAAGAGTTTATTTCTAAACTCCTTAACTGATCAGCATTATTTCAACTGAAGGTTTTTTTATAGTTAATCTTTAGCTAAATAACGCTATAACATCACTTTTTCCGTTCTCATGTAGTCTGCCAATCGACTGGTAATAGTCCCGGTCAAAACCTCAGGTATTTTCATTTTATCAATAAAATCAACCTGATCTGTCACTCAATTAAAGCCGGATAAAATAGGGGGCAATAGATAGAACAACACCGATTGTGGTCAATAGACCAGTACTTTCTATAAAATAAGGGAAAATCATCAGAACCAAGCCACAGATCCAGGGCACGACCGCTTTTTGCTTTTTCCCATACAAAAAATAGCCTAAGCCTATAGAACTAAAAAGCACACCGAGCAGGAGTTGGGCAGTTGTCATATTTTTTATTGATAAAGAAATTTGGCAAATAATAAGCAGGAAAAATTAAAAGTGGCTTAAAAGTTTGAGCATTTCGAACAGCATAAATCATTCATAAATGTGCAATAGAAAGTTTAAAATTGAATATCACCCAGCACATTTTGGGGTTAATATTTCTATAGAATTTTGAATAGAAAAAGATAGTGATTCTGGCGTTCTCGCTGGGTAAGGAAAAAATAGATGAGCACCATTTTAGCTGTTGCACAACGTGGTGAAAGCATTTTGACGTTAACAGCGGCAGAAGTGGCAAGGACTGAGTTGAATAGTCCTTGGCTAAAAGAACTTGCAGAAGCCATGCATGCCACCATGTTGGCACGCAACGGGGTAGGGATTGCAGCCCCTCAGGTCTATGTGTCAAAACGGGTCATTATTGTGGCCTCACGTCCGAACTCGCGTTATCCCGATGCACCTGAAATGGATGCGCTAGTGATGGTAAATCCTGAAATTCTAGAAAAATCTGAGTTGACGGTTTTGGGTGAAGAGGGCTGTTTAAGTGTACCGGATGAACGTGGGCAAGTCGCTCGTGCTGAAAGCATTAAGCTACGTTATTGCACTTTAGAGGGTACATTGGTAGAAACGACCTTGAGTGGTTTTCCTGCCCGAATTGTGCAACATGAAGTGGATCATTTGGATGGAGTGCTGTTTATCGACAGGATATAAGCATATATTGTTTGTTTTTTGTACTTTTGGTATAATTTTGAGCTAATAAAAAATCTATAAATTATAAAGATACAATAACGAACATGAAATTTTTTAGAAAAATATTCAGGCTGACTTTTCATTTCTGGGGCAGAGTCAAGTTTCATTTATTTGAATCCGATAATTTAATTATTAACTGGTCCAATTTTGACAAGGGCATATTGCTCTGCTTTTTTGGAGCATTTTGCCAAGTCAGCGCGATTAAATGGTATCTGTTTAGTTGCTATTCAGAAGAAAATCGGGTCTGGATTAATCATGACTTTTTTTTCGTCCGTATTAGTACGGTAGTTGCCACCTTAATTGTTTTTATCGGCATGATTGTGCTTAGCTACAGATATAAACACAATGCAAAATTCCGTCAATTTATTGCCTATTTTTCACCGGTGTTTTTTGGTGCGGTGATGATTTATGCAGGCTATACCGTGGGTATGTTTAGTCCTGCAACCATTGCCGGTTTTGTCAATATTGTGCTGATTGGCCTGGTCTATTATTCACGTAAAATGATCTATGGCATCGCCCTTTTTGCTTCTATTTTTACTATTGTTATCAGCTATTTAACTTTTAATGGGGTCATTCGCTATGCACCTGTGTTCAGTGATACCCTGACACATAGCGAGTTTTATCATAATCCATTCTGGATCAAAAGTATGGCTGAGGTCTATCTCCCTATCTTGCTCACTTCAATTTTATTTTTTGAAATTTTGCTCTCGCAGTGGCGCCGTCGTGAAATGAAGATTAAAAAAATGAGTCAGACCGATGCGCTGACCAATGTATTTAATCGTCGTTATATTGGGGAACAGCTCAGTACCTTGGAAAGCAGGAAAAAAGCGACCTATGCCGTGGTGTTGCTGGATTTGGACTATTTTAAAAAAATTAATGATGATTATGGTCATGAAACCGGAGATGCTGTTTTGCAGCGTGTAGCCACCATTTTATGTACCACAACGCGAATACAGGATGTGGTGGGGCGTTTTGGTGGTGAAGAATTTATCCTGATTTTAAAGGATCAGAATTTGCAGCAGGCGATCGAGATTGCAGAACGCTGTCGAAAAATTATTGAACAGGAAGAATTTGAGCTGGAAACAGGGAAAATTTTAAAAACCAGTGCCAGTTTTGGGGTAGCCCTTTCTCAGGCCAATGCCAAAAAAGAACACATCATTCGTATGGCAGACCGGGCTTTATATTTAGCTAAACAAAAGGGACGTAATCAGGTGCGGAATTATTTAGAGTTAAACTTAAAGCCTGCTGTTTAATGTTCTGTTTCTCGGTTGTTTGCGTACTTCGTTTTTTTAAGGGCGATGAGGCATCATTTGAATGTGGTAGAGATAAAGCTGAAATCTTGTTAAAAGAATACCAGCACTCGGTTTGGTCTGAAAAAAGAACTGAATATATTCGATTCTTTTATGGGGAAGGATGATTTTCAAGGCACCGCTCCCTAACCCTCTCCTAAAAGGAGAGGGAATCTTATTGTGAAAGCCAAGTAATTATTCAATCGGATGACGCTCCCTCTCCCTGTGGGAGAGGGTTGGGGTGAGGGCAATTTTTACTGTCCTTCTGCCAATTTGGTGATTGAGTGTGATGGTAGTCAGCACTTTACTGATGACGGATTGGAAGCAGATCAAATTCGGGATGAAGCTTTGGCTGAGTTGGGATTAAAGGTGCTTAGGTTTGATAATGGGCAGATCGTGAAGCAGTTGGATAATGTGGTGGAGCAGGTTTATCGAGCTTGTGTGAAAGAATCCCCCCTTTTTAAAGGAGGACTTTGCACGAATTTGATTTCGGTAATAGATTCTTGATATTCCTCTCTTTTTTTAAAGGAGATTAGATAGTAACTACAAGTCATCAATTTTGTCGTATTCTTCGTCAATTTGCTGTTTCGAGTAATGTACTGTATGTGTTAACCAGTCATTTTTTTTGGTCTTATATTGAGCAAAAAATATAGGATGATTTAGCGTGCTTTTTGAATGACTTAGATCAACATAACTAACTTCAATACAATCAGCTTCTCGACGAATTATTTCGGCTAATTTATCTAAATATGGGCTAAACTCTTTGTATTCTGATTTTAGCGTGGAAGGATCAACAGCCCGTTCAGCTATAGGTGCTATCGAGTATTTATATCTTTTTTTAGTAGGAAATTTATCTTCAATTTGGATAGCATCAAGTTGAAAGGAATTAGGTTTTAACTTCATTTTAAAGTATCGAATATTTCTACCTTTCATGGTGTCCATTATTTTTGTTATTTCAGAATCAGACATTCTGAGTCCGAAATATATGGATTTAACAGCTCTATAATCGTAACTATTTAGTCCATAATTTTCTGTAATAATTCTGAGTTCATTTTCATATTCCCATTTTTTGGCTTTATAACCTAACATCATTCTTATTAGTGAATTGTCATCTTCTTTCGATAATATATCGGATAGGCTTATATTGGGAAGATTGTCAGTATAAGTGCCATCAAAATACCTGTGTTTCGGATTTTGTCCTTTAAGTAACTTATTTAACTCATATTCAATACAAAAACCTTTATGGCTATCAGCATAATGAGCCCAAAGTAGTTCATCATTATAATTTTTACTTAACGAAAAGATTCCCAATTTTTGATCTTTCATATCAATGATATTTTGAAAACATTGATTTAGCATAACTGTATGCTTTGCTTGTTGTGGAAAAATTAATTTTAAAGTTTCTATCTGTTTTTCATAGTTATTGATAGATACAAGTCCTTCACAAGGGTCATTTAATTGTTGCGTATTAGATGCCCAAAATTGATCTTTTTGTAAAGATTCTAAATCTCTTTTGAAAGCCCCACCACGATATTTGTAAACTAACATATTGCTTCTATTTTGGTTGTTTTAGTTAAATATATCGCATAGTTATTCAATTTTGAATCCCTCCCAACCTCCCTTTAAGAAAGGGAGGAGCTATCACGTAATTAAATAGATACGTGAAAGTCCCCCTCTTTGACCTTGCGCCATAAATGGTTCAGGATTAGGGGTGATTACCAAATAAAAAAATCCCCTCAAGTGAGGGGATTTTTCTTTTCTAGCTTACGAAGATTCTTAAACCACCGAATCATCCAAATTAGGCGCTAACCAGCGTTTTGCCTCATCCAAAGTCCAGCCTTTACGTTTCGCATAATCCTCAAGCTGGTCGCCTGCGATTTTACCCACGTTAAAGTATTGCGACTCAGGGTTCGCATAGTAGAAACCGCTGACAGATGAAGGTGGCCACATTGCAAAGCTAGAGGTTAAGAATGTGCCAATCTTATCGGTCGAACCTAACCAGTCAAACAACGGCGCTTTTTCAGAGTGCTCAGGACATGCAGGATAACCCGGTGCAGGACGGATACCGACATACTTCTCTTTAATCAACTCGTCATTCGACAACTGTTCAGATGCCTGATTGCCCCAGAACTCTTTACGAATACGTTCATGTAAATGCTCTGCAAAAGCTTCAGCAAAACGGTCACCTAAAGATTGCACCAGAATTGCTGAGTAGTCATCGCCTTTGGCTTTAAATTCATTGGCCAGTTCTTCCGCACCGAAAATCGAAACAGTGAAGCCACCTAAATAATCTTTAGCCACGGCTTTAGGTGCAACAAAGTCTGCCAAAGACAAGTTTGGTTTGCCAGTGACTTTGTCCGACTGCTGACGGATATGCTGGAAAGTATGCGTAACAGTCGCACCAGTTTCGTCATAGACTTCAACCGAATCTGCACCTGAACGGTTGGCAGGATAAATGCCAAATACCGCGCGTGCATCGAAACGTTTATTTTCGATGATATCTTTCAGCATTGCCTGCGCCTGATTGTACAAGTCAGTCGCCGCTTCACCCACCACTTCATCTTTAAGGATGGCAGGGAACTTACCTGCCAGACTCCACGAAATAAAGAACGGTGTCCAGTCAAAATATTCAACCAAAGTTTCCAGAGGATAATGGGTCAGTGTTTGTGTACCAATGAAGTTTGGTTTCACAGGTGCATTGGCTGAAAAGTCAATTTTCAAGCCATTTTCAACTGATTCAGCATAAGACAGTTTCGCAGCTTTCGGCTGTTTGTTAGCAATACGTTCACGCACTTTTTCATATTCAGCACGGGTTTCTGCCACAAAGGCAGGTTTCATCTCTTTAGACAGCAGGGTGGTTGCTACACCCACCGCACGTGAAGCATCAGCTACGTAAATGACGGCATCATTTGAATATTGCGGATCAATTTTCACCGCTGTATGCGCTTTCGATGTGGTTGCACCACCAATCATCAGCGGTACATTGAAACCTTTACGCTGCATTTCTTTGGCAACGAAGACCATTTCATCCAAAGACGGGGTAATCAGGCCAGAAAGACCGATAATATCAACCTTCTCGTCAATTGCCGTTTGCAGAATCTTCTCGCACGGTACCATCACACCAAGGTCGATAATGTCATAACCGTTACAGCCCAATACCACGCCAACAATGTTCTTGCCGATATCGTGCACATCGCCTTTTACGGTCGCCATCAACACTTTACCTTTAGATTCACCGCCAGATTTTTCTGCTTCGATGTACGGGTTCAACCAGGCTACGGCTTGTTTCATCACGCGGGCAGATTTCACCACTTGCGGCAGGAACATTTTCCCTGAACCGAACAGGTCACCGACCACGTTCATGCCGTCCATCAGTGGACCTTCAATCACATCCAGTGGACGTTTTGATTTTAAACGCGCTTCTTCGGTATCTTCATCAATAAAGGTGGTAATACCTTTGACCAGTGCATATTCAAGGCGCTTTTCAACTGACTCGTTACGCCATTCAAGGTTTTCAACAGCTTTTTGTGCACCGGCCTGACCGCGATATTGTTCAGCCACTTCAAGCAGCTTTTCAGTCGCTTCCTGACCGCTTTCACCCTGGTTCTGGTTCAGGATCACATCTTCAACTGCAGCTTTCAATTCGGCAGGGATGTCATCGTAAATTGCCATTTGACCAGCGTTTACGATCCCCATGGTCATGCCTTGCTTGATGGCATGGTAAAGGAATACCGAGTGAATCGCTTCACGAACAGGCTCGTTACCACGGAATGAGAACGATACGTTCGATACACCGCCGGAAATCATGGCATGCGGAAGGTTCTGTTTAATCCAGCCAGTCGCTTCAATGAAGTCCACCGCGTAGTTATTGTGTTCTTCAATACCGGTGGCTACCGCAAACACGTTCGGGTCAAAGATGATATCTTCAGCCGGGAAGCCGACTTCATTGACCAAGACATCATAGGAACGCTTACAGATTTCACGTTTACGTGCGGCAGTATCGGCCTGGCCATCTTCGTCAAATGCCATCACGATCACGGCTGCACCATACTGACGGCAAAGGCGTGCTTTATGGACAAACTCGTCATAACCTTCTTTCAGTGAAATCGAGTTGACGACCGGTTTGCCTTGTGCGCATTTCAAGCCCGCTTCAATGATTTCCCATTTAGATGAGTCAATCATGATTGGTACACGTGAAATTTCAGGTTCAGATGCGACCAGATTCAGGAAGTGCACCATTGCACCCTGTGAATCGAGCATGCCTTCATCCATGTTGATGTCGATGATTTGCGCACCGGCTTCAACCTGTTGCTGTGCAACTTCTAAAGCTTCGGCAAAGTTTTCTTCACGAATCAAACGCAGGAATTTTTTCGAACCGGTGACGTTGGTACGTTCACCGACGTTGACGAATAAGGATTCTTCTGTGATGTTAAATGGTTCTAAACCGCTTAAACGGCAAGCTGGTTTGGTTTCAGGCACTTGACGTGGCTTGATGTCTTTTACCGCATTGGCAATGGCACGGATATGATCCGGTGTGGTACCGCAGCAGCCGCCAGTAATGTTGATTAAACCGCTTTCGGCAAATTCTTTCAGGAAGGCAGCAGTTTGTTCCGGAGTCTCATCATAACCACCGAAGGCATTTGGCAAGCCTGCGTTTGGATGGGCAGATACGAATACATCGGCAACGTCAGACACCGTTTTTACGTGTGGACGCATGGCATCTGCACCCAGAGCACAGTTAAAGCCAATTGATAACAAATCACCGTGACGAACCGAGTTCCAGAATGCTTCTGCAGTTTGGCCTGTTAATGTACGGCCTGAAGCATCGGTAATCGTGCCTGAAATCATCAATGGCAATTCATAGCCAATCTGGTTAAAGACTTCTTTTACTGCAAAGATCGCCGCTTTACAGTTCAAGGTATCGAATACGGTTTCAATCAGCAGAATATCTGCACCGCCTTCAATCAGCGCATGCGCCGCTTCGATATAGTTTTCTTTTAATTCATCAAAGGTGATGTTACGGAAAGCAGGGTCATTTACATTCGGTGAAATCGAACAGGTACGCGATGTCGGCCCAAGTACACCGGCAACAAAACGCGGTTTGTCTGGGGTTGAATATTTTTGGCAGGCTTCTTTGGCAATACGTGCCGCTTCACGGTTAATTTCCGGAACCAGATCTTCCATGTGGTAATCCGACATAGAAACACGTGTACCGTTGAAACTGTTGGTTTCAATAATGTCGGCACCCGCTTCCAGATAAGCTTCGTGAATACCCTGGATAATGTGCGGCTGGGTCAACACCAAAAGGTCATTGTTGCCTTTCAGGTCAGATGCCCAGTCAGCAAAATGCTCACCACGGTAGTCAGCTTCTTCGAGTTTGTGACGCTGAATCATGGTGCCCATCGCACCGTCGATAATCAGAATCCGTTGAGCGAGCAGCTCTTTTAGGGTGGCAAGCGTGGACATAAATAACCCCAATCCGGTGGAATATAAAATCGGCAAATATATTAACAGAATTCAATCCAGTTTTATTGATATTCGCAGGTCAGGGGCACGCACTATATATTAGGTTGTTGAATAATTAGACATATTTGTTGCCAAGTATATTTAATATAAATGCTTGGAATGCTTCACGAATTTGTCATATTAATCAGGCATGATGGAAAATGAGCAATAGGCAGGAGCAAATATGACAATAAATATGAATTTATATCAGATAAGCTGAAACATTGATTTTCAAAATAAATAACAGTGAATTATGTGTTCTAACCAATTGATTTATTTTATTAAAGTGAAATAATTTGATGGGTTTTAGTGAGTGCATAACAGTAAATAAAGTATGAAAAACTGCTTTATATGACAGCTCTTTGTCATATAATTGTCACAATTAAATTGAACAATAAGGGGATTTTATTATCCCTTTGAACCGTCTGCATGAATTCTAATATTCCTCCCGTCCAAGATCAGGTGCCATCAGCACCAGCGAAATCGACGAATGTGCATGTTGCTACACCGAAATTTTTTATGCCGGTGTTTCTCACGGTTATTATTTCAACTTTAGTGTATATCGGTTTTCAGCTTTCGACCGATTTGGCGCATGTGCCAGCATTAAGTTTATATTCCGTTATTCTTTTGGCGACTGCTTTATTAATTGCTTTAGGCTTTGAATTTGTTAATGGTTTTCATGACACGGCCAACGCAGTCGCAACTGTTATTTATACCAATGCCTTATCTGCACCTGTAGCTGTCATGTGGGCAGGCTTCTGTAACTTCCTAGGGGTAATGGTGGCAAGTGGTGCTGTTGCTTACGGCATTATTGCTTTATTACCTGTAGAGCTGATTATGAATGTCGGTTCAGGCGCAGGCTTTGCCATGGTTTTTGCCATGCTGATTGCTGCGATTCTCTGGAATTTGGGTACCTGGTTCATGGGTATTCCGGCATCAAGCTCACATACTCTAATCGGTTCGATTTTAGGTGTGGGTATTATGAACTACCTGCTTCATTCAGGCGCTGGCGCAAGCGGCATAGATATGGAACAGGTGATGAAAGTAGGTAAAGCACTGCTGTTTTCTCCGCTGATTGGTTTTGCTTTTGCTGCTGTCCTGTTTTTACTGGTGAAAAAAATCTTCCGTAAACAGTTAGAGCTTTTTCATCCGCCTGAAGGTAACAAGCCGCCGCCACCTTTAATTCGTGCGATTTTGATTTTCACCTGTACTGGTGTGAGTTTCGCGCATGGTTCAAATGACGGTCAAAAGGGCATGGGCTTGATTATGCTGATTTTGATTGGTTGTGTGCCCTTGGCTTATTCTTTAAATAAGAATTTAGACAGTGCACATATTCAGTCTTTTGAGCAATTGTCTCAGCAAACGGCTACTGCTATTTATCCGCAGCATGAAAATATTACGGATGCTCAGGCACGTGCTGTCATTACCAAATATATTCAAACCAAAGAAGTGAACCCTGAAGTGGTTCCTGCTTTAGCAAGCTTGACAGATCATTTGGGCGAACGTGTTGCCAAATATGATGATATTCACACTATTCCAGAGGCTGAAGTTTCTGCGATCCGCAATGATATGTATCTCAGCACGACTGCATTTAAGCGTTTAGATAAAGCTGAGCAGCTTCCTGTAATGTCAAAAGATCAAAGCAAGTTAGTTAAAGAATATCGTAAAAACCTGGATTCATTCCTTCAGTACATTCCAACCTGGGTGAAAGTGGCTGTTGCCTTGGCATTAGGTTTGGGTACGATGGTGGGCTGGAAACGTATTGTGGTCACTGTAGGTGAACGTATTGGTAAAAACCATATGACTTATGGTCAAGGCATGTCAGCTGAACTTGTTGCGATGACTACTATTGCTGCAGCAGATGGTTTTGGTATGCCTGTATCGACAACACACGTTTTGAACAGTGCAGTTGCAGGTACCATGGTAGCCAATAAATCAGGTTTGAATTTGCAAATGGTGCGTACGATTTTATCGGCATGGGTCTTCACTTTACCAGCGACCATTTGTTTATCTGGTGGTTTGTACTGGCTATTCTTACAGTTCGTTTAAGACTTCTGTTAGAAACAAAAAACGCTGCAATTGGCAGCGTTTTTTGTTTCTAATGAATACTTGGTTTAAAAAAATAAACTCTTTCTGGATGAGCAGAACTAATCATCTTTTAAAAAGAGAGAAATTCCTCCTCCCTTTGGGATGAGGAATATATTCCGTAAGAGGTGGAGGGTTTTATTAATATATGTACCTTTTAGTACAGTAAAAAATGACTTCTCTCTTGCGTACTCAGAATATATTCTGAGGATACTCATCTCTTAGAAGGAGAGTGACTAAAACGAGAGGACAATAAAAATATTCATCAAGAGAGAAAATCCACCCTTATTTCTTAAATTTGCCTAACACTCGCTTAATCGGAAATTTTTCGTTGGCAAAGCCATACAGTGCGGCAAAAGGCAGAGCAGTGCGGGCCAAATAAGGCACACGCCACAATCCGCCATGGTTCGCGCCTTTCATCATCAGTTCCAGCGGATGATCCAGATGGGTTTCTGGATTGGCAACCGACTCTGGATGACGCAGGTCATAAATCCATAAGGCAGCCATTAAAGCATTGGTGGTTTCAGGGTGAAAGGATTCAACATCAAACAGGCTGGCACCATTGAAGGCTGCTTTCAATAACGGATTTTTGGTCACTGAATGGGTCGTGGTAGACGGCGCAATATTGATACTGACCCGTTGTCCATAATGACGCGCCAGTGTTGCACGCCACTGCTGGATCCGTTTGGCCAAAGCATAGTTTGGGCCTTGCTCGACCACCAGACAGTCCGCAATGCCATATTCCTGACCATTGTCCGACGGAATGAGCATATGTAGATTCTGCTGGAAAAAGCGCTTGGCGGTAACGGCTGAAATACCTTTACTCATAAGCTGCCGGACTTTGGAGCGACATTGGAACTTGTCATAAGATGCTTCAACGACTTCCTTCGGAATGGCATAGACATCGGTTGGCGTGCACATGAACATCAAACTGGTATCCGATTTTTGCTCACTGACATATTCCATGATGCTGTCCATGGCCATGGCAACACGGACATGCTTTTCACCATCGAGATAGGCAATGGCAGCCAGGTCAAGCTGACGTTCACTTTGGCTTAACCAATGGGCAATTTCAGGGGTTTGGGTGAGCAAGTCTGCGCCTAATTTTTCTTTCAGCACTGTGCTTGAGGTATCTTCTGCCAGTTTTTCCGTGCAAGGTGCATAAAGTGTGGCGTTGCCTTGCTGAATGGTATTGAGGATTCTGTCCCACACCCGGGTATTGGGTAAATCTACTGCGACAATATTGGCTTTCCAGCGTGCCAGCCAGGTCAGCGGACCGGCTTCAGACCCTGCACCAAATAGCACCATGGTACGGTCAGAAAGATCAAACCATTCCGGATGTGCCTGTGCTGTACGCAAGGCATCGGCATGGCTGCATTCGATAATGCCTGCATCTTGCCAGATCTGGATTTGATCCAGTAAAGCCTGGCCTTGTAATTTTTGCCCTTTATAAGGGACATACCATTCTGGTGCAGCATCACTTTCACCTTTGAGCTGAATGGTATACAAGGTGGCGGTATCAACATCTTTCATGATGTCTTTCAATAAATAGCGTTGACCATCACGATAAAAGTCAAAGCTATGATGGGCTTTATGCAAGCCTTGTTTGGCAATGGTAATAGAGTTGTTGATGGTGTGAATGCCTTGTTCCACCAAGGCCTTGAAGTAAATCGGATAGTTCTTGCGCCAATTTTTTTCGGCAAGTGCATACATCGATGACTTGTTGTCGACTATAGACAGGGCTTCAGCAATAATTTCTTTGCCTGTTTGTGAGGTACTGGCCTTTTTGCTGGTGGGATTAATCGGGAATTGAAGACCATTTAATGAAGTGGACATGCAAAAGATCTCTTTTTTTTGCGCATTAATATACAGATGTCTACATTATCTATGCCAAATTGATTTGAGGGGTAGCATTTAATGACAAAATTATGTAAATATTCTTTTAGCAATAAACAATAAAAAAGGAGCATTGTGCTCCTGAATAGTTAAATGTCAGCAATCGCCTTATTGGGCAAACCTGCAATTTTTTAAGCATATATGCAGGGTGATTCTATCCTTCTCAGTATCCTTAAAAAGGAAATTGCATCAATTTATTCAAAAAGTGGCCAATAAGCCGTGGTTCAATAATGATGGTCATGATTACTCCATAAGCCGCGCCCCATAAATGTGCACTATGGTTGATATTGGAATTGCCGCGTTTACCTGACCAGATGCTATAAGCGACATACAGCACGGCAAAAATAATCGCCGGTACGGGAATAAAAAACACAAAGATCAATTTCCACGGTTCAAATAAAATATAGGCAAACAGGACCGCAGACACTGCCCCAGAGGCACCCAAGCTGGCCCAGCGATGATCATTTTTATGTTCTAAATAACTTGGAATAATTGCTGCAATCAGCCCGCCCAAATAAAACAGCACAAAGCCCAAATCATACATATATTGCCGATAAAAACTTTCAATCACGCTGCCAAAAAAGAACAGGGTAATCATGTTGAATAACAGGTGAGTCCCATCTGCATGCACAAAACCATGGGTAATAAAACGATCATATTGTCCACGCTGCATCGCGGGTGGCCAGAAAATGAGTCGGCTCATGACTTTCTGGTTTGAAAACGCAATCAGCGAGATAATAACGGTAATAAGAATCAGCGTAACGGTATGGTTAAAAGGTAAATCCAACATAAAAGCAAGTTCTACATTTCAAAATTTATCGTTCATAATGCCATTAAATGGCAGCTTAAGTGGAACTTTCACAATAAATCCGACAATTTTAGTTGAATTTATGAAATTACCCCACATCTTCAGTTAAAATGGACACTTCAGCTTGAGGAAAAATTGTTATGTCGACTGAGAACACCAGCACTGCAGTTGTAGAAGAGATTCCAAACTTATTGATTACTCCGACTGCTCAAGAGTATTTAAAGGATTTGTTAGAAAAGCAAAACACACCTGGCATTGGGGTGCGTGTTTTTGTGGAAAATCCTGGTACGCCACGTGCTGAATGTTGCATGGCATATAGTGCACCTGACGAAGTTGTGCCAACCGACTATAAACAGGATTACCCGGATTTCCCGGCATTTATTGATACTCCGTCAATTCCGTATTTGCTGGATGCTGTGATTGATTACAATAAAGACCGTTTTGGCGGTCAATTAACCTTCCGTGCACCTAATTCAAAAGTACCACGTGTCGGTCCGGATGCATCGGTAGAAGAACGTATCACTTATGTACTTCAGTCCGAAATTAACCCGGGACTTGCAGGACATGGCGGTAACTGTGCATTGGTTGAAGTGGTTGAAGATGAAGAGCACGGTTTAACTGCAGTACTGAAATTTGGTGGTGGCTGCCAGGGTTGTTCATCAATTGATTTAACGTTAAAACAGGGTGTAGAAACCACCTTGAAACAGCATGTTCCTGAATTGATGCGTGTGGTTGACCAAACCGACCACAGCAACACCGAAGGTGCTTATTTCAAATAAGACCGAATAATTTCAAAAAATAACCTCCATTCCGGAGGTTATTTTTTATATGGGGGATAAGAAAGCCACATCATGCGACTTTTTTATTTATATAGTTCTTATTAAGCATCAGGATTTAAAATTTTCTGTGCAGTTTCGGCATAATAAAATTTCTCTAAATAGGCTCTGGCACGTTCACGTAGATAGACAGATGAAACCAGTTTTTGCACGACAGGTGCCAGCAACTGCTGCAATTCGTGTTGAATCAGGGCTTCATCAATATTCAGGTCTCGCAGTAATAAATCAAAAGGGCGTTCCTGATTGCGGATATACCAGGCATAGACACCATCGTGAATCTGCTGTTTCAGGTAATCCGTTTGACGGATGTGATCCCAGATTTCATGGCCTAAATTCACCGTGTTACCGAGATCTTGAACTTCAATATAATTTTTCAGTACCGTTAACGGCATATCCTTGACTTTATGCCAAAGGTTGGCCTGGAAATGATAGAGCTTTTCGTTATCAAAGTGCTGATTCAGAACATGTTCACTCATTTGGCTCAGTTTTAAAATATTCTTTTGCAAATAATGTGCAATGGTTTCATCCAGATTTGAATCGGTCACGGTTTCTAACACCGATTTGCCCATTTTCATAAAACGCGACACGCCAGGCACCCGTTTGGCCATGACTGAATTATCCAGATAGTCTTGAATGGAGTGCTGAATGAGCTGGGTAATCATGGCGGAAAAAGCAGGATTATTGACCACCTTTTTAATCAAGCGTTGACGGTGATCACTTTTGCCCGCGACATATTGGGCAATTTTGTCGATGGTTAAAACCGGAATGACATCCGCGATTTTAGTATCTTCATTAAGCGGATGAACCAAGGCAAAATGCAGATGCTCAGCGATTTGTTCAATCAAAAAGCTACTCGCTGGCGTGGCTAAAATCTGCTTTTGCAAAAGTGCATTAATTTGCTCAAAGGACCAGATCTGTTGCAGTGGCTGTTTTCTAAACCATTGATAAAAATTCAGGAATTCGGTTTCAATCGTGGCAGTATGTGAAAACTCTTGTTCTAAAAAGTCAAGATGAGCTTCAATTAACTGCTCAATCATCGGATGTTTTTGCATACTGTCTCGAAAAAATTAATTTAATGGAATAAGTTTATCCGCAAGCGGGTTTTTCATCTTCTGGGTTTTGGCAAGAAAAGGTAAATAATGTGCTGCCACTTCCTGCTCTGCTTCCAAAATTGGCATATGTCCCACATTGTTAAGAATGACAGGAGCCTCGGCGCGTTTCAATAACGATTTTAATTCATTTGCCACTTCGACATTAATAATCTTGTCCTGTTTACCCCAAAGAATCAGGGTAGGTGCTTCCACCGTTCGAGTCAGACGGGCAAAGGATTCTGGCGTATAAATGCGGTTTAGTGCCACCAGCTGATCAATCAGTTTGCCATTCTTTGCTGCCTGAGTAATCAGGTAGTTCTCTTGGGCAGATTTTACGGCCTTAGGTAAGCTGGGTGGATTTTGCATGACCCGATGCATCACCTGTTCAAGATCGCCAGGTTTGGACACAATCAGCTGTTTCAGGGTCAGCGGATCTTTAGAATAACGGGTATTGGCCTGGGTATAAATACCGGCGCTATTGAGCAGAAACAGGCTTTGCGTATCAAACGGATATTGTGATGCATACACAGTGGCAATCGATCCACCCAGGGAATGTCCGGCCACATTCAACTTATCTTCGACATCAATGGCTTCGACAAAACGACGCAAGTTTTCTGTTACATTGGGTACAGAAGCATCAAAATTTTCAGGTGTTCTGGTTTCACCATTATTGGGTAAGTCGGGAATCACCACATGATAGTAAGGCGTTAAAAAATGAGCCACCCGATTCCAGTTGTCGCGATTTCCGGCTAAACCATGAATGAGCAGAATGGTCGGTTTTTGCCGTGAACCCCCTTCATTATAGGCCCAGCTAATCTCACCGACTTTAATGGTTTTAGCTTTTAAACCCGCTTCACTGCGCTCCTGGATCAGATAGTTTTGTAAATTTATTTTTTCTATATTCACTTTATTGTTTTGAGCCATAGTCATGCCTGTAAAACAGCAGGCACTCACCAAACAGAGGTTGCGTACAAATCGAGCAAAATTTGAACCAGGCTGTGTCATTGACGATCATCCTTGAAGACTCATGACGATAATATTTATAAATCAGGAATAAAAATATTTAATTTCAGACAGCATTTAATTTTTTTAAAATGTCTGTAGTTTATTGTAAGTATTATTAAAGAAATGTCACTGAATTGTTTTTTGAACTCGGTAACCTGAAAGCTTTAAAAATGTGAACCGTGTCATTTTTTGAAGCTAAATAAAAATATTTTCTCAGGTCATTATAAACTGTAGAGCTATGTTTTTTGCAAGTGACTTTCGGTTTTGATGGCATTAAAATATTGCAACTTAAAACATTGGAAGACCAGCATGCTAACAGCAGAAGAAGCTTTGGATCGTTTAAAAAAAGGGAACCAGCGTTTTGTAAACGGTGAAACAACCCATTTGAAGCTTTTGACTCACCAACAGCGCGCAGAAATGGCCGAAAGCCAAGACCCATTTGCGATTGTTTTAGGCTGTTCAGATTCCCGCGTACCGGCTGAAATGGTATTTGATCAGGGGCTGGGTGATTTATTTGTTATTCGTGTAGCGGGTAATATTGTTGCGCCATCTCAAGTGGGAAGTGTCGAATTTGCAGCAGAAAGCTTTCATTGCCCTGTAGTGATCGTATTGGGTCATACGCATTGTGGTGCCATTCATTCCACCATTGATGCCTTGACCAATCCAGCAGCTCCCCCATCAGCAAACTTGATGTCTATTGTCAACCGCGTACGTCCTTCAGTTGAAATTTTAATGCAGACTGAACTTAAAGATGATCTGGATAAACTGTCTAAACATGCAGTACGTTCCAACGTTTTTGCATCTGTGAATCAGTTGCGTCACGGGTCTGCGGTATTGGAAAATCTAATTGTCCAAGGCAAATTAAAAGTAGTAGGTGCAGAGTATTCACTTGAAACGGGTGAAGTGGTTTTCTTTGATTTTTAAGTAAAAAGCAAAAAGCATGATTCATAAAAGGCGCTTTATAAAGCGCCTTTTATATAGGGATAAGCATTGTTCAACAAGATACTTTGGGCAGATGCATTGGGATGAACCAGATCGGTTTGCATCAGGTCTTTTTTGCCAGCAACCCCTTCTAAAAAGAACGGCAACAATTTTACCTTATGTTGTTGACTGACAATCTTATAATCTTTTTCAAAGGCTTTGCTATAAGCTGTTCCGTAATTGGGTGGGATTTTCATTCCAAAAACAATCACTTTTGCTTTTGCCTTTTGACTTTGCTGCACTAAAGTTGCCAGATTTTTTTGAATCAACAGCGGTGGCTGACCGCGCAAACCATCATTTCCGCCCAGTTCAATCACCACAATATGTGGCTTATGTGTTTGCAGCAATTTCGGTAAACGCGCCACAGCACCACTGGTGGTTTCACCGCTGACACTGGCATTGACCACTTTATGCTGTTTCGGATACTGTTGGTCTAGACGTTTCTGTAATAATGCTACCCAGCCTTGTCCTGCCTGTAGGCCATAACCTGCACTAATACTGTCACCCACAATCATAATGGTTTTCGCAGATGCCATGACCGGGCTAAGACCCAGACTGAGCATGGCCAGGCAAGCCCATACAAGAGTTTTCAGATTGCGATTTTGCATATAGGAATTTTATGACTTACGTTAATAGCGACCATTCCATCATGCCACAAGTGATTATCTCTGCACAGCAGCTTAGCCAAAAGATAAAATTTGCCCAAAAAGAGCTCAGCATCTTTGAAAATCTAAGCTTTGATATTTATCGTGGTGAACAGGTAGCGATTACCGGACGATCCGGCTCGGGTAAATCGACCTTGCTGGGTATTCTGGCCACGCTGGATCAGGCCAGTTCAGGAACATTGCAGGTATGTGGGCAATCGATTGGCGAATTGAATGAAGAACAGCGTGCGCTGGTGCGCTTAAAAAATATCGGTTTTGTGTTTCAGTCCTTTCAGCTGCTACCGCACTTAACGGCGGTGGAAAATGTCATGTTACCGCTACGCTTACAGCAAAATTTTAACTTTGCTGCAGCGGAAAAAAAGGCTTTAGCCTTACTGAAAAAAGTCGGCTTGGAACGTCAGGCCACCCAAACTCCCAAAGTCTTGTCTGGTGGTGAGCAGCAAAGGGTAGCGATTGCCCGTGCTTTAATCAGCGATCCACAAATTATTTTTGCCGATGAACCAACCGGTAATCTGGATGCGCAAACCGCCAATGAAATTGAACAACTGTTGTTTCAGCTGAATCGTGAGTTTGGCACCACGCTGGTGCTGGTCACTCATGATTCAACATTGGCCCAGCAATGCCAGCGTCATTTTGAGTTGCGTGATGGCCATTTGATCGAACATGGCTCGGGAGAGAACTGAAATGAATCGATTATTTCGGCCCTTGTTGACCCAGAGTTTTAAAAGTAGTGGTGTTTATCTGCTGATTATTGCCTTGACCCTGGCGATTAGTGCCACCACTGCGCTGAAATTTAGCAATGAACAGATTCAGAATGCCGTAGCCTTACAGGCAGCAGAAATGCTGGCAGCTGACCTGGTGCTGACCGACAATCAGCCACTGGAACAAAAGTGGCAGAATCAGGCCAGACAATTAAAACTGCAACAATCCCAAGTCACTGCATTCAGTTCAATGGCGCGTACCGATGATCAATTTGTCATGGTCAATGTCAAAGCCATCGATCAGGCATTTCCCTTACGCGGCGAGCTTCGGGTGTTGCCCCAGGCCCAAACCATCCAGCCCGGTGAGGTCTGGATGAGCCCACGTGCCATGGATTTATTGCATGTTAAATTGGGTGACCAAATCAATATTGCAGATGGCCAGTTTAAGATCACGGCAAAAATTGTGCATGATTCCAATCAGGAATTGGGTTTTTCCGGTTTTTCACCGACGGTGATGATTTCCGGTAGCGACGTCGCCAAAACCAATGCCATCCAGGTGGGTAGCCGTGCCGAGTATCGTTTGTTAATGGCGGGTGATTCCGAGCAAACCAAGCAGTTTGAACAAGATTTTAAGCAACAGCAGCACGCGACCTTGCCGAAAACAGCACACGATGCACCAATGCAGGATGAGCAAAATAGTCTCAGGTTAAGAAATGCCAGCGAAGGCAATACCCGTTTAATGAAACCGATTGCCAATCTGGATACCTTTCTGCAACTAAGCAATATCTTGACCATTTTGCTTTGCGGGATTGCGATTGCCCTGACTAGCCAGCGCTATGTGCAACAAAATCAGGACAATATTGCATTGATGCGTTGTATCGGTGCGACACGGGGACAGATTCTCAATGCCTATCTTGCCTTGCTGGCCGTGGTCTTGCTGGTCGCCATGCTGATTGGCAGTCTGGTGGGGGTAGCCTTAGGTTACGGTTTGCTGCAACTGATGCTGCAACTGATTCCAAATTTACAGATTGCATTTTCAGCAGGAGAGATGCTGCTAGGACCATTACCGATTGCCATGCTGACCAGCGCAGTGGTGCTATTGGGATTCATTGTGCCCAGCTTATGGCAATTGCTCAATACCCCGCCGATTCGGGTCATTCGCCAGCAGGAAAAGTCAGTACAATCCATGCTCTGGATGTTAATCATGGGCACAGCCAGCTTGGCCCTGTTCAGTATCGTATTGACAGAAAATCTCGTGCTCACCGCCTGGGTGATGGGGGCGATTGTATTGCTGTGTACGCTGCTCTATGTATTGATCTGGGGCTGTTTAAAGTTCATCAAAAACCTGAAAGGGGGGATTTCAGCCTATGTACGTGTGCCTTATCAAACCGCTTTTCAAATAACCGCTCTGGCACTGGGCCTGAGCCTGATGACGGTATTGACCGTGTTACGGACAGACTTGCTGGAACGTTGGCAACAGCAATTGCCGGAAGGCACACCGAATCAGTTTGTGTATGGTCTGCCACCGTTTGATATGCCAGCCTTCAAAGCTCAGATTAAGCAACATGGCTGGTCAAGTACGCCTTTATATCCCAATATTCGTGGCCGATTGGTGGCGAAGAATGATCAGCCCTTTGCAGCAGATCTGGTCAAAAGCAACAATTCTTTACGCCGTGAACTCAATTTAACCCAGACCACCGAATATCCTGCTGACAATATCATCGTACAGGGCACGGCAGCCTTGAAACATCCTGATGAGGTGTCAGTTGAAGCCAAAATTGCAGAGGAGTTGGGCATCAAAATCGGTGATCAGTTGACTTTCAGCCTGCCTGAAGGTCAGATTCAGGCCAAAGTAGTGAACTTGCGCAGTGTGGAATGGGAAAGCTTTAGTCCGAATTTTTTCTTTATTTTCGCCCCCAAAACTATGGATGAAAATGCGGGTAGCTATTTAGGCAGTTTTTATGTACCGGAACAGGATAAAAACCAGATGGTTGCGCTGATTCAGCAATTCTCTAACACCGTTTTTATTGATGTTAGCCAGATTCTGGATGAGGTCAAACGTCTGGTGAATGTCCTGGTACAAATTGTTACCATTCTGGCACTGTTGGTCAGTGTTTCGGGTATTCTGGTGTTAATAGCCTGTTTAAACCTGTTGATGGATGAGCGTAAACGTGAAGTGGCTTTACTACGTTCATTTGGCAGTTCCAAACAAAAGCTCAAGCAGATGATGACCCTAGAAATTGGTTTTATGGGATTCATGGCAGGAATCGTATCTTGCCTGTTTGCCGAAGTCATCAGTGCCATTGCCAGTTATAAAATGAATCTGCTGATTCAGCCCCATTGGCAAATCTGGCTGATTTTACCCATACTTATGACGCTACTGTGCGCGCTGATTGGACGTTATCGTTTGAGTTATCTGTGTGATATTCCGCCACTGCAAAGTTTACGTGAGATGAATCAATAGCAGATTCATCTTCAGTAGACAAAATTCTGGGCATTAAAAATGCAGTTGTGCCCGCATAGCGGCCAATATTTGCCGCCAGACTGGTTCCAGAATCTGCACTTTCTGCATGCAGTAAGCATACAGCAAATAACAACTGATGATGCCTACTGCCATGCCTACTACAAAAGCCAAATTGGGTTTATGTATTCTTTGTCCCACATACCAGATTGCTGTCAGCACCGCACCCATCAACATGCCGCCAATATGTGCGGCATTGTTAATTCCGGCGATGGTAAAGCCAATCAACAAATTGATGCCTATAATCATCAGCAGGCTTTTTTTATCTAGAATAAAACGTTGTTTCGGTAATAGGGGGAGTAGGGATAAAACAGTCAATGCACTGCCAATACCCATCACGGCACCCGATGCACCGGCACTGACGGTGGGAAGAAACTTAGGATCATTGCTTTGCAAGAGTGCAAAGGTATTCTGAATATCGATGAAACCACTGAGTAAACTGCCCATCAGACCGGCAAGAATATAAAGTCCCAGATAATAAAACCGGCCTAACAGCTGTTCAGCCACACTGCCAAAAATATACAGTGCCCACATGTTTAGCATTAAATGAATTAAGCCAAAATGAAAAAACATGCTTGTAAATAGGCGAGTGGGTTCCTCTAAAAAGGTTAAAGGTGCATAATCAGCACCCCAATGAATCGCATCGACCAGACTTGGAGTCGTAATATTGACTCCACTCAGGACTTGCCAGAGAAATAAACCGACATTGATGGCAATAAAAACTGCCGTCAGCCACCAAAGATGAACCTCGGGTTTAGTTCGAATGGGAGGGGGAGAAAGTTCGGCCATGCTATTCTTTTATAATCTTTGCTATATTCAGTATCCAGCTTAGCACGAAAAAAACAGATTTTTGGAGTAACTCACTGACATGAAAGCTTTTATTGTTCGTAGTTTGTTAATACTTGTCAGTCTGGTGCTTTTGGTTCAACTGTGGATTTTTTCAAGTTTGCTGTGGTGGCGCACCCATCCGGTGGATACCACCATGATGATGCGTCTGGATTATTGGTCCGAACCTTCGAAACCGATTAAACATGAGTGGCGTGATTATGATCAGATCAGTGATTATATGAAACATGCCGTGGTTGCTGCGGAAGATGGAAAGTTTTTGCAGCATAAAGGTTTCGACTGGGAAGGCATGCAATTCGCCCTGGAACGCAACAAAGACAAGGGTAAGGTGGTAGCAGGTGGTTCAACCATTTCCCAGCAACTGGCCAAAAACCTGTTTTTATACAATAAGCGTTCCTTCCTGCGTAAAGGACAGGAAGCGGTTGCCACTTGGATGATGGAACGCATGTGGTCAAAAGAACGTATTCTGGAAGTCTACCTCAACTCGGTAGAATTTGGCGACAATATCTATGGCATAGAAGCCGCCACCCAGCATTATTTTGGCAAAAGTGCGCAAAGCCTGAGTCGTGAACAGGCGGCATTCTTAGCAGCCATTTTACCTAACCCTAAATATTACCAAGATCATCAACATGATAAAAAATTACAATATCGTAAACGCATGATTCAAAAATATATGCGTTATAGCCATATTCCCTAATTTAGGATTTATTTTCAAAAAGCCTGGTGATTTGGGCTTTTTTTTATGAAATTGTCATAAATTTGAAGCATACTTATGAAGATACGGACTACTTTCGAATAATCATAGGTTAGGGTATGAATACGGCTGCTAATACGACTCCGGCGCAAATAGAATATACATATAATGATCGCTACATTAATCGTGAGCTTTCTATTCTCGACTTCCATTTGCGGGTATTGGAACAAGCGGTCGATCCTTTACATCCTTTGCTTGACCGGATGAATTTCCTACTGATTTTCTCGCGTAATCTGGACGAATTTTTTGAAATTCGCGTTGCCGGCGTGATGGAGCAACTGGACTTGGGCAATGAAAGCCGTAGTCCTGATGGTTTAACCCCTAAACAGGTGCTGGATATCATTTCCAAAACCACGCATGAGGCAATTGACCGCCAATACCGTATTTTAAATGAACAAATTTTGCCTAAACTGCGTGAAGAAGACATCTGTTTCTTGCGTCGCGGTGAATTAACCCCGGCACAGTCGGCTTGGATCAAAAAATATTTTCAGGAACAGGTGGCGCCGGTACTGACGCCAATCAGTCTTGATCCGGCACATCCATTTCCACGTCTGGTTAACAAAAGCCTCAACTTTATTGTGACCCTGGAAGGTAAAGATGCTTTTGGCCGTCAGATTGATCTGGCTGTAGTACCTGCACCACGTTCATTGCCGCGAGTGGTACGTTTACCGGATGAACTTACCGGAGGGAAAGAGCATCATGTGATGCTGTCTGCGATTATTCATGAGCATGTTTCAGACCTGTTCCCGGGCATGACGGCAACGGGTTGTTACCAGTTCCGTGTCACCCGAAATGCCGATTTAGCCTTAAATGAAGATGTAGAAGATCTGGCCAAAGCTCTAAAAGGGGAACTGAACTCGCGTCGTTTTGGCCGTGCGGTACGTCTGGAAGTGACTCATAATTGCCCGAAACATATCTATGACTATTTGCTGGATGAATTTGATCTGGAAGAAGAGCAACTGTATAAGGTCGATGGCCCGGTTAACTTGGCACGGTTATTGTCCAATTTTAAGCGTCCACATTTACGCTATGATTCACATACGCCTATTATTCCGAAAGTGCTGAGAAAATCTGAAAATATTTTTTCTGCCATGCAGAAACAGGATATTTTACTCCATCATCCGTTTGAATCTTTTGCCCCAGTCATTAACTTGTTACGTGAAGCAGCACGTGATCCACAAGTTTTAGCCATCAAGCAAACGCTATACCGAAGTGGTCCGGATTCTGAAATTGTTCAGGTCTTGGCGGAAGCTGCACGTAATGGCAAGGAAGTGACGGCAGTCATTGAACTCCGTGCCCGTTTTGATGAAGAATCCAATATTGAAGTGGCGAATGTACTGCAAGAAGCTGGAGCAGTCGTCGTGTATGGCATTGTGGGTTATAAAACCCATGCCAAAATGATTCTGGTGGTGCGCCGTGAAAACAATAAACTGGTGCGTTATGTACATTTAGGTACAGGTAACTACCATGCCGGCAATGCCCGTATTTATACCGACTATGGTTTGCTGACCACAGACAAAGAGCTTTGTGAAGATGTGCATCGTATTTTTCAGGAATTAACCGGTATGGGGAAAATGGCAAAACTGAAAAAGTTATTGCATGCACCTTTTACCTTGCATGCTCAGCTGATTAATTTTATTGATGATGAAATTGCCAATGCCAAAGCCGGTAAGCCTGCACAAATTATTGTCAAGGTGAATGCCTTAACGGAAATGCAACTGATCAATAAATTATATGAAGCATCGCAAGCCGGCGTACAAATTGATCTGATTATCCGTTCAATCTGCTGCCTGCGTCCCGGTTTGCCTGACCTGTCTGAAAATATTCGGGTACGTTCCATCGTTGGACGTTTCCTTGAACATACCCGTGTCTATTACTTCTTGAACGGAGGAGATAGCCGGATTTACTGTTCAAGTGCAGACTGGATGGATCGTAACCTGTTCAATCGTGTGGAAGCCTGTTTCCCGATTGAAGATGCGGCATTGAAAAAACGCATTTATCAGCAAGGTTTACTTAATTATTTAAAGGATAATCAGCAAGCTTGGTTACTGCAAAGTGATGGTACATGGTTACGTGCACAGGTTGCCGAAGGAGAAGCAGCACATAATGCACAGCGTATATTATTAGAGATGATTAAATAATCCACAATAGTGTCCCCATCTCAAATCAAGGAGTCTTTGGATTCCTTGATTTACTCATAAATTATTCCGGATCAATCATCCTAAATTTAAAAAATTAAGGTTCTACGCGGGCAATTTTTCTGTAGATATTTTTAATATTGCTTTTCTAATGGATGATTAAAAAAAGGGTTGATCTTCTATCATCATGATAGAAACGGCTAATAGCAGTTCACTCACAAGCTTGTACTCACAGTGGTGGTATATTTTATTTGGTTACTTGGTGATAAAAATAAACAAACAGCTATTCCTGAAACTGGTGAATTTATAAAATAAAAGTAAATTTAAGTCTCTGTATAGTAAAGAATATTTAGATATAAATTATTTTATTTCGACTTATTTGTGGTTGAGTTATTTTCTTGTGCAAAGTACAGGCATTCTTATAAATGATGAAAAATACCCAATTATAGGGATATGAAAAGTGATATTTAGCTTATAGCATAACAGTGCTTTTTGTTTGGGTTGATTCAACAATCCTATTTCAACTCCAAGGGCTACAATATTTCTATTACAATCAGAGTAATGGAAATATTTTGCCTTCCATGGCTTATCTGGGTGGATAAGCTATTTTTTTACCTTTCATTTTTAAATGAAACATAAAATACCTATTATCAAGTATATAAAGTAGTTGAATGGTTGCCTGGAATTGCTCACTTTTGATGGTGTTTGCAATTCAGAAGTGAGTAATTTATTGAATGTAGTTTTCTCTATTTATTCCTATGTATGAGAAGTTGTCCATTTGTTTTAATTAAGGTTTATCCGAGTGCTAAGCATTTTTTTATGAAAAAAATAAGGCATTTAATTAAAAAAAATGAGACTGCATACTTTACATTAAGCATAAAAAAAGGAGCAGTTGCTCCTTTTAATAGATTGAATCTTTTAATGAAGAGTCTGGGTGATTTTTTGCAAGATTTGCAACAGGACATCAAACTCGCTTTGCAATGGGGTACTTTTACGTGTCACTAGGGCAAGAGTACGGCTTGGCGCTGCCTCTATAGGTTTCACCACCAAGTCTGAATTGGCTTTAATCATATGGGTATGAATGGCAATTTCAGGAAGCAGGGTAAAGCCTAAGTCTGAACAAACCATTTCTATCAGTGTTGGTAATGAACTCGCTTTTAGGCGATGATCATTTTTGCGTTCACCAATTGGACAGGCACTTAACACATGGTTGCGTAAACAATGACCTTCTTCAAGTAATACTAAGCGCGATAAATCCAGATCATCCAAACTGCGGGCATTCTGCGCATTCTGATCCGCTTTATGGTAAACCAGATACAGATTTTCTTTTGCAATTTCTGCAACTTTTAAGCCACGTGTGTCAAAAGGCAATGCCAACACGATCATGTCCAAATTACCATGTTCGAGTTTTTCGACAATTTTTTCACTTTGTGCTTCGTGCAAGTGCAGCTGAATTTTAGGAAGTTGTTTATGCACTTCATCTAACAGTTGCGACAGAATAAAAGGTGCAATTGTGGGAATAATCCCTAAATGTAGATCACCTGTTAAAGGTTCGCTCATTTCACGACTTAAACGCATCAGGTCTTGGGCGTCTGCCAAAAGAACACGGGCTCGTGCAACAACCTGTTCGCCAAGCGGAGTTAAACGTACATTTTGGCGATCGCGTTCAACAAGGACTCCACCTAGCAAGCGCTCTAACTCCATGATCCCGCCAGACAAGGTTGACTGGGTCACAAATGAACGGCGCGCAGCTTCAGTAAAATGCAGCGTTTCAGACAGTGTAACGAGGTATGACAGCTGTCTTAAAGAGGGTAATGCAGCCATAGTGTCCTAATGTTTTGATTTAAAGTGATCAGCAAATAATCCGCTCAGATATGGAATAAAATGCGGTGGGATATCATGCCCCATTCCCTCAATTAATTCAAACTTAGCATCAGTAATTGCCTTTGCAACTGCTTTGCCATGACTCGGTGGCAATAAACGATCACGAGAGCCATGTACCACGAGGGTAGGTTGCTGAATTTGCTTACCCAATTGTAGCAAAGAACCTGTACATAATATTGCTAAAAACTGTTGAAGTACACCCGCTGGATAGTAACTTCGTTGATATAATTTGCGTGCTGTCTGAATAATTTCCAGTTGATTGATATATCCAGGTGAGCCAATAATGTTAAACACCTTCACGCTATGGTTCACAATGCCTTCTTCATCAGTCGATTCTGGTCTGCCAATCAGGCCAAACAGCTGTTTGGGAAAAGGCGGCGGTAACAGCGGCTGATTGTTACTGGTAAACATCAGGCCCAGATTACTGACTTTTTGTGGATGTTTTGCTGCCAAAATTTGTGCAATCATGCCCCCCATGGAAGCGCCAATGACCGAGACTTTTTCCAGTCCCAAACGGTCGATCAGTAGCGCTGCATCTTCCGCCATGTCATATAAGTTATAGGGCGCACCTTGATTTTGTAAGCCTAAGGCAAAACGTCCCATCAATTTCAATGTGTTGAGACGTGGACCAGAATGACGGATTTTGGAAGACAAGCCAATATCGCGGTTGTCAAAACGAATTACGCGATAACCTTGGTCAATCAGGGATTTGCAGAAAAAATCAGGCCAAAACAACATTTGCGCACCTAAACCCATAATCAGCATGATGGCAGGATGTTCCGGGTTTCCACCCATTTCCACATGAAGTTCAACGCCATTACCTAAATTGACTTTGGTTTCATGCATAAAAGATGTATAGGGAGAACCCGTAAAACTGAGTGCGCTATCCATTGTTATTTTCCTAAAAAAGGACATTTTGCTGAAAAAATGTCCTTGGTATTAAAACCTTAAACTGCAGCAGGAATCAAGTCCGGCACCAGTTTGGTGAGAATCAAACGCTGTTTGGCAGCACTTGGTCCCAACAAGACAAAACCACGTAATGTATTTTCACTATCGAGCGCTTTAGCAATCATTCCATCTTCGAGTTCTTCTGTTTCCCAGTTTACATCAACGTCTACAGGTGCAGGAAGTACTGTCAGTGGTGCAGCAGGTGTTTTGACCGCAACCGGCATTGCCGGGTAATGCACGTGGGTTTTTTCACCATTTAAGGTTTTGGCTAAGGCACGTGCCTGTTGCATAATGGGCATGACATACGGCAATAACAAACCATTGACTTCGGCGCAGTCACCAATCGCATAGATATCTGCCTGGTTGGTTTCCAGATGACTATTGGTCAAAATACCGCGACTGCAATCAATATCAGCAGCTTTGGCTAACTCCAGATTCGGGTGTAAACCAATCGCAGAAAGTACAATGTCGGCAATCACAGACTGACCATTGGCTAACGTGATTTGATAATCGCCTTGTTCCACTTTGATGACTTTTTCAACTGTGGTGCCCAGAACGAAGTGAATGCCGGTATCCTCAAGTTTTTCCTGGAAAGATGTTGCAACATGGGCGGGTAATAGGCGGCCCAAAGGTTGAGGAGCCAAATCAATCACAGTCACCTGATGTTCCGTGTTTTGCAGGTCATTGGCAAACTCACAGCCAATCAGACCGGCACCTAAAATCACCACACGTTTATCGTGGTGTTGATCCAGATTTTTACGGAATGCCTTGTAGTCCTCTAAATTATTGACGACATGAATATCATCACTGCCATCGCCTGCAATTGCTACGCGAACAGGATGAGCACCCACTGCAAGAACCAGTTTGGCATAAGGCTGAGTACTTTGCTGACCATCTTTTTCTAAAATAAGCTGATGTTGGGCTGCTTGAATTTCTTTGACCCAAGTATGGGCTTCAATACGCATATTCAGTTGCGTTGCCATTTTAGCTGCATCGCCTAAAGCAATTTGTTCAGGTGCCTTGTTCCCAGCTAAAGCATTGGAAAGTGTCGGTTTGGCATAGTTTACCGCATCATCTGCACAGATCATGACCAGCTCATGCTCGGGATTAAGCTTGCGAAATTCACGTGCTGCGGTATAGCCGGCCATACCAGAACCAATGATGACGATAGGATGCATATTATTCTCCAGACTGTTTTTCTTTAATAAGACATAAAAAAAGACCATTCACTATGGTCTTTTGTATCAATAATCAGACTTCTACCATTTCGAAATCAACTTTTGATACACCACAGTCCGGGCAGGTCCAGTCATCCGGGATGTCTTCCCATTTGGTCCCTGCGACAATCCCATCTTGTGGCCAACCTTCAGCTTCGTCATAAATCCATCCACAAACGATGCATTGATATTTCTTCATTTGACTCTCCAAAACACTGACTTTTCAAAAATATGCGGTCAGTAATATTCCATATACCGTGTGACTCTATTGATATGACTTTCAATGTACACATTCAAGCAAATTTTTACGCAGTTCTATCTACAATGTAAAGCAAATATCGGAGTTTAAGGACAGAAATTGAAACCAGAATTGCTGAGAAGGACAAAACTGGTCTTTAAAGCATGAAAATAGGCAGAAGTGGAGCAATATAAATTAGCTTTCCTTTTTAAACAGTGCGACAAACAAAATTTTGGCTCCCAGCGTAGTTAAAGTGGATGAGGGGGGTATAGACTAAGGTCGTGCAGAAAAAAAAACCTGTATTTGTTATTCTATGATCAGATAAATCTATACCTATTATTTATTTAAAAAATTAAATAACTAAATCAGTAAGTTATAATTTTGTGATTATTTTTATTATGGTTTAAAAGTAAGCGCTGACTGGTCATAGGCCTAATAAAGCGTTAAAATTCATATATTCTCTTTTAAAATACTTTTCTCCCATGAGCAATCTGTCTACAACTTTGTGGTCTAATATTCGTACGGTTCAGGATTTCCCTAAACCAGGTATTTGTTTTTATGACTTGACTCCATTATTTATGGGAAACATTGAGTTATTAACCGATGCTTTAGTTGCCAGTATTCCTGCTGAAAAATTGGCAGAAGTCGACAGTTTTGTCGCAGTTGAAGCACGCGGTTTTGTACTTGCAAGTTTATTGGCGCAACGTTTGGGCAAAGGTTTATTGCTGGTTCGTAAAGCAGGAAAATTACCGCCACCAGTGGTTGGTGTCGGTTATAGTCTGGAATATGGCATGGACCGTCTGGAAATGTCGGCTGATGTTCAAGCGCAAAAAATCATTATCGTAGATGATGTGTTAGCCACTGGCGGTACGCTAAAAGCAGTCAAACAGTTAGTGAATAAATGCAAGCATGAAGTTTTAGGGGCAAGTGTTTTTCTGGATTTGCCAGATTTGCATAATGACCTGGGCTTAGATATTTGGTCTGTGTTAGATGAAAAATCGCAACCAGAACAAGCTGTTGCTTGATTAACGCATGTGAAAAAAGCCTTGGTTATTCCAAGGCTTTTTTATTTTTTCAGAAAATATGTCTGCATATGCAGAAGCAGGCCATTGATATTTTCTGGACTGGCTAAACGATGATGTCCACCTTCGACGGCCTGAACCTGCATATAGGGTTCGAGTTGCTGTTGTACAGCATACATATCCAGTTCTTCATCGCCTAATTCCAGATAGGCAATTTGTGCAATATCATGTTCCAGATCATCTTCGCTAATAGGTGGATAATCAGCACGAAAGTCTGGACTTAAGCTGGGATTGGCAATAATCGCCGGAATTTTGTATAGGACTGACATTTTCAAGGCCCAGTAAGCCCCCAAGCTATGGCCAATCAGAATTTCCGGTTGAATTTTGGCAATAATTTCCCGGTAAAAATTAGCGACGGTTTGAAAATTCAGGTTGCGATAATCTACATCGATACAATATTTATGATCGGCGTTAATAGCATGGAATCTGGCTGATTCACGTGAAGAATCGAGTCCATGCAAAAATAGGATTTTTAAAGGGCATGTCGTCATTTTTTTAGTTCATACTTTCTTTATTCACAAAGATAGACACAGTCGAATAGATTACTTTTCAACTATTTTTCTTGAATCTATTGTAAGTGACTTGGCTGAACAAAGAAGTTAGCTTTTGGTCTAAGGTGTATTTCAGATCAATCTAATGAACTTAATTTAAAAATAAATTATTTATTAAAAATAAATACTTGGTGTTATTGATTATTGAACTCAGTATTCAATAACAAAATGTAGTGATGGTGTAAAAAATGGTTTCTCTACTTTTATGGACAGCATGTTTTGGAGCGTTGGCCACGCTATGGAAACATGAAGTTATGCAATTTTAATTGCAGCCTCTACCTTAAAAGTACGGCAGGTATATGGCCTCCTTAGCTATAGCCAATGGACCTACGGCAACGGTATGGTTGCTACGATTGAGCGTTGGGAGGAGTTGAAGGTGGTGATCTTTAAACATTTAGCTAGGGTTTGAGAGAGTATTGAAGATTTGGAAGGTGAAGAAGTTAAAAAATGGAAGAGTGCTTTAAAGAAATATGTTCTGGAGCAGATAGATGGAAAAAACATACTCAGGGTGAATGTAGATAGGTCTAAAGACTATCGGGAAATGATGGAAAACGGGTTTAAAAGGGTTGTGAGAGTGTTAAACAGCTTACTAAAGCCTAGCCAGATGAAGTAAAGAACCCGGCTTTTAGCAAATCAGTGCATTTGTATAGCAATAAGACATTCGAAATTTGCACTAAATCTGCTATGCTATGCAACTTCCGTTTTTTACACATATTCGAGGCAGAGATGACGCAACATAACGCTCAATCGACTTCTGAACCACACATTTCCGAAAACGATTTAATTGCACAGCGTCATGCCAAGTTAAAGCAGATTCAAGACCACGCAAAAGAAACTGGTATTAGTCCATGGCCAAACGCGTTTAAGCGTGAGCACTATGCACAAGATTTACAAGACCAATTTGCTGAAAAATCTAAAGAAGAAATTGAAGCTGGCGAACACGTCCATGTAAAAGTAGCTGGTCGCGTGATGTTGAACCGCGGGTCATTCATCGTGATCCAGGACATGACTGGCCGTATTCAGCTTTATGTTGCACGTAAAGAACTTGCACCTGAAGTACTGGAAACCATCAAGAGCCTGGACCTGGGCGATATCATTGCAGTTGAAGGTTATATCGGCCGTTCCGGTAAAGGTGACCTGTATGTACACATCGAGAAATTTGAACTTTTAACCAAGTCACTGCGTCCACTTCCAGACAAATTCCATGGTTTAACCGATACCGAAGTGAAGTACCGTAAACGTTACCTGGATTTAATCGTAAACGAAGAAACCCGTAAAACCTTTGAAATTCGTGCCAAAGTGGTTTCTGGGATTCGTGCCTATTTAAGCAATGAACGCTTCATGGAAGTGGAAACGCCAATGATGCATGTAATTCCAGGCGGTGCTTCTGCGCGTCCATTTGAAACACATCATAATGCCTTAGACATGCCGTTATTCTTGCGTATTGCACCTGAGCTTTACCTGAAACGTTTGGTGGTCGGTGGTTTTGAGCGTGTGTTCGAGATTAACCGTAACTTCCGTAATGAAGGGGTTTCAACCCGTCATAACCCGGAATTCACCATGATTGAATTCTATCAGGCTTATGCAGACTATAAAGATTTGATGGCTTTAACTGAAAATATGCTTGAGAAACTGGCGCTAGATATTCTGGGTACGACAGACGTTCCTTACGGCGAAGAAGTGTATAGCTTCAAGGGTCCATTCAAGAAAATTTCCATGTTTGATGCCATTCTGGAACATAATCCGCAGTTTACGCCTGAAAATGTCAATGACCGTGAATTCCTGGCTAAATTTGTTCAGGAAGAGCTGAAAGAACAGGTGAAACCTGGTTTCGGTCTGGGTAAACTTCAAACCATCGTATTTGAAGAAACCGTTGAAACAAAGCTGCGTCAACCGACATTCATTACCGAATATCCAGCGGAAACTTCCCCATTGGCACGCCGTAATGATGAAAATCCGCACATTACTGACCGTTTTGAATTCTTTATTGGTGGTCGTGAGCTGGCGAATGGTTTCTCTGAATTGAATGACCCGATTGACCAGGCAGAGCGATTCCAGGCACAGGTAGCTGAAAAAGATGCCGGCGATGATGAAGCGATGCACTTCGATGCAGACTTTATTGAAGCACTTGAATACGGTCTTCCTCCTACAGCAGGCGAGGGTATTGGTATTGACCGTTTAGTGATGATTTTTGCCAATGCACCAAGCATCCGTGACGTGATTTTGTTCCCGCATATGCGTCATAAACATGCATAAGTGGTGAAGATTAAAAACCCGCTTCATGCGGGTTTTTTATTGCCTGAAGCTTATGATGGCTTGAAAATCAGGCAAAAAAAATACGCAATGATTGGGGTGATCATTGCGTAGAACAACGAATCTGTTTGCACAGTTCGGTTAAGGAGAATGTTAGAACTAGGGGTAGCTCTAAGCATTTAAGACATCTTAAAATGAATGCTGAGTCATTTCATGATGCTTTCAGTTAAGTTGTGTTAATTCAGGTTAATCACTCTGGGTTAGTGTGATTGATTGCTCATTTTTTTAGCTATAAAAAAGCCCCTCTAGAAAAGAAGGGCTTTTAAAAATATACAGTGTTTAGAAGTGGAAAACGCCAAGTCCTGCTTTCACTTCATCAAGCGTTTGCTGGGTAATATCACGGCACTTGTCAGTCCCGGTTTTTAGAATATCCATGATGTAGTCAGGATCTTTCTGTAATTCCATACGACGTTCACGAATAGGGCCAATCAGTTCTTTCAAAATGCCTTCAAGACGTTTTTTCACCGTACCATCGCCCAAACCGCCACGACGATAATGTGCTTTTAACTCTTCCAGCTCTTCTTTGTTGGTATCAAATGCATCTAGGTAAGTAAATACCACGTTGCCTTCCACCTGACCTGGATCTTCAATACGCAAATGATTTGGATCGGTATACATGGCATTCACAGCTTTTTTGATGTCCTTGTCAGATGCATCCAGCACAATGGTATTGCCCAAAGACTTCGACATTTTTGCTTTACCGTCGAAACCTGGTAAACGACCAACATTGGAAAGCAGTGCCTTACATTCAGGTAAAATCTCGCGACCAATCTGACGGTTTAAACGACGCACGATTTCGTTGGTCTGTTCGATCATTGGAATTTGGTCTTCGCCCACAGGTACGACAGTGGCTTTAAATGCTGTAATGTCAGCGGCTTGTGCTACAGGGTAACACAGGAAACCTGCCGGAATATCGCGCTCAAAACCGCGCATCTGAATTTCAGATTTAATGGTCGGGTTACGCTCTAAACGAGATACAGTGACAAAGTTTAAATACAACATGGTCAGTTCATTCAGTGCTGGCAAGCAGGACTGAACACAGATCGTGGTTTTGGTCGGGTCAATACCTACAGCCAAATAATCTGTTGCCACTTCAATAATATTACGGCGTACTTTTTCAAAGTTATCGGCGTTGTCGGTTAAAGCTTGGGCATCAGCAAGAAGGAGATGTTGATGGTGAGAATCCTGTAAACCTACGCGTGAACGTAAAGAACCTACAAAATGACCTAAATGAAGTTGTCCGGTTGGGCGGTCGCCAGTCAAAATAACAGGACGATTGTCTTGATTACTCATTATCTCTCTATTCCAAAGTAGTGAACACTACATACTTATATGCTGATGTATTGCCTTATTGTACGGCATAATGTTTTTGAATGTCAGGCACTATAAAAACAGATCATTGAAAAAATAAGAACAATTTAATGATGTGGATACAGTTTTTTTGAATCTTTCTCTTTAAAATAGCCGATAGAACCTTTAGGGATAACAGGAATGGCGAGTAGTTTATTAATATTATTAGATGATATTGCAACTGTTTTAGACGACGTTGCTGTCATGAGTAAAATGGCGGCAAAAAAAACCGCAGGCGTATTGGGTGATGATCTGGCACTCAATGCCCAACAGGTGAGTGGCGTGCGTGCAGAGCGTGAGCTGCCTGTGGTTTGGGGGGTAGCCAAAGGCTCTTTTGTGAATAAGCTGATTCTGGTGCCTTTGGCGTTACTGATTAGTGTGATCGCGCCGTGGCTGATCAATCCGTTATTGATGGTTGGTGGTCTGTTCCTGTGTTATGAAGGGGTAGAAAAAGTACTGCACAGTTTGCAGCATAAAAAAGCTACGACGGAAGAAGCAGCTGAAGCAGAATTCAATGCCATTGAAACCGATTTGGCCAAGTTCGAGAAAGAAAAAATCAAAGGTGCGATTCGTACCGACTTTATTTTGTCTGCTGAAATTGTGGTGATTTCATTGGGTACCGTGGCAACAGCTGCTTTTGGTACTAAGGTGATGGTGCTTTCAGCGATTGCGATTATCATGACCATTGGGGTATATGGTTTTGTCGCCATGATTGTCAAAATTGATGATTTGGGATTGTACTTAACCAAGCAGGCATCGGGTTTCAAGCAAACTGTGGGACGCGGTTTGCTGGCGTTTGCCCCAAAACTGATGAAAACTTTGACCATTGTCGGAACCATTGCCATGTTCCTAGTGGGTGGCGGAATTATTACTCATACCATTCCATGGTTTCATCATTTCACTGAAGATTCGGTCGATTATGTACAACACCTTCCTTCAATGGGCAATATTATTGGTGCAGTGACCCCGACCTTAATTAATCTGGGGATTGGTTTTGTTGCTGGATTGTTAGTTTTAATTATGGTTAGCGTTATTCAGAAGATGAAGTCCAAGTCAAAACAGGCTTAATGATGAAAAAGCTCGCTAAAATAGATTGAGCTAATTCTAAGGAAAAGCACTATGCGCTGGAAAGGACGTCGAATCAGTAGCAATGTAGAAGACCGTCGTGGTGGTGGCGGAGCTAAAGCAGGTGGGATTAGTATCTTGGGGCTGATCGTCGCATTCGTGGCCTGGAAGTTTTTTGGAGTTGATCCTCAACAAGCCTATCAGTCCACCAAACAGGTCACTTCACAATCACAACCGGCTGAAACCAGAGGTTTGGAGAATCCAAGCCCAGAACAGCAGGAAGCCATGGATTTTGTCGGTACCGTATTGGCAGATACCGAAGATACCTGGTCGCAAGTGTTCCAGCAGCAGCTTAATGCGCAGTATGCCGCACCGAAACTGGTGATGTTTAATGGCATCGTGGATTCGGGCTGCGGTACCGCACAATCTGCCATGGGGCCTTTCTATTGTCCTTCAGATCAGAAAGTGTATATCGATACGGCTTTCTTTAAGGATATGCGTCAGCAAATGGGTATTTCCGGTGAGCAAAACAGCACGGAATTGTCCCGCCAGGATCAGGCCGGTGATTTTGCCCAGGCTTATGTGGTGGCTCATGAAGTGGGACATCATCTGCAAACGCTGTTAGGTATTTCAGCACAAGTGCAAAAAGCCCGTGCCCAATCGAGTGAAGTGCAAGGTAACCAGCTTTCTGTACGTCAGGAATTACAGGCAGACTGTTTTGCCGGGATTTGGGCGTATCATAACCAGCAACGAACCCAGTTTCTGGAGCAGGGCGATATTGAAGAAGCTATGGATGCAGCGCATAAGATTGGTGATGACTATTTACAGAAACGTGCGACCGGGCAGGTGGTACCCGATAGTTTTACTCATGGCAGCAGCCAGCAGCGCATGAAATGGTTTGAAACCGGTTTGAAATCGGGAAATATCAACGATTGTGATACTTTTAATCAAGCCATTTAAATAGAAATGAGACATTAAAAAAGAGGATTTAATATCCTCTTTTTTGTTAACCATGAATAAACTGTTTAAAGTTTCGGATAATTCGAATCGATACATACAGTGCTGCCAATGCAAACAGTGCCATACTAAACAGGTGATATTTTAAATCTGAAATATCAGTCTGATAAAATTGCTCAATTTGCGGCTTGGAATAAGACCATTGCTGCTGCTTTTGGGTCAGGCTATTTTTATAATTGATTTGCTGGATATAGAATTGCTGCCCAATTTTTAATAGCTCTAATTGCTGGATTTGTCGGGTATGGGACTGGTTATATTCATTTGTACAAATATCTTGCAGATAATGCTGGCAGTTTAATTTGGCAATATAACCATTCTGTGCGATCACAATATAAATGGCCTGATCCGGGCGTTGATTATTCGAGACCAGCACCAGTTGTTTGTCAGGTGTAGATTTTAAGGAAATCTGCGTAGCGTACTGAAAAGCTTGATCTGCTTTTATAATTTCTCGGCTTTTTGAAAAAATACTCAAAAATAAAGTCAAGGTAATAAGAAAAATGATCCCTGCAAAAAAAAGCCGAAATATGGTTTTAACTGTTTGATGCATGGTTAAATTCAACTTAATGTAGAGAGAAATGAAAGAAACGAGGAGATACTAAATAAATGGATCTTGGGCTATGTTAAATCATTGCTAAAAATATGTAAAAAAACTTAACTATTTTGTGGGTCAAAGAAAAAATGGTTAAACTGATTCGGTGAATAAATAGTATTGAATTAAATATTTATTTGGAAATGGTGGGATGCGTTCGCTTTATTCCAATCAATCGCTCAAATTGGAACTTTAATGGGAAATTTCTTTTTTCTTCAGGTCTTTACAGTTATTTTTGCGCTTTCAATTGCAACGACTATTTTTAATAAGCGTATTTTAGGTTTCCCACAGGCGATAGGTGTACCCATTGTTTCAGCAATTTTCGTCTTTATTTTACAATGGGGTGCCAGTTTACTCAGTGGCAACAAGTTCATCACCATTAATATTCACAATATTGAAGAAGCAGTTCGTCATATTGATTTCTATGATTTTTTAATCAATGGTGTGATCTGTTTTATCCTGACCTCTTCCGCTTTAAAATTTAAAGTGTCCGATTTAAAAAGCCACTGGAAGCCGATCAGTATATTGGCCAGTATTGCACTGGTACTGTGTGCGGTGTTTTTTGGTGTTACTTTATATGGCTATCAATTCCTGATTGGCAAGCATGTCGATTTACTGGTGCTTTTACTGTTAGGCGCTGCACTGGGTGCGACTGACCCGATCGGAATTAAAGGTGTACTCAGTTCGGTACGTGCACCGCATCACCTGATGGTTAAACTGGAAGGTGAATCACTGTTTAATGATGCCATGTGTATCGCCGTATTCATGACTTTATTATATGTATTGCAGGGTGAACATTTTACCATTGTGGGTACGTTGCAAACTTTGCTTTACGAGATTGTGGTGGCCATAATTATTGGCTGGGGTTTTGGTCTGGGCATTTTAAGACTGCTTCGTGGCAAACACGAAATGGAATCTTTGATTTTAACCACCGCATTGCTGGCTTGTGGTTCATACTTGGTGGCTTTATTTGCCCATGCTTCGGCACCAATTGCCTGTGTGATTGGTGGTTTGGTGGTTGGGAATAAGTGGAAGGAAATTTTACAGGAACGTGAAATTCGTGAAGTCAATCATTTCTGGCATACGGTTGAAGGAATCATCAATTCCTTCTTGTTCACCTTGATTGGTTTGGAACTGTTTATTCTGGATTTAAGCATCAGCCTGATTTTAGGCGGTATTGTGGCGTTCCTGATTCTGCATGCTTCGCGCTTTGCTGCCAACTATCTGTCCTTTGCCTTTTTTCCGAACTTTAGAAACAAAAGCTATAATGGTAGTTTAGCAATTTTATCATGGGGTGGGGTACGTGGCGGAATCTCGCTTGCCTTGATTCTGGCGGTGGCGAATATTCCTGAACTCAGTGAGTACAGCAGTATCCTGGTAGGCTATACCTTTATTGCCGTTCTACTTTCCGGCGTAGTCTGTGGACTGGGTTTGCCTGCGGTCATGAATGCCTTTTATTATAACCCCAATGAAGAAACCACGGGTTTTAAGGGCTGGTATCAACGCTTGTGTCATAAAATGAATCGCAAAGGCTTTCAGTATATTGTCGGTGAAGATACCAACGGCAATGAAACTATTACCGTATATAACCCGGATGCCTTAATTGATAAAAAAGCCGAAGATGGTGTTGCAGTCATGCATAATCCAGAGAAGGTGCAAGTGGTGAAACGTTTGGAAAGTCCGGATAATTTCTAAGCGTAAAACACGGATAAAAGAAGCTCATAACGGGCTTTTTTTATAGCTTGAAAGTTTAAATGGGATGATTTAGGGAGCTTATATGCCAGAACATTCAGGTCGCTCCAGTGATGAGTTGGCGCGTCAAATTCTGCAAGTGGTTGCCTTAATTCCATATGCTAAAGTGGCCAGTTATGGGCAGATTGCCCGTATGGCAGGTTTGCCCAAACATGCGCGTTTAGTCGGTTATGTATTAAAGCATCTGGAGGCAGAGGCGGATATTCCCTGGCATAGGGTTATCAACTCTCAAGGAAAAATTAGCCTAAGCAAATTAAATGAAAGCGGAGAAAATATTCAACGATTAAAATTAGTGGCAGAAGGGGTAATGGTGATTGGAGATAAAATTAATTTAAAACAATATCAGTGGATGAATAGTTGATAGAAGCTGTAGGTAGATTGATTATCGGAATAAAATTTTCCCACCTTTAGTTAAAGATGGGAAATATAATGGAATATTATTGGCGAACAATCAGCACCGGAATATGAGATTCTCCGAGTACGCTTTGAGCAACGCTACCCAGGAACAATTTTTTCAGACCTGTACGGCCATGTGAACCAATGATGATCAAATCAGCATGGCTATCTTCAGCAGCTCTCACAATTTCACGGTGAATCACTTGTCCTTCAAGAAGTTTAGTTTCCACCTCAAGGCCTTGTTCATTGAATTTTGCCTTTGCTGTTGCTAGCGAATCAACAATCGCATTACGAGCACGTTCAATCAAGTCATTGGTTTGGCTAGCAGAAATGTATTCTGCTGCGATATACGGATCAAGTGCTAAAACTTGAACTACTGTAATTTTACTGCCAAATGCTTTAGCAAACTCAGCTGCTTTGGCCACTGCTGCATAAGCTGTTTCTGAACCGTCAACTGGTACTAAGATATTTTGATAAGCCATGTGTATTTCTCCTTATAATCCTTACTAAAATGTATCGTATTAAGACTAGAACTTCTTGTTCAATAAAAACGTTTGAAATTTGATACTAGCTGTATTTCTATTAAAATAAAACCTAGTAATTTCATGGGGATAATTTATTCCCTAAAACAATTTTATAATTTAATCTATCATGATTTTGTTTAAAAACTAGCGGGCTTAAAACTAAAGTCTGAGGAAATTGTAAGCAGATTTTTTATTTGCAACCATCTGTAAAAATAGATGTGAACAGTTCTTTAAAATTGTCATATCATAAATGTAGTAACTTATTAATAATGAATTAAAAAATGCATGAAAAAGATCAATTAAATTGGCAACGTGACAATTTTGAAAATATTAATGAAGCCTGGGAAGGAGATTTATGGGATCGGAAACGTTTAGGGGAACAACTGACTAACTATGTAGATCGTTTGCAATGCGGTGCGGTATTGGCTTTGGATGCACGTTGGGGTGAAGGTAAAACATGGTTTGTTCGGCATTGGGCTAAACATTTAAGTGATACGGATCATAATGTGATTTATCTGGACGCTTTTGCAAATGATTATTTAGATGATCCTTTTTTAGTGATTAGTTCTGAGATCACAAGTTGTTTATCTAAAGATTGTGATCTTGACCAAAAACATATAGATGCTTTTAAAGGAAAAGCTGCAGCTGCATATCACGCATTGTTACCTAGTTTACCTAAGGTTCTATTAACTTTAGGATTGAATTTAATTAGTGGTGGAGTTTTAGGTACAGCTGTACAAGAGGCTTATAAGGTTGGAGAGAAAGCTGTTGAGTCTGCAACTGATGAAATAGGCGATAAAATAAAAGAAAGCATTGAAGAAAAAATAGAAGCACATGAAGCAGATAAAAAGAGCCTGTAAATAATTTTGTGTAATTGCTTTTCATAAATTTAAAGGTGATTGCTTAAGCGGTCACCGAATTCAATAATAAAGCGGCTCATGGCTAAACGCCAGTCGCGAATAGGCATATTCCACTTTTTAGACGCTGCATCAATTGCCAGGTAAATCACTTTACGTACAGAATCATCCGTTGGAAAGACTTTACGTTTTTTGATCGCTTGGCGTATTACGCTGTTTAA